>NZ_JBRJGQ010000019.1:0-64301 GCF_053628575.1 Roseovarius sp. MBR-51
GAAACCCATCTGCGTCATTGCTGCATCCCCTATATGCCGGTTCACCAAGTCACGATATCGCAGCGCCAAGGTCAGGGCAATTTTTAGAGATGCCCAAGTGACGATACGCGATTGAGCAGGTCACCGCCTACCTCATGTCAGCACGACCTGTTAGGCGACTTCTCGCCGAGCCGGACGATCCTCCACAATTCGAACAAATTCTCAGAATACTACCTAAGGGTGCGTGACGTGCCCGTTCGAACCGACCGCGCATTGTGGAGGGCATAGAGAATTTGATGAGAGTATGTAGAGGCGAGGCATCATATGAAAATCATAGCAGTAGACGATGATCTTGTATCGCTGAACTTGCTGCGCGATTGTCTTCAAAGCGAGCGATACCACGACGTAACCTTGAAGCCTTCTGCGTTGGACGCGCTGGCAACTCTTCAAAAAGAAGAAATCCCTTTCGACTGCATCCTCCTTGATATCGAGATGCCGGAGCTAAGCGGAATAGACTTATGCAGAGAAATTAGAGGCCTTGCGGCATACCATAGCGCACCCATCATAATGATTACCAGGCGCAGAGACCACTCGTCTATCTCGCAGGCTTTTGCGAATGGTGCCACTGACTACATCAAAAAGCCCTTTGATGCATTCGAGGTGGTAACACGGATCAATGTCGCGGAACGTCTTGTCCAAGAGCGGCAGGCTGCGATGGATAGCTACACTGCCGTGAGAAACGTGTTGGGTTATACGCCGCCGGTCTTATCCGCCAAGCAAGTAAAGAAGAATGACGCGTTCATTGCATCAGGAGCTATGCAAATCAAACTCGACGGGCTCTTACCCCTGTCGGTGTTCAAGAATTACCTCGAGCAGGTCGCTGAAACTGAAGTAGGCGACACGCATCTCTTTGCCGTCAGGATCCAGAGCATAGATAGGATCTTTGCAAGTATGGACGCAGCTGATTTCTTGGAATTCCTCGAAGCGTTTATATGCGCGGTTAAAAGCACGTTTGGCGCTGAAGGTACGTTTCTTTCTCATGTTGGGAATGGGACCATGCTATGCGCGATGAAGACCGATGGTGGGTTTGCACCCGAGGAAGCGCAGCTATCCATATTTATGACGCTGAAAGACAATTATCCTCGGAAGTGGGATCTCGATTTCATGCCTGATGATATAGTTTCTGGCCATCCGATTGGCTTGAGCAAGACGCAAAAGCTAAATTTCAAGAGAGCTATGAAAGCTGCTATAGCGCGACTCGATCAGCACCAAGGGGACAAGATCAACTTGTACCCCTCCAAGCGCGTGGGTTAAAAGTCTTATACTTGTCCAGATACTTTCAGGCAACGTTTCCGGAAATGGGCTCAATCTATCATTTGGCCATCATTCATCGCTTCGATATGCGTCAACGGCCATAAGTTTATGCAAGCATGGATTCGTCGTTGAGAACCAGAAACATTAAAACCAACAAGTGGTCTGCGTGTTCGCGCATTTCACGAATGGCTTCTGATCCGCTGGTGCTAAGTGAGGCGACAAAATCATCAATCTCAGCTGCGACATGCCCAAGATCTGGAAATCCAAGGGTGGCTGCCGTTCCAGCAATCTTGTGGCAAATGCGACCGATGTCGCGGCAGGTCTGAGAGTGATCGGCTACCTCATCCAATTGATCGCGAAGCATTTCCACATCACGATACTGGTTTTCCAACTCATTAAGAAAATGCGTCCTAACCTTTTCCAGCCGAATCGAGATGTTCTGTTGGATCATGTTTTATTCCTAGAGCTTAATTCAACCAATGCCGAGCAGACGCTTGAGTTTGCTGGACGGAGCGCGATCCTGTGGAACTGGACATAGCGCCCGTGCCTCTGCGGATTGCAGTGCTTGAAAAAGTGCGTCTGATATGTCCCGCGAAGCCGTGAGTTCGAGCGAAATACTTTCCCCAACGACTGGCGTCTGCGAGATCGCCCGACCGTCGCAGAAATGAAGGTCCATTTCTCGGACAGTTCGGCTAAGCCGCGTTTCGAATGATTCTGGAGCGAAGTTGGAGGCATTGGTGAGCACGCAAACAAAACGACCCTCTCCAGCATGGCTTGCAAAGAATACCTCCGGTTTCAAGCATTCTGAGATAGCTTCAGCAAAGTCACTTACCGCTGCTTCAAATTCAAACACACTGCTTGCGCGAAACGCCTGAGCCATATCAGGTACCACAACGCCAAAAGTGATCATGTCGTATAAAGAGACACGTGAAATCTGTAGAAGATAGTTTTCCAACGCTAGGAAGTCGATAAAACCGTCAATCCCACGCAGGGAGAGCCGTTTCTCAAGGTCTGCCGCAGTAACTGTTGATGCTGGCGAATTCAATTGAGGAGTGGGATTGCGTTCCTCGAGACTACGGTGCTCTGAGAGAAGCGATTGGATAAGCCGCAATCTGGAATGGATTTCCAACACGTCGAACGGCTTGGTTATGTAATCGCTGGCACCTGCATAGAACGCTCTGTCTATGTAGCTGCGGTCGGACATCGCCGTGATCATCAGTATCGGGCTGTTGCGATATTCATCGATCCGGCGAATTTGCGTAGCTAACTCAATCCCATCGACCTCTGGCATCTGGATATCAAGGAGGAAGCAATCGAACGGAACATTGACTCGATCGATCTCGGCTAATGCTTCGGTCGCAGAATTGCATACCGTCAGGTTACCAAAGCCAGCGGCGCGGAGCACCTCGGTCAGAAGCTCCAAGATGATCGGGTCGTCATCTACTGCGAGAATTTTCATCTTATTCCCTTGAACAAGAGACCAGTTTGGGATGCGATACGCGGCAGCGTCACCTACGAGAATGTTCTAAGAACCGGGCAAAACTAAGGCGGTAACTGTATGTAATTCGCGCAACCCTAGGTTTTTTGAAGGCTTTAGCCTTATGATCAGCGAGCAAGGTCGAAGAAAAGTCTACTGCCTCGCCGAGAGTCTAGGCGATGCTATACTTGGTTCAGTTCCTTTGAACAGGTCCGCGCCCTTGTGTACCTGATCGCGACCAACGCCACTTTCGCTTTGACTGTCGGGCTTTGGTTCCGGCGCTGTCGCATCGTCAAGGTCTTCTACGTGCTCGCTTCATCATGCAACGGTTGCGTTGACAATCCACTTATCCCAGCCGTTCGGATTTCCAGAACCAACTTTCTCAATTTTGTCCCACGAGGGCTGACGCCAGACTCGGGTCAATGTCGTGCATGTCCATCAGCCGTTGCAGATCGGCATCCGTTCTGGTCAGCACCCTGATCTCAGCAACGATGGCCGCATCCCGGTCATTGGTCACTGTCAGCTCTGACGCCATGTCAGAAAGAGTTATGATCGTTTGGCATGAAATTTCGCCGGTGCCCTCTTCGACTAATCTGGTCAGCTCCTTTTGGGAAACGTCGCGCCTCGTTCCGACCCGAATGCCGCGTTGCATAATGAAATCGCGGGCCTGAATGATCAGCCGCGTCCTGGCCAAATCCGACAGCTACCAAGGACCACACAGAAAAACAATTATCGTCCGATTACTGCCCCAATCTCGCCAGATGTGTAAGATAGGCAACGTGATGTAAGCGGTACGAAGCCCCATGCTTTTTTGACGGTTGGGAGACTATCCTTGGAAAATTTATTTGACAGAATAAAGTTAAAATTAAGAAAGATTTACGGTCTGCCTATCGCGTCAATTGCAATCGGTTTGGTTGCGGTGGGGCTCCTATTCTTCGTTAATGACGGGCTTTACTGGGGTTTTTCAGGTCCTCATTTCGCAATTGCCAGCTTGTCTTTTTTGCTGTTGGGCACCCTTGGCCTAGCCCTCTATCGTGGTAATCAGTTGCTGGAGCTGCATGCCGAGCTCGTGCAGAAACAGGGACAGGAAATCGAACTGATATATACAGCCCTGAACCGGCACGCTTTGGTCAGCCTGACAGATTCCAGAGGCGTGATTACGTCGGTGAACGAGAATTTTTCTGGACGCTACGGTTATTCGACTTCGGAACTTGTCGGAAAACCGATCTCCATCATCTATCCCGATGGCGCGTCGGATGCCGTATATAGAGCGGCGCGCAAGTCATTGGAAACAGGCGATATCTGGTCAGGTGAGAACGAAGAGATAGCAGCCGATGGCTCCAGAATCTACACACGGTGCACGCTCGTGCCGGTGATGGATGATCATGGGCACCTCGTCCGCACGGTGGAAATCCGCACCGATAACACCGATTTCCATCGCGCCGAACAGGCGCGGTTTCTGAAGTCCTTGTTCGATCACCTTCAGGACGAGGTCTATATTTTTCGTGTCGAGAGCCTAGAGATGGTCTACGCCAACCACGCGGCCCTTGGGGCCAGCGGTTGGAAAGCAAAAGATCTGGTCGACAAGACCGTTCTCGACGCTGATCCCAACATGAATGAAAAGCATTTCCGAGTTCATGTTGCTCCTCTGTTCTCGGGCGAGAAAGAGGTGGTAAGCATTGACGTGCGGCGCGGCGAGACCAGCGGCGAGATCAGCACCCGGATTGTCCGCGGCGAAGACGGCGATATGCTGTTCGTGTCGGTCCTGCGCGACTCGACTAAACGCAAGCAGATTGAGCGTGCAAAGATGGAGTCGGTATCCATCGTCAGCCATGAACTGCGCACCCCGTTAACGTCAATACATGGATCGCTGAGGCTGTTAAATTCCGGTACACTAGGAACCTTTGACCCCAAGGCACAATCGGTTCTGGATATCGCAGTGCGCAATACTGACCGGCTATTGCTGGTGGTCGATGACATCCTTGATCTTGAAAAGTTCCGTGCAGGCAAGATGCCGATTGAAAAGGTTCATGTCGACCTTGTGTCTCTTGTCGCCGAGGCTGTCGAGATTAACAAGGGCTATGGTAGCGAGCTACATGTGAGTTTCGCTTTTGAGACCGAACTGGAAACAGCGCCGATCTTTGTTGCGCCAGAGCGCATGATGCAAGTACTCGCAAATCTTCTATCGAACGCGGCCAAGTATTCCCCGACCTACGGCACCGTAAGGGTCGGGTTGCGTGAAGATGGCAGGTTCTGGCGGATTTCGGTGGCCGATGATGGCCCCGGCATTCCAGAAGAATTGCGTGCGAGCGTGTTCGAGAGCTTTTCAAAGCTGCCGAGTCCCGATGGCGTGGCTCGCAAGGGAACCGGTCTGGGCATGACGATTTCCCAGAAGATTGTCCAAGCCCATGATGGCGAAATTGGCTTCGATAGCGAGGTAGGCAATGGATCGACCTTCTTTATCAGGCTGCCAATGGACCCGGCCCACGCGGCGGATGCCGAAGACGATGTCAGGTGCTGATGGACTCGCTGAACGGGACATCGAGGGCAGCGGTGGCGGCGCGGCCTTCCCTTGTTTCGCAGTTCATTCTTCCTTAGTCCATTGACCAGCCGCCGTCCTCTACAGCTACGGCCGCGAAGGATGGCAACGGCGAAATGACGATATCCGTTGGGCAAGATCTGCTACTGAGTACTTTCGTTGATCGACTTCATCGCGCCTTATGGAAATATGTTCACTAATCTATTCCGAACGCGAATAACTCTTACGGCTTCGGCAGTGCAGATCCGCACACCATTCTTTGCCAACGGCGTATTCTACATTCATTGGCTTTCCCTATCCGGTGCGAGAATACGGGTTCGGTGACACGAAGTTTATCACAAGACATCTCCGCAATTTTCCTCGACAAAATCAAGTGCTCAGCTGTCAACGTCAGAATGGAACTGGTCCAAAGAGAAACGCAAAATGTTGCTCGCAACGAGATTTTCGCATCACTCCTTTAGTGTACTCTTTCACTGCCATTCTCTTTGCGTTCTGCAAGGTGTCAAGCTTGATCCGGTCGAAGGTCATAGCTTCCCTTCAGCGACCCATTTCTCCAAAAGATCACGGCCTACTTCAAAATGCATACTGTCCTCGCGGCCGAACGCTGCACCCCAATACCAGCCTTCGTTGCGAAAGAAATCGGCGAGGATCGTCAGGCCCAGTTGGGTCTTACCATCGCCCAGCGTATCAAGGCTGCCATCAATGTTCAGATCGACGGATAGGCCGAAGGCATGTGTAGACGTGCTGTTCCGCGCCCCCCTTATGTGGCGAACGCAAAGTGCGCCAGCGGTGTTGATCCGGTCATAGAGATCCTTGTCAGCGGCTTTGATCTTGTCAAAAATTACGGCAAGTGAATCAATTGCAGGCTGCAACATGGTCACCCTGATCGGGCCAACCTCCGCCGTCACGAGCTTGCTCGCCAGCCGCTCGTTGGTCATGCTTTGGCATTTGTCCGTCAGGCCCTCGCGGGGCTTTCCGAAAATCCCTTCGAGGAATCGGGGGGAAGCGATGTTGACCCCCTTGTTCAACTCGCGCCGGTTCGCAATCAGCACCACTTGGGCATAGGCGTCAATGATCTGGTTCGGCCCGTCGGTAGGAAAGGCGGTCTGCTCCTGGCCCTGCAATGGCGCAAAAGAAACCGGGGCGCGGTCGGCGATCGCGGCGATCTGCTTCTCTAGTTGTTGCAACTGTTCAGTCAGCGCGTCGATCTGAGCGCGCAGGCCTTCAATCTCGATCCGAGCGCCGCTGTCAACGGCAGGACCCGAGAACGTGGCGTCGCCGTCCGCTTCGTAGCGTATTTCGGCGTCCGACCGGAACTGGATCCAGATCAGAACGGCTACCCCGAAAAGGATCAGCACCATGACGCTGACGATTGCGGGAATGATGCGCTTGTCCATGTAAATGCCTGCACGACCTGAATAAGACAACATTGGGTCACAGCCGGTCTCAAGTCAATAAAGCGACCTATCAATGACGTTGTTTCAGTCCCGGAGCTGGTGTACCCTTCGGTTGTCCGATATTGGAAGGTTCATCAATGTATAGACAGATTTTCTTATTTCTGAGCTTGGCTGTGACTGGAGTCGCGGCACTGAGCGGGATCGCATACGCACAAGCAAACGATGCGAGTAACCTGTCTGCGGAACAGCTGGAAGAGTTTTTCAACAAGCAAAAGACCCGCGGACTGGTGCTTGCCCCGACAAACGCGCAAGATAATACTGGGGTGGGCGACACCCCCACCACTCCGAGTGCGACGCAAACCTATGTAGAGCTTGCCCCGGACGAGCAAGTAAGCATCCAGATCAGTTTCGATTTCGACAGTTCAGCCCTACGCGCGGACCAGAAGCCTAAGCTGGCGACGCTTTGCAAAGTAATGCAGACCGCCGACATTGGGTCCTTCCGGATTGTCGGTCACACGGATTCCAGCGGATCGGCGAGCTACAACGAACGACTGTCCCTGCTGCGGGCACAGGAAGTTAAGCGCCACCTGGAGACCGACTGCGGGATTAAACCCGAGCGGCTGGAAGCGGTCGGCGTAGGGGAGGCGTTTCTGCTCGACAAGGCGGATCCGAAATCCGATGCAAACCGGCGGGTCGAATTTCAGGCGCTCAGCTAAGGTGGTTACTCGCCCCTTGACCGTTGGCGGTGCGGCATGACTTCGATACAGCCCGGAGATATTTTTAGTCCAGGCGATCTGCTGAACAACACCTACCGGATTGAGGCAATCCTCGGACGTGGTGGCACCTCAGAGGTGTATAAAGCACGATCCGAGATCTCCGGCCGGGTGATGGCGGTAAAGGCTCTTCGCGCTGAATTTGCTAGCAACGAGGATTTCCTTGTGCTGATGACCCGCGAGGAAGACGTGCGGGAGATTCAGCACGATGCGGTCGTGCGGTATTTCGACACCCAGCGGATGCCCGACGGCGTGGTTTATCTAGTGATGGATTACGTGGATGGCCCCGGCCTTGACCGCAAACTGGCAGATGGCGGCATGCCGGCAAGTGACCTGTTGGTGGTGGGCCGACGCGTGTGTGAAGGCCTGATCGCAGCGCATGCGCGCAATATCGTGCACCGCGACCTATCACCCGACAACATCATCCTGCGAAATAACAAGGCAGATCAGGCCGTGATCATCGATTTCGGCATCGCCAAGGACACCAATCCAGGCGCGCAGACCATCGTGGGCAACGAATTCGCTGGAAAATACGCCTATGCGGCGCCCGAACAACTGAGTGGCACAACCGATGCCCGTTCGGACATCTATTCTCTGGGAGCACTGTTACTATCCACCTTCCGTGGCAAGAAGCCAGATATCGGGGCGAACCCGATGGAAGTAGTGAAGAAAAAGGCCGAGCCGCTGGACTTGGAAGGCGTGCCTGAGCCGCTGCGCCGGCTGATCGCTAGGATGTGTGAACCGAACCCCGACCTGCGATTCCAATCGGCCGAGGCGCTTCTGGAAGCGTTCAAGGATCCCGACAGCATGAAAGAGGACGATCTGGCCTCGGTGATGCTGGACGATGCGACCGTGATTGCCCCGGTCACGGCCCGCGTCGCGCCCGCCCCACCTGCCCAGGGTCCGATCTCGGAAGCACCTCGGGACGCCGCGCCCAAACGGCAGTCACTGCTGCCGATTCTGGCATTCGTCGCCCTCTTGGCGATCGGTGCAGGGGCCTATTTTGGTGGGGTTTTCGACGGGTTGACCGGGCCGCGCTTTCCTGTAGCCGATCCCTATTCGATGATTATAGAAAAGAGCCCGACTGGAAATGCACAGGCGGTAGGGTACGTGCCGTCAAAAGAGGTCGAAGCAGCCTTGACGAAACGGATGGAGGGGTTGGGAGGTTCTGCGCAGCTGACGCTTGCCAGCGGTGACATTTCGCCGACTTGGGGTATGGGGCTGTTACAGATGTTCGAGACCCTCCTGCCGTTAGAGGAGTTTCGCATCGCGGTGTCCGACGATCAGGTGAATGTGAGCGGACTTGCCGCGAACAGGTCCGATCAAGCTACGGTGCAGGCAGGCTTTGCCAATGGCTTTCCAGAAGGCTTCAATGGAACCGCCGAGATCGGCCTCGGACCACGATTTCTGCTGCCCAAAGACGTGCACCCGTTGTTGGAAGAGCACGCCGATTGCGGCCCTCTGCAGCTCATGGCACCGCCACCGATAGGGTACGGGCTTGAAGATAGGGTGATCGTCAATGGCAGGTTCGCCAACGAAACCAGTCGTTCGGCGCTGCAAGCGGCCATTTCCGATATTGCAGGTGATAGGCCGGTACGTGTGGAGGGTGAGGTGTTGAACGCCAGTCTGTGCCGGATCGACGGGGTTTTGCCCACGGCTGGTCCGGGCGGTTTCGACATCCGCCTCGGATATGGAGATCGCGAAGGCGACAACCTTGCCGGGCGCTATCGGGTCGGGGAGAATCCGACAATCGACGTCAGCCTTCCCGACGAGCTGACAGAGGGTTACCTTTGGGTCTCGGTGGTGGATGTGCAGGGCGTCGTATTCCACCTGCTGCCAAACCGGACCCGCCCGGACAACAGCTTGACGGCTTTGCGTGCAGAGGCGGCGGATGGCTTCGTGCGTGTCGCTTTTGGCCTGGAAGACGCGCAGGCAAGCGGGAAGTTGGCCTTCACCGTCGATGGCTCGGTGCTGGGTAAATCCAAGATCATCGCGCTACATTCCGATGGTTCCCTGTTCGACGACCTGCGCCCGACGACGGAGTCCGTGGAAAGTTATGCCGAAGCGCTGATCGCGGCCCGCGAGGCTAGCGACGTCACCGTGACCTCACTGGATTCAGCGATACTAACCACGGAAGAGTGACGGAAAAGTTGCGTGGGCAAAACGCCTTCGGGTCTTCGGAGACATTGGTGAGAGAGGGATTTTGCATTAAAGTCCTACTCTTACATCGCCCGCGCTTTAACTGCGACTTACTCGGAAGTGTTAAAGGACTTCCAGAACTCGTCCGGTGAGCAGTGGTCGCAGATCTCGGCGATTGCGTCGAACATGTCGGCGAAGATGCCTGCGCCGATCCGGATCTGATGTTGTTTGAGCTTGGAGAATGTCATCCGAACGGGCCTGAGGTCTGGCCTCTAGGAGAGCAAGAATAGTGATCAGCATTCTGTCCACCGCGTTGTTTCTTCCACATCGGCTTATATGTGTAGAGAGACCTATCAGATTGACCAAGGTTTGGGGCGAGATGCATTAGATCACGTCAATCACTATGATCGAAATATTGTCGGCCCCGCCGCCATCTAGAGCGATCTGCTGCAGTGCGTCGGCAACCGTCTCTATCGGTTCGCGAGATAGGACGCGTTCCAGAGTGTCGAAGGTCGCGTATTTCGTCAGCCCGTCTGAACACAGCAAGAACCGGTCACCGGGCAGGATTTCGCCACGGATCTTTTCAAGTTCGAGCGTATCACCGACGCCGACTGCACGGGTGATAGCGTTCGATTGCGGGTGCTTCTCGGCTTGGTCCCAAGTCATCTGCCCCGCCAACACGAAAGCCGCAACCATGGAGTGATCGGTGGTCAACATCTCGATCCGCTTGTTTTGCAAGCGATACAGGCGGCTGTCGCCCGCCCAGAAGGCCGCAAAGTGGTTATTCGCGATGGCCAGAGTCACGACTGTGGCCCCGATCGTGCCACTGCCTCGGGCCTCTGCTTCTGCTCGGATCGCGTCATGGGCACCGTTGATCGCGTCGCGCAGGGCACGGATCAGCTCCTGGGATGGCAGGTCTGGGTGTATCATCGCAATTCGGTCCACGACCACCTGCGAGGCGAAATCACCCGCGTCGTGGCCGCCCATGCCATCCGAGACGGCCCAGAGCAGCTGATCCGGCAAGGCTAAGATGCTGTCCTCGTTGACCTTGCGTTTGTGGCCGACGTGTGTGGTCGCGGAATAGCGGACGTGTGTCATGCAGAAACCGCCAGCCCGCCGGAGTGCCAGAATGGTGCGGACAAGTCGAACAGTGCAGTCAATTCGGCACCTGCTGGCAGGCCGGGAATCGCCATCAGCCTGTGGTCGCCGCCCAGACAGGTTGACCAGAACGCGCTGTCGCCGTGTCTACGGGAGATCACTTTGGCGGCGATGATCTCTGCAACCGGCAAGGCCGTCACATAGGGCGTCCCGCTAAGCGATTCGACGGCAGGCTCAATTAATGTGACGTCTTTCAGTGCCGCTATAAGGCTGTCGCGGCTGAAATCATCCTCCAACGCCGCCAGCGCGATGTCCTCCAGCGCCTCGAAAACGGTGCCGTTTGCGAAATGAACCAAGGCTGTGGCCGAGGTCGCGTGGGCACAAGCCAAGGTCAGAGGATATTGCCGTCCCACCCGATCGACTGACGGCATCATGATACCCGAAACCGCAGTTGGCCCTGCAACCTGAGGCGGTAGGGTAAACCGCCATATCCGTGCCGACATGTAGGCTGTATCCCAGCCTTGCCCCAGCTTGTCTCGAACTGAAACGATGCTGCGCTGAAGCCAGTCGTCCCAAGGGCTGAGAAACGACGCCGGAAGATCGAGCCGCAGAAAATCTCCCATGCTGGGGATCTTGCCGAAGGCGCCGAAACCCTGCCCCATCAGAACGAGCTCGGGCAGCTGAATTGGCCGAGTGCCGGGAGGGCAAAGGGGTTCAGCACCGATCCAGACTGTAGCTGGAAAATCGAAATTCGCCCACCCACGTTAAAGATCACGCGGTTGCGGTCCGAAACGTTGGTACGCCTGATCTCCGCGGCGCTCAGCAGTCGAAACCAAGCCCAAGGACCGTCTCGGGTTATCGCGTTGGACGTGTTGTTTACCACGGGCTGAAAGATCACCCGCGCCGCCCCGACAGAGCCGGGCCAGGTGATCGCCACAGGTTTGGGCGCGTTATTGTGAGCAAAGACGATCTCTTGCCCGTCGATGTCCAGCGTAACCTCCTGCGCCGATGGATCCAGCGCTTCGGGTGTGATTTGGAACCTTACTGCGGGCTGATCCCCTCCTGTGAAAAAGGCGTCGCGGATTTCGGTGGCATGTTGAAACTGCTGCAAAACGGCCTGGGAAATCCCCAGATCTGCATCGTTGACCTTTTTCCAAGCCCAAGGCCGTGCGCGCGTGTCGACATATTCACGCAGGTTCTCGGTGAAAAAGCTGTCGATCATACCGTTCGGCGCAAAGAGCTTTGCAAAGTCGGCCATTGCAACGTCAGCCTTCGCCTGCCGGTCGAAAGGATAACGTCCGCCAAGTGCCTGAGTACAGAAAGGCAGCACTTGCGACTGCCATTTGGCATTGATCGAGGCCCGCGTACCGTCGGCCGTGATCCCCGACGAACCGCTGGTTATCTGGGTCGACCAACGCTGGATCGGTCCCGGTAGACGATTGGCCAATTCCTGGAACCGCACGATGGCTGTCGCGTCGCCCGTCGTCGCCCCGACACCGCCCGCGAAGCTGAGCTTGTTGAGCTCTTGGTACACTTCTGTCAGGCGTCCCGTCAGCTCCGACAGTTGAGAGGGCTGCCCGTTCTTGTCCTCAACCAGCTCATGCAGCCAACTAAACCTATCCTCGACATAGGCGCCGGGTTGTTTGGGCGCAGGACCCTGCTCGGTCTGCACATTGCTGCGCAGCGCCTGCAGAAACAGTTGGCTGCGGCTAGACAGCGACGATTGCAATTCGATCTCTCCAATTTCGGAGACCCCAGCAGCAAGGCCATCGGTGCTGGCATTGCTGCGTTCTTCGGTCAGCTTGGTTTCGTCCGAGATCGCATTGAGAATGTTCACCAAGGGCGAGGTTGGCCCTGACAGGACGTTGGTGACTTCGACCGCGTGGCTGAGGCTTTCCATCGGGATGATGTCGATATCGCCGAGAATTTGGTCATACCGCGTGATATAGTCGTTGTAGTACAGATCAAGGACGTCGCGGCTCATCGCGATCAGAGCCGCTTCCGATTGCTCGGTTTCGCCGCGAGGGCCAAGCACCCAGCTCTCGCTCTGAATGCGCTGAGCTACGCCAAGAGCTTCATCCAGAAAGACGGAATTGAATCCGTCGTAAGTGAATATTCCCTCCACCCCTTCATTGAGGGGTTTGCCGGAGGATCGCACGATCACCCGGCTGATTGCAGGCCCGCCCACATCGGTCAGCCGCCAGTCTGCCAGTTCCTTCGCGCGGGGGGAATTGATGATCCCATTATAGACCCTCTGCGCAAGCGGCATCTCCGACAGCAGCCCCTGGATTTGCTCGACCAACGGACCGTTTAGGCTGATCGTGTCCATTGGGTTGTCAAGCAAAGCGGCAAGGTGCACGGTCAGGTCCCCGCGAAGGGCTTCGCGGGCGGGGCCTTCGAATGCGACAGACCAGTCAAGCGCCATCCATTCCTTGACCAGATCTTGGTTCATAGGACCTTGCTGGCCCAGCATCAGATAGATCTTGAGCACCTCGTATAGGAAATCAGAATTGTTCATGTTGGCCTGCATCTGGTCTTCGAGACGCAGTAGCAAGCGGGGCAGAAAATGTTCGTTCAGTGCGGCGCGATAGCTTTGCGCGGCCTGGTTGCCGATTATCTTGCCTTGATAGAGTCCATAGGTCAGCGCGCGCGGCGGGGCGGGATCCAGCACAGCAGGATTGGTGGGCATGTCGCGCAGCACATTGAGCGCGGGTACGACGCTCACCAGATCGGAATCCTCGATTGGGCTGCCGGGGACTTGCGCCACGGCAGCGCGGTAGTCTTCGATCGATCTGCCGGTCTGCGCCAACAGCTCAGTATTACCCAAATAACTCCGGATCCAGAGCGCGGACAAGCCGATGCCGCCTACAAGGGCGGCGGCGATTGCGGCGCGTTTGGTCCACCGATAGCGCCGTTCGACCTTGTCATCCGCCGAGACAAGCCCCGCCTCGGGAAAAATGACGCCCTCGAACAGGCGGGTCAGGAAAAAGCTGCGCCCCGTGCCGCGCCCTGTCCCGATGGCCTGTCGCCCAATTCCAAATGTCCGCGCCATTCCCATCATAAGCCGGTCGATCGGCGTGCCCTCTTGGGTTCCGGAAGTAAAATAGATACCGCGAAGCAGATGCCGTTTTTCAAACCGGCTGTCCTGAAACACCTCCTCTAGGAAGGACTTCGCGGTGGCCCGCACCGAGGCGACCTGTGAAGTGAAGCTGGCGACAAGCGCGCGGCGCTGGTGGTCGGTCTCCTGTTGCATCCGCTCCAGCGACTGGGCGTTGAGCTGCGCTAGCAACTGACCAAACTCGTCGTCAAAAGCCGCGACAGGCGATACTTCGGCCTTCGCCCTTTTGGAAACGGGCAGAGTAAAGCCCCAGACCTGCTCACGTTCTTCCTTTCCGAGATCATCAAAGAACTCGGTGAAGCCCGCAATAAGGTCCGATTTGGTGAACAGAACATAAACCGGGAACCGCACGCCGAGTTTCTCACGCAATTCGTGCAACCGTCGACGGATCGCAGCGGCGTGGCTTTTCTGGGTTTCCTCATCCTGAAGGCTGAGGTCCGCCAGAGAGATGGCGACGATCGCACCGTTTATAGGCTGACGCTTGCGATGTCTTTTTAGCAGCTTCAAAAAGCCGTTCCAGCCAGCGTTGTCCTCCTCTGCTGCGCTGTCCTGAGTTGTGTATCGCCCGGCGGTGTCAATCAGTACCGCATTATTGGTGAACCACCAGTCGCAATTCCGGGTACCACCGACGCCGCCGATGGCCTGCTTGCCCAGCGTATCGGCCAACGGAAACTGCAGCCCAGAGTTTACGATCGCCGTTGTCTTGCCCGCACCGGGCGGTCCGATCATAACGTACCAAGGGAGTTGATACAGTGACTTTCGCCCCAGCTTGGATTTGCGCAGGGCGGCTATCGCCTCCTTCAGTTTGCCTTTCAGCTCGCTCAACTCAGCCTTTACCAGTTCGTCATCCTCGTTCTCGACCTCAGCGGCGGACTCGACGATATCCTCTTCCATTTTGCGCGCTCTACGCGACCGGCGGAGCAGGATTAGCAGAATGGTGAAAAGACCAAGGAAAACGATGATGCCAATTGTGATAAGTCGCGCGAATAGGGTCACGAAGGGTGCGGTTTCCCCAAAGCTCAGAATCGGCCCGAGAAACCAGATCATCAGGCTGAAGGCGAGGGACACCAAGACCACGATCGAAATGGCCGATCCCAGCAAATGGAACATGCGGCGGATAAAAATCATGTGGATTTCCTGATCAGGACAACTTCGATACGTCGGTTCTTGGCACGGCCCTCCGAGGTGCCGTTATCGGCAATCGGATCCTTGTCGGCATGGCCTTCCGCTTTCAAGCGGGCTTTGTCGTCGATCTGCGTGGACAGGGTGCGCATGACACTTTCAGCGCGCGCCAGCGACAGGTGCATGTTGGTGGGAAAGCGCGACGACTTGATCGGGACATTGTCAGAATGGCCGACGATAATGATCGGACCCTCTGCATCGTTCAGGGCGCTGGCGACGCGCGAAAGCGGCGTATCAAACGACGGTTGCAACTGGTCTGAACCTGAGCCGAACATACCCGAACCGGTCAGGCGCACAGTGATCGTAGATTGGTCCTGAAACACTTCTACGATCCCTTCCCGGATCTCGGCCTCAAGGAAGCCCTTGACCCGTTCGATCTGTCCGTCGTTGGGCGGCGGCGGCGGCGGCGGCGGCGGGGCGCGGCGAAGCAGCTCTGCCACCTGCCCGGTATCGAGTACAGAAAGCTGGCCCAATACTCGATCGGTAGAGCGGTTGAGCAGCCAGCTCAGCGTCATGAAGGCGGCAGTCAGCAGGATCGCGACTGTCGCCGAGGTGATCCAGACCGGCTTCCACAACGAAAGCACTTTGTGCGGTTGATCTATTCCCTTCCAGTGCGGGGACAGGTCCTTTTCGATAACGCCACGCTGGCCCCGGATAATCCGGGCGAGTCCTGCGCGAATCTGAAGATGCTTGTCTGATCCTTGCTGCTCGACCCGCAGACGCCCCTCGAACCCAAGAGCCAGACACATGTAGAGGAATTCCAGCAGGTCAATGTTCTTTCCTGGTTCCTTTTCCAGCCGTGCGAGCAGGTCATAGAACCGGTCGCCGCCAACTGTCTCCTTGTGGAACGTGCCCACCATGGATTGCTGCGCCCAGATAGATTGTCCGCCCCAAGGCGTGTTCAGCACGACATCATCGAGCGTGGCACAAATCGCGTAGCGGGCAATCTTGACGTCCTGCGCATCAACCCCGTTTTGCAGCGCGCGGGCTTCGAACCCTCGCACTTCCGCCACTACAGAGCGGCGCAATTTTTCCGGGTCCATGTGCTGCGCGCGATTCCGAATGCGGCTGACGAGGCTGAAGAGCGTGGCAGCAGCGGCATTGATCCGGTTCATACCGGTCATCCCTTGATCCATAGAAGGCTCGGTGTTGCCGCCTTTTGCTGTGGGGATGCCGGTAGCCTGACCGGTAGGGGCAGATCCCAGATCCGGCGTCGCTTGTGGCTGCGCCTGCGGGGTTACGGTAGCGGGTCGGCGCCCGCCGGGATTCGGTTTGATAACCGTACGGTCGGCATCATCCGGTTCTGCAAAGGGGTCGTTGTCAGACATGTCTCGGCGCTTCCCTTTTTGCGGTTATCCTTGCCGGATCGCCCATAGCTCCATGCTCAGCCCCGGGAAATCCCCTGATACATGAACTGCGATCCCGCCGGACGTTGACATCTTTCCCCAATGTGGGCTGTCACCATCCAGTTCAAAATACACCACTCCAGTGTGATAAGGAATCTGACGCGGTGCCACCGGCAGCGGACGCAGCGGAATCCCAGGCAGCGCGGAATTCACTAACTGACGGATTTCCTCGACTGGGCCGATCTTTGCCTGGTTCTGGAAGTGTCGGCGGATGTTTTCGGCTGGGATGTCAGCCTTGACCGCAAGCACAAAACCGGCTGTGGACAGCAGTTTTCGGTCACTGATCACGCCGACACTGATGCCATATTTCCGAGGATCCAGTGGAATCGAGATCGCAGTCTGTTCCAGCACCGAGGACAGGTACTGCCGCAACGCTTTGATCACTGGTCTGAACGTGGCGGTAAGATCGTCGTGCTTGTAGGCCGGAAATTTCGGAGTTGTCTTTTCCACGGCCATGAATGTCGCCAGTTCCCCGGCGAGGGCGAGACAGGTCTCGTAAAGTCTTTCCGGATGGAGGTTTTCAATCTGCGACATGTGGTGAATCACTGGCCGCATACGGTTGACGCACATCAAGAGCAGGAAATCAGAAATCTCAGCCACGCCTTTCGTTCCGCCACCATCGCTGAGCCGTCCGGCAAGCGCGGTCGTCCGATGACCCAATAAACCGTCTAACTCGCGCACGAAATCGGCTAGTGGCCCCGCCGCACGCAGGTCTAGGCAGGACGGAATGAACGCCTTGTCGAGCACAATCTCTTGATCCGGCTTAACCTCGATAATCTTGGCAATTGGAATGCACAGCCGATCAGCGAGATCATCGACGGCTAAGGCGAACTGCAATCGTAGCTTTCCTACCCCCATGGTCACAGCCTTTTTGCCGGTCGAGGTCACATCGGTAATCTCAAACTCTGCTGGGCGCAGCCGTGCCGCCGACAGTTCGGCGCCGGTCATATCGACCTCCTGCGCGCCTTGGCGGCGTTGCGGCACGGTCAGGTAGACCACACAATCCTTGATCGTATCGGGCACGTCCAGCGCCGGCGGGTGATCCTCAAAGGCAGGAGCGCGAAAGACAGTACCATCCTGGGTCAGCCCTGAACACGACTTGATCGCGAACTGGCCAACTTTAAGCACCTCTTCGTCGATATCTAGGTGGCTGAAGCCCCAAACATACGGCGAAACCCGCCGGGCGAGCCCCGACACGAGGCTTTCAGTATAGCGATCCGCCTGCTGAAAGTGATGCGGCTGCAAAAAAAGCCCTTCGGTCCATAGTACCTTACTTTCCCAAGACATCAGACAGCGTTCCTTGTTGGTTCTTTGGTCATTTCAATTTATCCAACTGCGCCTTGTAGGCGCGGGCGAACTCCTTGGCGAAAAGCTCGTGGAAATCGTTCTCCGCCTGATCCGATATCTCGGCATACATGTTTTCATAAATCTCCCAATAACGGGCCTTGCGGCTTTTCAGCAGGTTGGAAAACCCGCCCGAGACGGCGATCTTTTCCTCAAGCACCTTGGGGTCGAGCCGCGCCAAAATACCCTTTAGCGCAGCTTCCATTCCGGTGATCATCGCCACTTCGTGCGCCTTGATGTCCTGCAAGGCCTGAGTAGTCGCCTCTGTTGCGTCGAGATATCCCTTGGACTTCGGCTTGACCAAAGCCTCGATCGCCTGTTCGGGGCTGATCGAGAACTTCAACGGGTTATTCCCGCCCGCCTGTATCATCGTTTGCTCAATGCGAAATTCAGACTTGATTGAGGTTCGCGTCATCAGGATCTCGCGTATCCCTTCGATCATCAGGCGCAAGACGTGGCCCATGCGTGCCAGGGTCGGCGTCAGGTCGGCCTCCGACAATTGCATCTCCTCCGCACCGAGCGACTTGAAAAACGCGCGCGCTGCGACGCTATCGCTAGGCAAAGGCGCCGGGATAGTGGCCAGTTTTGGAATTGGTGGCAAGGGCACGGACGGCGCTGAATCGTCCCGCTGTATAGGAGCGTCCGGCGGGGTCGCAAATGTGGGTTCGGTTGGTGTGCCTACACCTTTGTCAGCTTCTTCGGCGCCGAAAGCGTCGGGCACGAAGACCCCTCCGTCGGCCGCACCCCTGTCGCCCGGAGCTGCGAATGGGTTAGATTCATCGCCCGCCACATAGGCCGGCTGGCTTGGTTCACCGCCCTTGTTCGAAGACGGCACAAGAAAGTCGTCGTCCCAGTCGTCTGGGATCGATGAAGTGATAGTGCTATGTCGAGGTGCAGTGAAACCGTCCTGCGCAGAAGGGTGGTGCTGCGCGGCACTCGCCCCTTGGCCCGCGTAGGGCGCGGGTGCAGGCGGCAGCAGATCGTCGTCGCTCAGCGGTGGCAACAGGTCATTGCCGCCGTCTTCGTCACGATCAACGCTGCCGGGCCCGACCAAGCCGTCGCGCCCGCCGAGCAGATCGTCGAGGAAATCGCCACCGTCTCCGGGCGCATCAAGCAGATCGTCGGTGCTTGGTGCGCTGTCGGCTATGCCGTGCGACACGGGTCCATCCTGTAACGGATCTGCGATCTGGCTTTCCGATCCCGCAGTCACGATATTAACCAGAATTTCATAAGGGCCGACCGACAGGATGTCGCCATCGTTCAAAGGCGTAGGCGTCGCGCCAAGCGGCAGCTTGCCATAGTTTAGAAATGTGCCGTTGGTCGAGATATCCACCACGACTAAATTGCCGTTGTGATCCTCGATTGCACAATGCCGCTTGGACAGCACCCTGTCAGGGTCCGGCAGCACCAGATCGTTCTCGTCTCCCCGTCCGACGGTCAGGCTTGGTCCACGCATCGCAACGGGCTGTCCATTGCCGGGGATGCTGCCTGTCGACTGAAACTTCAGCAAAACCGCCATCTATCGGTTATCCTCCTGTGAAAACGGTGAACTCACCCAAGTTGACGACACCCCCCAGCGCGCACATGTCGCCGATGCGGATCGCTGGAAGCTTTTGAATGAGAACGGTCATTGAACCCTTAGCCAGCGGATGCGGCGACGGCACGGGTCCCGCCGGCGTGGCCGTTGCGCCCATCACCATGTCGGTAACTCGCGCTGCGGGCCGTTTGGCGACAAGCACGGTCAGCGCGCAGACCGGCATGATCGGCATTGGAGACCCCAGCGTGCAAACACCGATATGCGTATCACCGACACGGGCCTGTGGGGGTCCGGGCATCAGTCGCCTCCTTCCAATGCAACAGGCTCGGGGGGCGGCGGCTCTGTGATCTTGTCGACCTTGCCATTCCCGCCGCGGGCCACGTTGACCGCCCTGTCGATGATAAGCTGCAATTGCAAGAGCGGGACCTGGGCGGTGCCAAGCGTCGTCATGTTCATGCCAAGGGCACAGGCCGCAACCGCGCCCGGTGGGGCTGCCATTTTTGACAGATCGCCAATGCCCAGGCTGCCCCCGGCGTAAAGAGCGGCGGTTGCGACCAGCACAGTGTCGTCATCCGGATCGGCTGTATCGAGTGCAATCTGCACCTTCTCGCGGTTGGCATCATTTGGTTCAAACACCCATGCCTCCGACGCTTTGAGGCTAGGCGTGACAGGGTTGTCACCGCAGATATCGCGCGCGGCAAGACAAGCCCACCAGACCGCCTCGCGGTCCGGCAGGGCCGCAGACAGCATCCGCAAGACGCAGACCCAAGCCCTTTGCGCTCCCAGCTCTTCCAAAACAGCCTCGACCGGGGCACTGGCGGGTGTCTTGAGCTTTGTATCCAGCTTGATGCGCTTTGCGGCGAGCAGACGCATCGCGGGCTCACGCGGCACTTTCTTAAGATCTGAAAACCGTTTTTTCATGAACGTGCCCTCAATTGATCATCGTGATCCCGCCCTTAAGGACAAGCAGGCCGTCCCCTTTGACGGTCGTCATGGGCGCCTTGGCTTCCATCATAGCGGTGCCCTCGATCTTTATAATCATGCCCTTTATGGTCACGCCGGTCTGATCGATCTTGATTGAGCTGCTGCCGACTTTCAATTCGATTTCCTGCATCGCCTCTTCCTTGATCGACCCCAGCGCTGTCTTGAGGCTGTAGTTTCCCATACTTACCGTCACTGCCTCGTTGCCCTTGGCCACCTTTCGGGTAAGGTTGCCGGTATCGACATTCTGCACAAAGTTT
Organism: Roseovarius sp. MBR-51; assembly: GCF_053628575.1. Classification (NCBI taxonomy): domain Bacteria; kingdom Pseudomonadati; phylum Pseudomonadota; class Alphaproteobacteria; order Rhodobacterales; family Roseobacteraceae; genus Roseovarius; species Roseovarius sp. MBR-51. The sequence goes on from NZ_JBRJGQ010000019.1 coordinate 20,545, forward strand.
CCGGTTTTGACCTGCTGCTTCGTGTCACCGGTGATAGTTTGCGTCGCTTTTCCCTCGATCGTCTCGGTATGGTCGGTCTTGATAAAGACCTCCTGGTTTCCGGTCTCGACCTTGAACACGTGATCACCGGTCTTGATGGTTTCGGTCTTGTGGCGGTGGATCGTCTGGGTCAGGTCGCCCTTATCCTTATGCTCCAAGCCGATTGTCACGGTCGCGTTGTTCTTGATCGTCTGGATATAATCCCTCTCGGACTGGAAGCGGACGAATTCCGCTTCCTTTTTGTCCTCAAAGATCAACTCGTTGAAGGTTTGCGCGCTACCATCCTTGGTCGAGCGTGTGACGATTCCGCTCTGCGTCTCGTTGGCCGGCAGTTCGTATGGAGGCATTGTATCTGCATTGTACAACATTCCGGTGCAGATCGGCCTGTCCGGGTCGCCTTCCTCAAATTGGATCGCGACCTCCTGCCCTATCCGCGGGATAGAGATCATGCCCCAGTTCTTGCCTGTCCAAGGCATCACGCAGCGCACCCAGCACGTGGTGTTCTCATCCTTCTTGCCCACCCTGTCCCAATGGAACTGCACCTTTATGCGTCCATACTTGTCCGTATAGATTTCCTCGCCCGCTGGGCCGGTCACGACTGCGGTCTGCAACCCGGGAATGCGCGGCCAACGGGTTTCTTGCGGCGCGCGAAACGGCTCTGATTTGGGGATGACATCAAAGGTGATCCGGTAGGTGTCCTTGTTGTCCTCGTCGACCGGGATCGTAGTGTCGAACAATGGCTTCTTGGTTTCCTGATCCTCATAGTCGGTTTCAATCTGCAACCGATGCTCTGCTCGGACTACAAGATACTCGATATTGACGCTCGTGCGTGTATGGCCCTTGAGCTTGAAGGTTTGACCGGCACCCAGCGTCCGAACGTTGCCTGCCCCGCGCGCCAATTTATGCTGGACCGCCTCGGCCTGCATCCGGACCTTGGCAAAATTGGCTGGCTGATTGCCTAGGCGCATGTGCCCGGGATAGCGGTAGTGTTCGTATTTCTTGTGCGAGTGCTTACCTTTTTCGATTGACGAGACCGCCTGCAATTCGGCGCGCGGTTTTTCAAAATCGTAGTCCTTCAGGGTTACTTTGCCAGTCACGACGCTGGTGTTGTGCGCCCAGTCGAAGATGTGATCGGATTTCCGACGGTACTCGGACTCCTTGAAATAGAAATCTAGGTCTGGCCCTGTGGTATTGGGCTTGTGCGCCGCGATTCCGTCGGCCAGCACCATTTTCAGCTCTTTGTTCCCTTGCCCAGCCTGTACGAAGAAATAATAGATCCCTTCTTCTTCCATCAACCGGCTGATGAAGTCGAAATCGGTTTCATGATACTGCACGCAGTAGATGCGTTTGTCGTAGGTCTCTGTCAGTTTATTGATCTGCCCGGTGAAACCATACTCGTCCAGAACGAGTTTGATGATTTCGGGTACGGTCTTGTCCTGAAAAATCCGGCTTTCGTAGGTTCGATCCAAGAACCAAAGCCACGGTCGCACTTCCGCCACGAAATGCATCATCCCCTGGTACACGCCCACATACTCGACCGCTGTACACGTGCCGGTGAAGTACCGGCTCTCATCCTTGTCGTCCTTCAACCCAAGATGAATCGTCTTGCCCAGCATGTCCTGCAGATCAAGCTCAACGTTGGAGGACACAAATTCAACTGTCGTCTCCGTAAGAAAGCTCAGCCCCTCGATCACCCGCGCGTTCTTGAGGTTGACCGGTTTGCATGTATAGTCCCCCTCCATCCAGACAAGCCGGTTTTCAAGATCGATCTCTGTATTTGCCATGTGATCAGTCCCTGGCCCAAAGTGGGGCGCTATGCTTCCGTTTCTATCAGACTGCTGGTTTCGCGCAGTCGGTTGATGATGCCGGGGTGAATGCCCCACAACGCGCCAACATTGAACTGGTCCCCCAACAAGCGTTTCGATTCAAAAATGTCCTCAAAATAGACGCAAAGGATAGGCTTGGGAAACTCACCATCTGCGAGCAGGATCTGGTCCAGATACGTATCGCCCTTCAACAGGTAATACGACTTTCGCGCGATCGCTACGATAATGATCGGCGGCTCTTCGGGTTCGGGTGGCCCAAGCAACGCATTCATCATAATCCCTCCAGCATGGCGGCGAGCTCCGGATCCATATCACCGTCATTGCCTGTGTCGTCCCCAGCGTCAGCTCCGATATGGTCGAATCCCGCAAGTAAATCGTCAAGCGAGTAATCTTCTGACTCCTCTAAAACCGGCAGTTCCATTTCTATATCCCCTGCCGGTGCATCCGGAGCGGCGCGCGGTGCCGGTATCGCTCCCGACCAAGGGCCCGAGATCTCTTCACCGTCGAGCGCGCGGAACGACCCAAGCCTGATTTCGTCGCGGCCCTTGACCCAGATCACGGGCATGAAGCCCCGAGCCAAGGTATGCTGCGCCAGATCAGTCGTCAGGTTCCGTTCGGTACAGGGAAGTGCCACCTGGTCGCCAAACCGGTCCGTGACGAAATGAAACGGAATGTCCCCCAGCGACATGAAACTGCCCAAATCCATCGCTGCACCGTCTTTCTTGTACGTCGCAGCCAACAAAATGGCCACCAAAACCGCCGGGTTCGCCCACAACATGCCTTTCAGCCCCTCAACCTGACTGAATTCTTCAAACGCAAAGGAGTCGATGGGGTCAGTTTTCCCACCGTAGGGTCGGCGCAAAAGGAAACGTGGCGAAGCTAGTCCCAGATAGGCAGCCTCGCGACGCGCACGCAGATTGTCCCATGACTTCGCCACCAGAGGGTGGCGGTCCTGCTTGTCCACATCCAGATATGCGGGGGTGACGGCGGTAAAAAATGGTGCGTCCACATGGGCTGCGACCTGGCCGATCCGGGCCAGTAACTCCGCATGGGGGGGCGTTTCTTCGAATGTGTAAAGCCCGAACAGCGCCGAAAATCCGCCAGCGCCGTCCTCGGGATCCAAAACGTCTGTAAGCAGCCGGAAGATACCGCTTTCTGCCAGATCCTCTGACGCCGCGAGATCGGCGGCAAGTTCTTCGGCTGAGACATCATAGAGAACGATCTGCAGATCGCTGTTCGTCTCGATCCGACGCGCCAGCAGGTCGAGTGAACGCCACTGCGCCTCCACCGCCTGAAAATCCGGATGGTGCAGCACCAGCCGCATCGCCGTGCTCAGCGCCTGATCTACCGCGTCTGCAAGCGCCCCGGCCCCGGCATCGGGTGCCTTGACGACATGCGGGCCTACAATCTGTGCGATCAGGTCATCCGCCGGTCCCGTCTTGGACAACCTGCCGGACGTGTCGCCGATCAGCGACTGGAAATCACTCAGCTTCATATGCGCCGGGATCGATGTGGCCCCGGACCGCTTGGGCAGACGGATAGGCGTGGCATAAGCCTCTGACCAGTCCTTAAGCCGCTGGGCCGCTTTGTCGACCATTGAGCCCATGCCAAGTTGCTGGCGGAGCCCAGAAATCTCGCCGAAAATCCCGAGCTGTTCGTAAATTGCATCTGGGTGCAAATCATCTATCTCGGACAGTTCTACCGAGACACTGCCGCCATTCTTACCGATGGGTAGACTCAGAGTAGTGGCAAAGCCTTCGATCACCTCGTCCAGAGTATCGACATCCAGAATGACGGGCTGGCGCGCTGCCATCGCATCGCCGGTTTCGATGGCACCGCGTGCCGCACGGCCGGTGAAGTCGCCGAAGAAGGCCATCCTGAACCCGTTCCGGTTCAACGCATCGCGTTCGGGCCGCGCGGAGCTAATGGTGCCGAACGGCGACTTCGGCGGCGGGCTATCCGCTGTCGCATTGCCTAAGTCTGTCCGGGGATGGTCCTCCGCATCCCCATCCAGATCTGCCAACATGGCGTCCAGATTGTCCAGCTCGTTATCTGCAACCGTCGGAGGAGTTTCTGCTACAGCTAAGACTTCCAGATCGTCGAGCAAATCGTCCAGAGTATCCGATACTTCACCTGCGGTCTCATCATGCCCCGGCTCCGCAAATTCCATCCCTGCCGACAGCCCATCAAGATCGTTAGCCGTTGACTCGTCTTCGTTACCTGCCTCAGCCTGCATCAGAAAGCCTTCCAGGTCATCGGTCTTGGTAGCCATTATTTCCGCATCCGCAGAGCCTTCCAGGTCGGATAGAAGGTCAGCAAGATCGTCCGACACCTCTGTATCAATCAGATCCGGCTCTGGCGTCTCCATATCTGCCAGCAAAACGCCAAGGCCGTCGGGTGTGGCGGGGACTGAACCCTCGCCCGAAGAGCCGCCAAAGTCGGACAGCAAAGCGTCGAAGTCATCCAGATCTTGCACTTGCGCGTCCATGTTTTCGGCAACTGCCTCAGGCTCCGCCAGCAACGCATCAAGATCGTTGTTGTCGGTGGGCGTCGTCGCCTCCACGGCCGAGCTCTCCAGAACGGCCAACATATCATCGAGATCGTCCAACGCCATTGCAGGGTCCGCCATGTCGGTCGCGGCAAGGATGTCGTCGGGTGAAAGCACATTGGGGGCGGGATCCGTGTTGTAGCGAAGGCCCGCGAGAATGTCCGGCGTGTCCTCTTTGACCTCGGTTTCGGGGGTCGCCTTGATCCCTGAAAGTACCGCATCGGACGACGGCGTCGACATCTCATCTATTTCGGGCAGTTCAAGCGCATCGAGGATGTCGTCGATCACATCCTCCTGTGCGGCCGATGCGACGGAGGCGATCCCAGACAGCACATTGCCGGTGTCGTTTCCTGCGGTCTCACGCTCTACTATGGGTTCTATGGCCGAGAAGATACTATCGAGATCGTCTTCCGGCGCCATCTCAGCCACCCGATCGATGGCAGAAAGTACGTCCACCGCACTGTCTTCTCTAACCTCTTTCGCAACGGTTGCAGGCGCAATGCCCGACAACACGGCAACGGTCTGAGACTCCGGTTCCGTCTCCGGCACGCGGGCGATGGCGGACAGAATATCGTTGCTGGTCGCTTGCAGCGGCGGTGCATCTTCCGCGTTGCCTGCAAGGGCCGATAACACGTCTGCCGTCAGATCCATATCCTCCGGCGTTTCGATCCGGGTAATGCCGGACAAAACATCGCCGGCGGTGTCCGTCTCAGACGTTTGAGTCATCTCAGCCACACGCAATCCGGTCAATGCTGCCGATACGTCGTCCTGCTCTTCCGGCTCGGGCGCAGGCCCCAGGGAGTTGAGCGCATCCATCACGGATGTGTCCGGCGGTACCGCCGCCGGGGCCTGCGCCGCCAAATTCGCCAGGGTGTCGTCAGGGGTGTCTTCGGGTGCATCCAATGCAGAAATCGGCGCCCGCAGCGACTCAAGCACGGCATGCCTGTCGTCCGCCGATGTCCCGGTGCCAGTCAGCGCCTGCAACAGACCGGGCTGCGCGAGCAGCTGCTCGATCAGAGCCTCTGCACCGGCCTTGCCGTCCATATAAGCCATCAGATCTGTCAGCTGCCTACGCGCCTCCAGCAGCGGGCGAAGCGGATCGAACCTCTCGGCAATTCCTTGCGGCGTGAAATCGGACATCTTTTTGAAAGTCAGATCGACCGCGAGCGATCCCTCACCGGTTAGGCTGTTCGGCACGCTAAATTGTGCCCTAGGTGCCATCGCCTGCATCCGGTCATCGAAATTGTCGACGTCGATTTCCAGAAAGCTGCGATCAGCCACGGGAGGTTGCTCCGACGTGCCCGACAGATCCGACAGCACGCCCATTACAAAGGGAAGTTGTACCTTCTTCTCGGCACCGTAAAGCTCCACGTCATATTCGATCTGCACCCGCGGCGCGCGGTTGCGTGCGATAAATTTCTGACTGTCGCTCATTCCTCACCTCCACGCGCCTTGCGCAGTTCATCCCGCAACGCTCGGATTTCCTCGTGCAAAGCGTTCACCTGCTCGCCGACTTGATCGGTCTCTTTGCGCACCAAAGTGCGCAGCGTCTCGAACTCCGCCTCGGTCTCCTCTTCCACCGCTGATTGCATTGTGTTGACCAGCAGACCGATAAACAGATTGAGGACTGAAAAAGCGGTGATCACGATAAAGGGCACAAAAAAGGCCCAAGCCATCGGATAGACCTCCATTACCGGTCGAACAATTCCCATCGACCAGCTTTCCAGAGTCATGATTTGGAATAGAGAATACAGACTTCGCCCTAGCGTACCAAACCATTCGTCAAACGAGTTGCCGTACATGATCGTCGCCATCACAGCAAAGACGTAGAACACGATCGAGATCATGATGATGACTGCACCCATGCCTGGCAGCGCATCCAACAAAGCCTGAACCACCGCGCGCATCTGCGGAATCACCGACAACAGGCGCATCGCGCGGATCACCCGCAGCCCACGCAGCGCCGACATGCTGTCGGTCTGCGGCAATAGTCCGATGCTCACCACGCAGAAATCGAAGATGTTCCACGAATTTCGAAAGAACTTCAGCCCGTAGGCATAGAGCTTGATCAGCAACTCCAACACGAAGATGACCAGCACCACCCTGTCAATCGTATACAGTAAATCACCAACATGTGCCTGCATATAGTCCGATGTGCTCAACCCCAGGGTGATAGCGTTAAAGATGATGACGCCCATGATGAAAGTCTGCACCGAGGGCCGCTCGACGAACCTGCGCAATCGGGCGCGGAAGTAGGGATCCCGCTCCTTACCCAAAGTCGTTCCATCACATGTCCCCTCGACGGCGCCGGGCACCTCAGACTGCTCATGGATCGACGCGTGGCCCGACATTACTTTACCTTTCTAGCCGCTTCGTTGAATTTCTTGCTGACAATCTTGACTGACTTTACCGCATCAGCCACCGCCTTGTCCTTGTTCTTATGTTCGTTGCCGAAACGCGTCGCCCAGTTCTTGGCCGCGGAACCAGTCGACTTTCCGCCCTTGACGAACGCAATTGTCTCGTCAAGGGCTTTCTCATAGGTGTCGATAGTGCCAGACAGCTTGACCAGCGACGCATTAACCTTGCCCGACTTCGAGATCATCTTACCGATGTCCTGCAACGCCGGGTCGGCTTTGGTGTCGGTCGCCATCTTCGCACCCTTGGTCAGCAGGAAATTGGCCACGTCCTTGGTGGACTTGGCAGTGCCGTCGTACTCCTTCCTGACTTTGTCCAGAGTTGCGGCGGACTTCTTGAACGCCTCTTGCGCTGCCTCATCGCCTGACTTCTCAATCTCCACGCCAAGCGTGTAGACGGCTTTCACTACCTGGCTGGTCAGTTTCGAGAACATGCCAGACGTGTTGAGCGTATCGAATTTCTTCAGCGCTTCCTTGCCCGCAGCCAGTGCATTCTTGTTGTCACCCTTGTCGCTCTCGACTTCCTCGAGCGCGACCGAAACCTTGTCCTCTATCTGACCGGATATTTTCTTGAACAGCTTTTTTACCTGCGCCTCGGCATCATTGAGCGCCTTCTTCTCGTCTGGCGTCTCGTCCTTGTCGTTGCGCTGGAATTTGGCCTTCTTGCGCTCTTTGGGTCGGGCATTCAGGATATCCTTTTCCAACGTACCCAGAACGGTCGCGAAAAGTGACAGCTCATAGCGGGCGACGGCATAGATTCCGTCCTCGATCACTTTCTTCTTCCACTTTCGCGGATCAAGCTCCATCGTCCGCTTGAAAGTCAGATCGGTCACCGCACTCTCGGCGCCGGGCCGCGCCCGGAACCAGTCAGGGGGCTTCTTGGTCTTAGTCTCTCCGAACGGATTGATCTTGCGCTCGACGCTGATCTTGGTCTTTCCAACATCTGCCATTGTGCTCACATCCTCTTTATAGGGGCTTGCCTAATTGGGCAGAACCACAAATCAGGCCACGTCGAAGAAAGTGCCGTCGATGGCCTTACTGCTGATCTTATCAAAGGCATAACCGCCCACCGCGCCACCTAGGCCCATGCCGAGATCCTTGGCCGTCGTCGCGACCGAATTTCCATCAATGGGGGCTAGGGCCAGCGAGGCGAACTTGAGTCCCTCACGAAACACTTTAAGCGCCCTCGGGTCCTTCATCGACAGTTGCTTGACCCTGATCTTGAGCGTCTTGACCGGCACCTTCCACTTGACCGTTTCGCCATACATCTTCTGCACATCGCCGATCGCATCCATGACTTTGACGTAATTGGCCCCCAGCGCATCATCGAGCTGTTTTTCGATCACCTTGCGCTGCGCAGTCTTGTTGGGTGCGGGGTGGCTCTTCAACCGATTATCCACATCTCTCATGAACTCTTTTTTCATCTTGTCCTGTTGCGCGAGGATTTTGTTTAGCACCTTGCTCAGCTCATGCACCTTGACCACGATCTGCGCGTATTTGGCGCTCAGCGTGTCAGCGGCTCCCTCAGTGGACTTGATCGTGGGCTGCGATATGCCGACGAATTCGTTAAAGACCGCGCCTGATATCTCGTTCGCCGCATAAACCCCAGACTTCTTTGCTGCCGTTTCCACAACCTTGAGGTTCAGCTCGACCACCTTCTTGGCGGCATCAATGGAAATTGCAATCTTGCCGATCTCGGTCGCCAGAGTGACGCCGGACTTTAGGAAACCGATGATGCCCAGTGCGGCTCCGGCCCCACCCGAGAAAGGCGAGGTCGCCATCGCCGCAATCGACACCGCCAGCCCCGCAAGTGTGCCCACGATGGTGGTGGCGATCTTGATTCTGAACTTCGACCATTCCTTCCTTTTCTTCAGCAGGCTGGCCCAAGCCTTTGCGACTTGGATCTCCGCCGCTTTCTCGGCCACCTTGACGTCGTTCTTTATCGCATTGTTCAACCCGTCGAGCTGCTTTTTCAGATCGGACTTGCTTGCCCCTATGGAGACCATCTCAAGGAAACCCTTGTCGAACACCTTGCATTTCTGTTCGATCGTCTTGACCGTCTGGTCATAGACCTCCATCGCCGCATTCTGGAATTCTTGGATCAACAGCGGGTCCTTCTCCGCCCCCTTCTCCATCTTGTTGTCCAGTTCAACCACTACCTTGAAGTTAAGCGCAGGGGGTTTTACCATCCTAAGCCCCGAGACACTGATCTCGACGTTCTTCTTATCCATTACTATATGCTTGGTCATGAGCCGTCCTCCATGCTCACTGCGTCCTGAGGATCAATCGAAGCCGTAGATGAATTTGCCGTCAACAACGTCGATGGCTACCTTATCAACCTTGTTGCCCTCCATCATCCGGCGCAGGAACTCGGCCGAGATTTCAGGCAGCATTGTGTTGGTCACGATCGCGTCGATCATCCGACCTCCGCTCTCCAGTTCCTGACACCGGTTAACGATCTCCTCCACCACCGCATCGGAATACTCGAACGGCACACCATGCGCCGCCGTCACACGCTTTTTGATCCGATCCAATTGAAGCTTGGTGATTTCCGCGATCATGTGCGGGCTTAGCGGGTAATAGGGGATCGCCACCAAACGCCCCAGCAGCGCTGGGGGGAACACCTTGAGCAGAGGCTCGCGCAGGGCCTTGGCCATGCCTTCTGGTTCTGGCAACAACTCGGGGTCCGAACACAGATCCATGATCAGCTCGGTGCCCGCGTTAGATGTCAGCAAGATCAGCGTGTTTTTGAAGTCGATCACGCGGCCTTCGCCGTCCTCCATCACACCCTTGTCAAAGACCTGGAAGAATATCTCGTGCACGTCGGGATGTGCCTTCTCGACTTCATCCAACAGCACCACCGAATAAGGCTTGCGCCGCACGGCCTCGGTCAACACTCCACCCTCGCCATAGCCGACATAGCCCGGAGGCGCGCCTTTTAGCGACGACACAGTATGCGCCTCCTGATACTCCGACATATTGATGGTGATCACATTCTGTTCGCCGCCATATAGAACCTCGGCCAGCGCCAGCGCGGTTTCGGTCTTGCCGACGCCGCTGGTGCCCGCCAGCAAGAACACCCCGATCGGCTTGCTGGGATTGTCGAGTCCGGCACGGCTGGTCTGGATTCGCTTGGCGATCATCTTCATCGCGTGATCCTGACCGATGACCCGGCGCGCCAGATGTTGCTCCAGATTGAGGATTGTCTCGATCTCATCCTTGAGCATGCGTCCCACCGGAATGCCGGTCCAGTCGCCGACGACACTCGCAACCGCCTGATGGTCCACGATGGGCAGGATCAGGGGGCTGTCGCCCTGCTGCGCCACCAACTCCGCGTTCTTTGCCCTGAGCAGCGCCATCATCTCGGCGCGTTTCACGTCGCTCATTGGCGTGAGGTTCGCCTCTCCCAACGCGGCCTGCGTCGCCGCTTCGCCCTCTGGCGTTTCGGTTTCCTCCACCGGATGACCCGTACCCCGCAACTGCGCGCGCAGGTCGATGATCTCGGCCACCAAGGCCTTTTCGGCGTCCCAGTTGGCATTCAAACCGGTCAACCGCGCCTCTTCCTCCTGTTTGGCTGCTGTCACTGCAGCGCGGCGTTCGTCCACATCGAAGCCGGCGCTTTCATCGCGCGCGATGATGTCCAGCTCCGTGCTCAGCGCCTCGATGCGGCGGCGACTGTCATCGACCTGCGCGGGCACCGCATGCTGACTGACAGCGACCCGCGCACAGGCGGTGTCGAGCAGGCTGACCGACTTGTCCGGCAATTGCCGCGCTGGAATATATCGCGCGGACAAGGTCACCGCGGCCTCGATCCCCTCGTCCAGAACTTGCACATTGTGGTGCTTTTCCAACATCCCGGCGATACCACGCATCATCATGATCGCCTTTGGGATGCTCGGCTCTTCGACGTGAACGACCTGGAAGCGGCGGGTCAGCGCCGGGTCCTTTTCAATGTATTTCTTGTACTCGGCCCAGGTCGTCGCCCCAATGGTCCGCAGCGTGCCCCGCGCCAGCGCCGGCTTTAGCAGGTTTGCAGCGTCGCCGGTTCCGGCAGCTCCGCCCGCTCCCACAAGCGTATGGGTCTCATCCACGAACATCACGATGGGCGTGGGAGAATCCTGCACCTCGTCGATCACCTGCCGCAGCCGGTTCTCAAATTCGCCTTTCATGCTGGCACCCGCCTGCAACAGGCCGACATCCAACACCAAAAGCCGCACATCCTTTAGCGCCGGTGGCACATCGCCCCGTGCGATGCGCAATGCGAAACCCTCGACCACGGCGGTTTTGCCCACCCCCGCCTCGCCGGTCAGGATCGGGTTATTCTGCCGCCGCCGCATCAACACGTCGACAATCTGCCTGATCTCCTCGTCCCGGCCCACGATCGGGTCGATGTCGCCATTGCGCGCCTGTTCGGTAAGGTCGGTACAGAACTGGTCCAGCGCCTCCTGCTTGCCCATCTGCGAGGGTGCCATCGCGCCGGACGCCTCGCCCGGCTCGGCGCCGCCGCCGGTGACCGACCCGTCCTGCGGGCGCATCCGGTCTTCAGGCGAGCCGTCAGTTATCTTGTGGAAGTTATCGGCCAGCTCGTTGGATTTAACCCCGGCGAGCGTCGGTGACATACTGACAAGGATGTTGAGCAGGTTTGGCGTTTCCAACATTCCGAGCAGGATGTGCCCAGTCCGCACCTGGTTCGAGGAATACAGAAGCGACCCCCAGACCCAGGCCCGTTCCATCGCATCCTCCAGATGCGACGACAGATCCGATACCGAGCTTGCCCCGCGCGGCAAGTTGTCCAGCGCCTTGGTGATCTCGGTCGCGATCTTGCCCATGTCCAGATTGAAATGGTCAATGATCCGGTGCAGGTCACTGTCCTGGTTGTTCAGGATCTGGTGGATCCAATGCACAATCTCGACATAAGGGTTGCCGCGCATCTTGCAGAACACCGTCGCCCCTTCGATAGCCCTGTACCCAAGGCTGTTCAGCTTGCCGAACAGCGCAACGCGGCTGATTTCCGTCATTTCATGTCCTTCCTGTCATTGTCGCCAGATGTATCTGGGCGTTCGGCTCCAGAAACAGGCTATCGGCATCTTTCTTGATCTTGTTCTCTCCGATCCAGCTGGTCTGACCCAGCCGCACCGTCTCGCCCAGCTTGGCGCGCGGTATTTCGTCGGCGCGCAGCACGAGATTCACATCCCAGTCCATCGCATCACCCGCGTAATTGCGCACGATGGCGCGCAGCCGCGGCAGAGACTCGCCGCCCGGCAGTAAGCGAATGTAATCGGATAGACTCAGTGGCCCCAGTCGCAGCCGGAACTTAGCCGAACGTGTCCAGACCCGCTCTCCAATCGAGGTTGTGCGCCCCAGCGCCGCTGGCACTCCCATTCGCCAGCGGTCATCTGGCTCCAGATACAGCCAGCAGCCGACAAACTCCTGCACCTGGACCTTGGTGCCAAAGAACGCCTCGACGATTGACCGCAAGCCCTCGGCGTTCTTCGGCCCTTGCGCGAGCAGCCCGGCAAAATGACGCTTGGCCAAGTCTGGCAGGTCGTCCGATTTGCGTAAATGGGTGCCGTGATAACCCGCTATGGCGGCGATCTTTCGTTCAATCCCGTCGTTGTTGCCGCGGTCGAAGCTCGGCGCGGGTTGTCCAGAACGCCAGGCACGGTAAAGCAATGTCATCAGCCGATGAGTCAGGATGTTCGCAAATTCCACGAAGGTCGGATCTCGATGATGGCGCAGCCGGGCGCGGGCATGTTCCGTCAAGTGCAGCGGTAGCGGCCCTTGCGGGCCGAACAGGCCGAAGAAGCGGTTGGTCAAACGCCCCGGCTTGCCGCCACGGGGCGGCGTGAACTCGGCCACAGTCGAAGGCGGAAACGACAGCTCAGCCTCTTGACCAAAACGCACCTTGTCCTCACGCGGGCGGCGCGCCTCCCCGAATCGGGGCGCGTCCGGAAACGCCGCTTCCAGTATCCGGAAAGCATGGAATATATGATGTTTTTCAGGGTCCTGACTCAGCCGCTCCAGATGCGTCAGAGGATTCGTCCCAGACCTGTCCGGGGGCGCCATCGGGTAATCTCTCCGCGCTGCTGGGTGACAAGCACCGTTTCTGTGAAACTGTTAATAGACACATACTTACGAAAAAACCGCTCAAGCACGGCGCCCAACAAATAGACGCTGGTGCCTTCAAAAAAACTTTCGTCGAAGGTGATGGAAATCTCCAAACCGCGTACTGCCGTAGACAGTACCTCGTCCGACATGCGCCGCACGATGGGCCGGGTCGACACGCCAGTCAGCCCTTCAAGTTGCTTTTCAAGGACTTTGTTGCCCGACGGCGCGTATATTCCAATCAACTCACGCAGGGTCGCACCGCCGTCGTCCTTGCCGGTTTCGGCGATAGACAAATAGTTGAGGCTCAGATGCGAAATCAGACGCCACGCCGTATCCCCTTGGGCCAGTGTCGGGCGCGGGCGCGTTGGGCTGACCGGCGTGGTGACATGCACCACCGGTCCGCCTTCGGGCAGGTGGAAAACGTCCTTTGATCCAGTCGGCAACAATAACGGTAGGTCGCGGTTCGTGACCATCGCCTGAACCGCCAGTTGATCCAGGCTGGCCGAAAACGGGGCCTGCGAGCTGTCCACAAGTGAAAGATACAGCTCGGATCCCAGATAGGATGTTCGCACTCCCTTGAGCCGCTCACGTTCGGCACGTTGCCGCATCTTGCGTGACTGCGTGTAATAGGCCGTGTGCCGCTCTCCAGCGGCGGTCAGGTCGTCAGCAGAATAGAATGGGCGGAACGGGACGTCCTGATCGCCCTCCCCCGAAATCCCGGCCACGCTCTCAATCGAGAATATCTCGAAATCGAGCGGCGCGGTACGATCAGCGACAACATGGTGATCAACGTCCGCCCCCGATACATGAACCCTATCGCAGCGCTTGTGGAACAGGTTGATTGCCGGCGTCGCATGCAGTGTGAATGCCTCGGGCGTTACACCGGACGCAATGTCCGGCGCGCCATCTCGCAAGAGGATATAAATGTCAACTTCGTGCCCCTTGGCGCGGCCGATGGCCATGCTCAGCCCCTGCAACTCCACAAAATGGAACCGCTCCGGCATCGCAAAATACTCCTGCAACAGGCGGTAGCCGTCGAATGACCGCTGCGGCGTGGGCAACAGCGCCTCTTCGGGTTCGTAGCCGCGCGGCACCACGCGACCGTTCGGCAGTTCGGCGATCCAATCGTTCCGCCGGTCGGTGGACCGGCCCACCATTCCCGTTACCTGCGTGCCGAGAAGCTCGTGCAGCTCCCAGTTCTTTCCCTCCTGGCCGTTTAGGAACAGAACCAAATTGTCCAGCGACAGATCGGCAATCGGCAGCTTGCCAAACCTGCTCAGCCGCAGCCTTATTCCCGCTCGCGCCTCGGTATCGCGCGATATGCCTGCCGCAGCAAGCTCCCCGCGACCGTCGATATATTCAGCTTGCGTGATGGTGATCGGCCACAGCGTCACATCGCTGGAGCTGCGAAAGACGCAGGGAGTGTGGTCATCCTCACCGAGGGTGCTGCGCATGACGGAATGGCGCGGAATCAAATAACCATCGGCAAGTGCGGCGTTCTGCATGTCGGGCTCGAATGCGGCCACCATCATCGAGGGTAACGGCGCTAAGTAGTGCGGATAGATGATTTCCAATAGATGCGAGGTCAGCGTCGGATATTGCAGTTCCAACTCCAGATGAACACGCGCAGACAAGAATGCAACGCCCTCAAGCAACCGTTCCACGTAGGGATCGACAACTTCGACACCGTCCATACCCAGCCGGGCCGCGATCTTGGGGAAAGCTTCCGCGAACTCGGCGCCCATATCGCGCATGAAGGCCAGTTCACCTTCGTAATGTTTCAACAGGCGTGTATCCATGGGAGGTCAGGCGATCCTTTCCAACTCAAGCTCTCCAGTCGTCACATCAACTTGGCTGCGCAGGTAAAGCTCCATTGGCATAGGTTGAGCCCACATGTCGGCGCGTATATCGAATGTCACGATACTGTCGCCGCTTTCTTGGCCGACGCGCAGCGCGACCGCGACGGAATCGGGATGTATCCGGGTCTCGAAGGTGCGTATTGCGCCAACGATGGATTTGCGGATCAGCTCCGCACGCTCGGCAGTGGAATAATCACCAGCCACTTCGCGGATACCGAAATTCAGCACGGATCGCGCCACATTGGGATATTTGCCCGCGTCGATCATGGTGCTGTTGTCCGAAGTATTCAGCAGCCAAGCCAGATCGCGCTGAATGATCTCGCGCAACTTGCGCAGGTCAATCACTCGATCCTCGCGCCGCTCGGTCTTTTCCGACGGTCCCTGATCAGTCAGCCGGTCCAGAAGCGACGGTTGTAGACGTTCGGATATCGTCCGGTCAGACATCTGCAAGCTCCCCGGCATCGCTCACTGGGTCCATCTCGAGCAGACGTAGATCCATCAACGCAGTGTCTCCTAGATCCGTGGTTATCAACCGCTGGCCAAGTCCCGCAAAGGTGTCGTGACCGAGATCGACCCATTCCGTCGCACGCGCTAGTTTTATAGCTGCTCCGTCGGCGGCAACGGTCCCGGCATAGCGGGTCGGAATCAGGGCGACGAATTCTCCTCCGTTGGTCAAGGTGATCGTACAGGGCGTCCAGACCACATCACGCAAATCTGCAGGGTCTTCGAATTCAGCCTTTGAGATCGACGTGAACGGCATCCAGTAATATTTACCGTTCACGATGATCTCCAGTAGTGGGCCAAGCCGCATGTCGGCATCCGCGACCCACGCGAACGACTGCCCATCAACCTTACCCGATACCGTCGGCGCGGCGTCGAATGCGCGCGCCCGGATCTCGGCAGCCTTGCCCGTATTGCCTGCGGCAGTTGCCTTCAACGCTTCGACGATCAGTGCCGTCCATTCCTGCGGTTCGCCAAAAATTAGCGGTGCCTTCTCGCCCGCAAACACCTTCTCGCGGTACACTTCGCAAATGATGGCTTCGCGGTAAGTTTGCGCCATAGGTGTAGCGGTCGGATCCAGTTCAGCCGAGATTTTGAGCTGCGCAATCGCGCGCTTCCAGTCACCGCGCACACAAAGAAGCTGAAAAAGGAAAATGCGCAGCGCGGGATTAGCTGCATCTCCGCGCACGGCTTCTTGCAACGCGACAAGCGCTCCATCCAGATCACCGGTTTCTAACAGATCCTCGGCTATCATCGCGTTCTCCCTGGAAAATAACCTAGTAAAGGCTGGCTCGATTGTGGGCCAGCCTTTACGCATTTCTGCAAGGCAAAAGGGTCACACGGTAAGCTCGGCCTTGTTCTTGACGCGGCTCCACATCGCATCGCTGTGCTTTTTCATCGTACCTTTGATGTCCTGCTGGCTGTATTCGACTTTCATCGCGCCATATTGCATGACCAGGGTCTCTTCACAGATGTCGTCGCCGTCCGAACCCGACCAGCTAATGTCTTGGATCATAACAAGTTTGAAGTCGAACTTCAGGAAGGTCGCGCCAGATTTACCAGCAGTGCCACCCGAGCGGCGCAGCACGATGTGAACGTCCTGAATGTGGCCACCTTCGCAAAGGCGGGTAAACAAGCCGCAGGACGCCGTGTCTGTCTTCTTTGTGACAGTCAATTCCTTGAACGTGGCCTTACCAGCCCCACCACCGGACGAAATAGACCCAATGTTGATGTTGTTCTCGGCCCCGATTTCGAAACTTAGGATTTCGAAGGCCTTTTCTTTGGCCATATCATCATCTTGAGTTTCACCTTGGAGCTTGGATTCACCGGGCATGTACATAAATGCGTCGAATGACATTTTTGGTTTTCCTCATTGTTGGTGCTTCTAAGAAATTAGATTGCCGAGAGAAGCAGTGATAACGTCAGGCCTTTTCGCTCGGCAGCTTCGAAACCAATCGAAGGGAAACAGACAGGCCCTCCAACTGATAGTGCGGTCGAAGAAAGAACTTCGACGTATAGTACCCGGGGTTACCCTCCACTTCCTCAATCACAACTTCTGCCGCAGCAAGGGGATGCTGCGCCTTTACGGATTCGGGTGAGCTTTCCGGATTGAAATCAACATACTGGTTAATCCATTTCTGCAGCCATTCCTGCATATCGTCGCGACTTTTGTAGCTGCCCACCTTGTCCCGCACGATGCATTTGAGGTAATGGGCAAAGCGGCAAGTGGCGAACAAATACGGCAGCCTCGCCGCTAGGTTTGCGTTTGCAGTCGCGTCGTCGTCGTCGTACTCTGCTGGCTTGTGCAGCGACTGCGCCCCGATAAAGGCCGCAAGGTCAGAATTCTTGCGGTGGATCAGGGGCATCATGCCGTTTTTGGCAAGCTCGCCCTCGCGCCGATCGGAGATTGCGATTTCAGTCGGACATTTCTGATCTACACCGCCATCATCGGTCGGAAAGGTATGCGAAGGCAGATTGGTCAGCGCACCGCCACTTTCGATGCCTCGAATACGGCTGCACCATCCGTATTCCTTGAACGAACGGTTGATGTTGACCGCCATGCCGTAGGCAGCGTTGACCCAACCGTATTTGGTGCTGTCGGACCCGTCCGTGTCCTCCTCGAAGGCAAAATCCTCGACGGGGTCAGTTTTTGCACCATATGGCAGTCGGCCCAAGAAACGCGGCATAGCGAGACCCACATACTTGGAATCCTCACTTTCGCGCAGGGATCGCCACGACGCATATTCTGGCGTCTGGAAGATCTTGGTCAGGTCGCGCGGATTGGCCAACTCGGACCAGCTATCCATCTGGAAGAGCGTTGGATTGGCACCGGTGATTAGCGGCGCATGCGCGGCAGCGGCGATCTTGGACATCTCGCCGAGCAGCTCCACGTCGGGCGGGCTGTGGTCGAAATGGTAATCTGCCACCAGCGCGCCGAAAGGCTCGCCGCCGAACTGGCCGAATTCCTCTTCGTAAACCTTCTTGAAGATCGGCGACTGGTCCCATGCGGTGCCCTTGAACTTGCGCAGGGTCTTGTGCATGTCCTTCTTCGAGATGTTCATCACCCGGATCTTTAGCATCTCGTCGGTCTCGGTGTTGTTGACGAGATAATGGAGACCGCGCCAGGCGCTTTCAAGTTGCTGAAAATCGGCGTGGTGCAGGATCAGGTTGACCTGTTCGGTCAATTTCTTGTCGATCTGCGCGACGATGCTTTCAATGGTTCGCAGCGCGTCGTCCGAAACCAAGCTAGTGTTGGCCAACGCCTGTTCCGCAAGGGTCTTGACCGCCTGTTCGACCGCCGTCTTTGCTTGATCGGACTTGGGGCGGAACTCCTTTTTCAGCAAATTCTCGAAATCGGACGAACCAAAAGCCGTAGATTTGGCGCCGCCTGCTGCTTCTGTTTCTGTCTCGGCCATCTGTTACTCCTGGTCCGTGCTGTCGGTTTTGGGGGCTGGCTGAGCGGCAAGGGTCTTGAGCAGAGCCGGATCCTGCATGATCTTTGCGATCAGGTCCTCGGCACCGGACTTGCCGTCCATATAGGTCATCAGGTTACTCAGCTGCATGCGAGCATCCAGCAATTCTTTTAGGGGTTCGACCTTGGCAGCAATTGCCGCAGGGCTGAAATCGTTCATGCTGTCAAAGGTGATATCGACCGCCATGTTTCCTTCACCAGTCAGCGTGTTGGGCACCGTGAACGCCGCACGCGGCGCCATCGACTTCATCCGGTCGTCGAAATTATCGACGTCGATCTCAAGGAACTTCCGGTCTGCCACAACAGGCTGCGCGACCTCGGACTTGCCGGCCAGATCGGACATTACGCCCATAACAAAAGGCAGCTGCACCTTCTTCTCGGAACCGTAAAGCTCCACATCATATTCGATCTGCACGCGAGGCGCGCGGTTGCGGGCTATGAATTTCTGTGAACTTCCGGCCATCGCCTTTATCTCCTTCAAATCTCGTTATGGTTGGACTGTATCGCCTTGGAATTGTAGCGTCATCAAATCATCACTCATCTTGCTCGATTCCGCCAATCATGTTGACATGTTCCAGCCCTGTTGGCGCCATGTCCCGCATGATCGTTAGGAAATCCGCATTTACCAGCTTCTTGGCGCGCCTCAGAAGAATCGGCAGTGGGCTCGACGGTTCCTTGCGCTCGTAATAGCTGATGATACGGTCGAGTGCGTTTTCCACGTCAACGGGTGAATTGATGGCCCCGCTACCTCCGCTAGCGGTACGCGCTTCGGGGACTGTGTCAGCTAGATCGTTATCGGCCGCATCCAATTCTGCATCCACCGGTTCGCCGATGGCATTGCGCAGATGTTTATTGATCTTTTTGAGGAGCTTCAGCACTGGATCAAGATCCGGACCCTGCCCGGGCGTCTGCGTGTCGAAGATGTCGCTGATCGCTGTCACGTCCGCCATCGCCGTTGCGGCCGCCTCCGCAATTCGTCGCAGAGTGTCCTCGTCCGTGTCTTGGAACGCGGCAGCAATGGCGGAGGCGTCGGGCACATTTTCCATGTCGGCAGGCCGCGTTATATCGCCATCGGCCACTGCAATATGGCGCAGTGAAATCATTCCAAACGTCCGACTTGCTGTCAGCGGCGCCTTGCGCAGTCCCCGCAGTATGCGGTCGTCATCGGCTAAAGCCAGAACCGCATTCACCCGCATTGTAGGATCGTCATCGTCCTCCGCATCAAGCTGCGGATGACACGTCTCCCAGTAATCCTCGAGGCAACGGCGGATATAGGTAGTTCCGTCAGAAAATCCTGGCAATCCGTTCAGCCGCAGCTGCGCTTCCGCCAGAAAAACCCCCGCCCGCAAATCGTGGCTACGTGCGATTATCGCAAGCGCCAGCCTTGACACTTCCTTGTAGTCAGGATCGTCACCTGGAACGAACTCATTCCCGACCTGCTTCTCCTCGCCGGGCGTCGCCGCGATCTCCATCTCGGTGAATTCAGGATCGTATTCAAGGTCTTCGCCGCTGGGAGGATATTCTCCATGCTCCTGAAGAAGCGCATCAACATCCATAGAATTTCCTTAAGGACAGGCGTGTTGGTCGTGGCTCGGCGAAAATGCGCCATAACTTGGAAGCTGGTTTATCCGAGCTAACTTTAGCATAATTTCTATATTTGGCTAGGAAAACTCTCATTACGTCGACGGACGGATTTAGCTGCCGCTTGAGCTTGTCTTGACCCGCAGGCGGTAAAGCGATTTCATCGGGGGTGCAGACCCTCGAAAAGGAACTCCCATGCCCCGGTTCACCAGATTTACAGCGCGCTGCGCCACGGCTTTCACCGTTGCCGCGACCGTCTTGCCAATGCCCGCCACCGCGCAGGAGCGAGGTCTTACCGTTGAGCTGAACAAGTTCGAACCTGCGGAAGACGGTGGCTGCCGAGCCTTCTTTCTTTTCCGCAACGAAACCGGCATGGCGTTCGACGGCTTCGCGATGTCTCTTGCCATTCTCGATGGTCAGGGCGTGATCGACAGGCTGCTGAACATCGACGCGGCTCCGTTGCCGGTCGCGCGCACCACCCTTAAACTTTTCGAGATCCCGCAGATCGCCTGCAGCGACATCTCGGAAATCCTGCTGCATGCCATCGACAGCTGCCAACCGCAAAACGAGGACAACATCGATTGCTTTCCTCTCGTCAAGTTGGTCAGCCGCACCACCGCACCGCTGGTGAAATGAATGAACGCGGCCCTGTCCATAGTCGGCACCGGCGGACCGATAATCGTAATTCTGGCACTGATGTCGCTGCTGTCCGTCGCCCTGATCGTGGTCAAGGTATTGCAACTGGCGCACGTCCGGTCGGTCGGCACGGCACGGCACGATGCGCTCGAAAACTGGTCCAAGGGAGACCGCGAGGCAGCCATCGCCAACCTCGCAAAAGGCACCTCCCCCGCCGACCGCATCCTGCATTATGCACTGAACGCGGCGCTGCGAAAAATGCCCCGTAAGCCGCTTGAGGCCGAACTTGTGCGCCGTGGCAATGCAGAGGTCGAGGTGATGTCCCGCCACATCCGACTGCTAGAGCTCGTGGCAATGGTGTCGCCGCTGCTGGGGCTGCTGGGCACCGTGCTGGGAATGATCCAGTCCTTTCAAGAACTCGAGCTGGCGCAAGGCGCGGCCAATGCATCAGTGCTGGCAGGCGGCATCTGGCAGGCGCTTCTGACCACCGCTGCGGGCCTTGTTGTGGCGATTCCGGCGGCCATTGCCGCGACCCTGCTGACCACCCGCGTTGACGCAGCCGCCCACGACATTGAATCCGCCGCAGGTGAATTCTTCCTGCTGGAGGACACCGGGACGGTACCTTGATGGCGGCCACCTCTCACCTTGGAGCTCTCCTGTGCAGCTGACCCGCAAGGCGACACAGCGCCAGCTAATCTCGCTGGTGCCAATGATCGACGTCCTGCTAATACTGCTGGTATTCTTCATGGTAACGTCGACCTATCTAAATCTCAACACGGTCCCTATCGTCGACAGGGCCGAGCAATCCGAGTCCCAAGGGGCAAGCAACGGCACAACGCTACTAGTCCGCATCGACGCAGACGGCGCGACTCATATAAGGGGTCAGCTCCACGCGCCCGATGAGCTTGTAGAACTGGTTCGGTCCGGTCTGGCGGAGAACCCCCTGCTGTCGGTCGTGCTTCTGCCCTCCTCACGCGCGACAACGCAGGCACTGGTCGGCACCATGGACATGCTTACGACGGCGGGCGCTACACGCCTGCGCCTGATGCGACTGGAGGGGCAGCAATGAAACTGTCCCGTCCGCAGCGCCGCACCCCACCCGAAACCATCATCGCGCTTATTGACGTGGTTTTCTTCCTGCTGGTCTTCTTTATGCTGATTGGGCGCATGGATGCCACCGCCCCGTTCGAGGTTCGGCCTGCCACCGCCTTCACGGGATCGCACATGCCTGCAGGCGGGGCGACCGTATCGGTCGCTCCCGCGGGAACACTGGCGCTCGATGGCAAAGAAGCAATCGCGTCCGCCGTGCTCACTATCCTTTCAGAACAGCTCGAGACCGAACCCGACCTGCTGGTGCGGATCAACGCCCATCGCGACGTGGTCATGGCCGACCTGCTGCCACTGGTGGCAGAGATCGAAGCTCTCGGCGCGCGCGATATTGTCCTAGTCGTCACGCCAGAGATCCAATGACAGGCCGCGCCGCCCTATGGGCCGTCGGGCTCGCCGGCTCCGCGCTGATGCATCTCGCGGCGGGCAGTCTCTATCTTGTTACCCGCGCATTTGATGATGTCCCTGATCAGCCCGGACCGGAATCGCGCCTACATATGGACACGGTCACCGCACCAACCCAAACCGCACAGGAGCATGAGCCGCAATCCGATGCGGCGCGAGAGGCCAAGGCAGACGGCACCGATCTGAATGCCGGGACCGTGCCGCAGTCCGAGGCATTCTCTGTCACGCCTCGCGCTGCACCACTCGTAGCACAAGCCGCACCGGCACAGACTTTGTCGCAGGCATCGCCGCAAACCGCAGTTCTGTCCGCAGCCCCCGCCGCGGCGCAGATCGCTGCAACGATCCATCCGGCCGGTACAACCGTCCGCAACAGCCCCGCTCTGTCCGAACAAATCGCTAAACCCACACTGATCGAATCAGTCGGTGTGGAACCGTCAGAGCTGATCCAAGTCCGCCTCGCGCCCGGCCGGATCGCCACGGACGCACGTGCCGCCGCTACACCGCACACCGACTCGCTCTCTCCCAGCCAACTCGTCGCAGCCCCCGCAGTCTCAGCGACACCAGCTGCCCTGTCCGTCTCGACACGACAGCCAAAAGTTGATGCCGCTGTTCATAAAGCGGCGACAGGAACACCCGCGCGTGAAGCTCTCGGTGACATCACTCCGGCCATAGAACCACCCCTACCCGTCACCCGGTCTAAGGCCGAGCTTGCCTGGCGCTTCGGCGACAGGCTGGTGACCGATCCACAGGCCCTCGCCACGATTCAAGCATTCATGGCTCCCAGTGCGCTGGAGGATGCGACCACATTGCGCGACGATCTATCAGCACTGCTGACCGACCTTGACTGCGCGCGCGTCTCCGGTACCTTCGTGCCAGAGACGGGAACGCTTGAACTACGCGGTCACATCCCAGATCCGTCCCTTGCCGGTCCCCTACTCGATGCTCTGCGATCACAGGTCGGCGGCGACATTCCAGTAGCCGCGAACCTGCAGCACCTGCCCGCTCCCCAATGCCGTGCACTTTCCGGCATTGCTAGTCTGGGGCTACCTCAATCGACCGACCAATTCACCGACTCGCGGCTCATTGGTGACACCGCGCAGGCGCAGGACTACCTGTTTTCCGAAGGCAAGGTTCTGCGTTTCGATCTGCAGGCTCCGGAGTATCCCGCGCACGTCTATGTCGATTATTTCGACGCCGCGGGGCAGGTCATCCACCTGATGCCAAACCTCACCGATGGCAACGGCCCTTTTGCTGCGACCTCGATCTTGCAGGTGGTGCCCACCCAACCTGGCAGCGACGCTCCGATCTTGATTGGTCCGCCGTTCGGTCAGGAAATCGCCGTCGCCTTCGCCGCTTCGGCCCCCCTCTACGACACACCGCGCCCGACAGTCGAACCAGCGGCAGACTATCTCGGCTGGCTGCGTGACAGGGTGGCCGCAGCCGAAGCCGCCGATCCAAATTTCAAAGGCGAATGGGTGTATTTCTTCGTAACAACCCGTCCCGCCACACCATAGAACCCATATGCATCAAGCAGGTCGATCGCTATTTGCAGTCGTTCTCAGCCCAGAGTCGAAGATGGCGCTTAAGGCTGCCGCCGAACGGATGTTCCTTGCGAAGCGCCCGCGCCCCGCCCTCCTTGATGTACGTGGCCGCTTGGGTACACAGCGTATCGCGCGTCCACTGGTGGCAGGTACTGCAGGATCTGTCCTTCCAAGCCGCGTCGGGCAGCCCATCGATCGGCGGGAAAAGCGGCGAAAGCTCGATTATTTCCAGGATCGTCTTACCGACGATCTCTGACGGGCCGTCAGTCAGCGGTTGGTTGAAAAACGTTGGATCCAACCGTGGTTGAGCAGAGGTCGGTTCTACCAACTCCTCAGGAGCAGGCGCAGCCGCCACTCGCGAGGTCGCCGCCTGGGTTTCCTTGCCCTCCAGCCCGGCGATCTCAATCCGCACCAATTCCTTGAACGTGCCGTCGGGATAAGCGTCGAGATAGGACTGATAGTCTTCCTTCAGGCCCGACACTCGCGCCTTTTCCAGGATCTGCACTTCAGTTTCGGCGGGGGCCGTGGACACGAAGGGCGTATCTGGCTCCGGTGTTGCAGAGACTGGCTGCGTGGGCTTTCCCCCTTTTAGCTCCAGCTCCAGCACATCCGATAGCATCGCTCGGGCCTCGTCTTGGTAAAGCCCCCGTGGATAGGATCGCAGAAACAACATGATCTGAACTGGGTCTCGGCTTTTGGCCACCGAATTCCACAACTGCTGTTCGGCCATTTCCTCTGCCGACAATTGCTTGCCCGGGCGGAACACGAACTCGCGGGTCAGCGACGACGTATCCCAAGGCGTCTGCGCGCCGCCAGTCTGGGCTATAACCTTCACCCGCACATCCTTGAACACACGCTCGATAGGTGCGTCCTCGATCTGGATCGCCTCTGCAAGCGCATGACTGAAGGGGCTATTCTGGCCCGTGCCGTCCATCGCAACCCTACCCGGTGCTGTTGCATAGGCAAGATAAGTGCCTGTCGGGGCCTTCATCTCGGCCAGGCCATTATCGTCAAGATCCCGGATGTTCTCGAACGGATTGTTTCGACAAGCATCTAGGATCACGATGTTGGTCCGGTTACGTGCCGATGCCATCTGCCGCAGCACGCTCGACGCATCCATCGCCACCAGGTCCAGATCCGCCGCATCGGTCAGGCCAGCATCCACTGGCAACAGGTAGTTCGTCCCAAAACTCTGTACCCCGTGACCTGCATAGTAGAATAGGCCCACGGTCTCGGGTCCCCCATCGCGCAAAGCCCGCCCGAAGTCCGCAATTGCCCTACGCATGTCAATCTGCGTCGCGTCTTGCAGCAGCGTCACGCTGAAGCCAGCATCGCGGATGGACTGTGTAATCAGTTGCGCATCATTGATCGCATTGTCGAGCGGCGACACCTGCGTATAACTGCTGTTGCCGATGACCAGCGCAATCCGTTCCTGCGGTAGAGAATTCTGCGCCTGTCCAACAGTTGCACCGAACAGTGAAACTGTCACGATCAGCACCCAAAGCCGTATCATAAATCCATTCCTTCGCTAGGCTCTCCACCACCTTAAAGCAATCGCTTGACATGGCAATCGGTCCCCACAGGCAGACACAAGAGTGTTGCTTTTGATCAGCCTTGGCGCGATAGTTTGGCCATCTCCACTGCCAAGGAGCATTTTATGCTATATTTTAGACGCTTCTCGTCCGCGGTGCTTCTATCCACGTTATTTTCTATTAGCGCGGCTGCACAGCAGGCAACGTTCGGCGACGGGTGGTTGCTCGAAGGCGACGCATCCTCTTTGCAATTTCAGTCGATCAAGAACGGCTCAGCAATCGAAACCTCTTCCTTCGCCACGATGACAGGCACAATCGACCCCAACGGGAACGCGTCTCTGAAGGTTCTGCTCGACAGCGTCGATACCAAAGTCGATTTGCGCAACGTGCGCATGCGTTTTTTGTTCTTCGAAACGTTTCAGTACCCCGAGGCGACAGTGACTGCGCGGATCGACCCCGCACTTATCGCCGACCTGCCGCAGGTGAAGCGCAAGACCGTCACTCTACCCTTCACACTAGCGCTGCACGGCGTCACCAAGTCGTTTGACGCAGATCTCGTCCTGACCCTAGTAGGAGACGATCTCGTTGCTGTTTCAACGGAGCAGCCCGTGCCGCTGGCGGTGGCCGATTTCAACCTCACCGAAGGGCTGCAAAAACTTGAAGAAGCCGCAAATGTCACCATCGTGCCCTCGACGACAGTCAGCTTTGATCTCATATTCAGCAAGGCCACCGGGAGCGAAGGTGCGGTTACGACAGGGGAAATCACCACGCCGACCGACAAGCCAGCCGCTGCCGCCCTAGAGGCCGAGGGCGATTTTTCGATCGAGGCATGCGTAGGCCGGTTCGATATCCTGTCGCGTACCGGCAATATCTACTTCAAGCCCGCTTCGGCCCAACTCGACGGGGCATCGGGCCCGCTGCTCGACGCAGTGGCACAGATCGTGACCCGTTGCCCGGATCTTACTATTCAGATCGATGGACATACCGACAGCTTCGGCAGCGCTGCCGCTAATCAAACTCTGTCGGAACGCCGCGCACAATCCGTCGTTGACTATCTGGCGACCCGCGACGTCAGCCCTTCGCGACTTATTGCCTTCGGCTATGGCGAGACACGGCCAGTGGCGGACAACTCTACCGAACAGGGCCGCCGTGAAAATCGCCGCATCGAATTCTCTATATCGGACTGAGATTCGTATCACACGTCGAACACAGCCTCCGCGGGGGGCCACAACATATGCGAGGATGCCGCCATGGGAATGTCAACCGAAAACCTTGATGAAATGCAGGCACTGCTGAAGAAGGCGCGTCAAAAGGATCTAGCTTTCGGCCTGTGCCTCGGCAAGAAACCCGAAGACAACGTGTTCTTCCTCGACCTTAAGAAATCTGGCGAAGTCATGATGCGCAAGGCCAAGGCCGAGGGCGAAACCGGCAAGGTTACATACGGCACCGTGGGGGTGAAAGGCAAGATCGCGACGCTAATGGTCGAAGGCAATATGCTTCCCGGCCTTGCCAAGAACATGAAGATGTTCATGACTAAGAGCGGCATCAAGATGAAGGTGGTCATCACCGACCCGAATGGTCAGGTGCTTGAATCCGATGGCGACGAGGACGAGGACGACAACGAGGCGGCCACAGACGCCAGTTCGGCGGACCAGAACGCCGACGACAGTCAAAACCGTGACGCGTCGGCCGACGACGGAAATAACGGCAGTAATGACGACAACAATCCCGCCGCCGGCCAATGGGGCCAAGTCGCTGCGGCACTCGCACCGCTGGCCGCAAAGTTCGAGGGGTCCTCCGACCCGCGGGCCGCACAAATCGCCAAGGTTTGGGCCGGGGCCGAAGCCGCCGCTGGTAACGGCGATTACAAATCCGCCATGGGCGTCGCCGCGAAGCTCAAACCGCTGCTTGTTGCTGGCCCTGCAGCGGGCAACGAGGCAAAGACCCCTGGCGACACCAACTCCGACAGTACTACCCCCGATGCAGAAAGCCCCGACCGCAAGAAGTGGAAGGCTGTCCAAAGCCCGTTGGAGGAGCTTTATACAAAGGCCCTGGGCAACAACCCGGCCAACCGCAGCAAGCTGGAAGCGGCTTGGGGCATGGCCGCGGAGAAAGCCGAAGCCGGTGATTACACCACCGCACTGGCCATCGCCGCCAAGCTCAAGCCGCATCTGGAAGCAGCCGCAGCCACTGCCGCAAGCGGCCAGCAGGACGAAATACCCAAAGACGTTATTCCGTTCCAGAAATCCCGTGTGCTTTGGGTAAACACCCGCCGAAAGATGCTGACCGAGATCGAGAAACTGGAACAAGCCATAATCGATGTGTGTGCAAACGATCCCGAACTGGCCCCGATCGCCGATGAGGCACGTGGCCTGAACAAGCGACTTCAGGTCTTCGACGGCGAACTCGAAGATTTGCTCGACCAGATCACCAATACGCCCGAAGGACCCGACCGAACCAAGCTCAAGGGCGATGCTAATGCCAAGATCCGCGAATTCCAAGCAGCCCTACAGGACGATTTTTTCAAGGACGTGGATGCAGACAACGGATTTGTAAACGTTGCCGTAACCGCCACGGCGACCCAATCCTTGCAAGCCATCGCAAACGTACTCGCCAGGTAGTCCCGGACCTTCACGGTCAGCAACCTTTGACACGGAACTCTGAACCATGCCCTTTTCCGATCTTTCCCCCGCAAGCCAGAAATTTCTCAAGAAACATTTCAAGTCGGGGGGGCTGTTCCGTTCAGGCACCTCTCAGGCCGAAAAGGATGATATGGCCGACACGCTGATCGCCTTCCAGACCGAGCGCGCCCGCCTTGCGCAACGCATCCAGGCGATTCCGCCCTTCGTGGACGGTGGCGTTCTTACGTCCGACATCCAGCGCGTCACCGATATGGTCGAGAAGGACAAGAAAAACTTCAACGCCGCTCAAGCAACGAAGATCCTCGCCGCGCTCGACCTCAAGATCACCAACACTTCTGATACTTGGATCGCCAAGCAGAAGGCTGAGGCCAAGACCGCGCTTGACACCAGCAAGACCTACCACGGCGTTGCGCTCAAGATCCCTACTCACGAAGCCCGCTTTCTGACCATCGACACTGACGCAGGCAAATCCCCGCCCGACTATGGCGCGATCAAAGCGTCGCGTGATTTCATCGTCAACGGGCGCGCCGATCTCAAGGTGATCTCGGACAATTACAAGAGCGACTACGATGCCGTCACTAAGATGATCAAAGATGATTGCACCGACCGACTACCGAGCATCACCGATCCCGTCGTTTCGGAAGAACGTTCGGCGATTCTGACCAAGATCGCGCTGGCGAAGCAAAAACTCGAGGAAAACAGCGCCTGGCTCGCCGCACGCCTGTCATCCGCAATCTATCACGAGATCACCGGAGCCGCGAAAATCATCCAGCAAAAGAACGACTACGCCGCGGTCAAGCAGACCGCAATGACCGAGTTCAAGAAGCTGACAACGGCCCTCAACCCAGGTGCCGACGCCGAGTATCCGCTGATCAATGCCGACATCGAGCTGGCTGCCGAGGAGGAAGCCAGACGCGATTACTACAACGCCACCCTGATCATGAAATCGATGCCTGATCGCATCAAAACCCTACTTAACCTGTGCAGCGCTTATGAGGAATTCGAGGCGGCCCTGATCCCGGCCAATACGGCAATCGAACAACTGAGAAAACATCACCTCGCCGAATACGTGCAGGCTGATATCAGGGCGATTGAGGCCTTCCGCGACGCCTGCATCAATCAGGCAAGCGAACTAAAATACGGTGCCGCCACCTCACGCCTCGAAATGGTACCGCAGCGCTGCACCGACGCGGTGACCGAGGCGGAGAAAGCCGCGCCTTTTGCTGCGCTGCTCAAGGATGCGCCGAGTGGCGATCTGTCAAAGCTGCTAAAGGACGTCCAATCCAGCCATAAGGCGCTTGTCGATCACAAACGCGCTGCGCAGATCGACGAACCTATCAAGACCCTGGAGATTTCGATCGAAACTGCCGAGACCGCGATCAAAAATGGTGACGAATCGAACGCCCGCGCGGCCCTCAGCCGGGGGGCCGATACCGCCACCTTCGCTTACCGGCTTGCCCAGAACGTTGATCAGATCTACTCCCGCGCCGATGCTTTGGGCGAACGTGTGTCCGGGCTTGAGGCCACACACGAACAGGCTGGCTACATCAAGGACCGGCTCGCCGCCGTAACGAAATTGGTCGAGGATGCCCGCAAGGCCGCGCTCGCAGATGACGAAACCGCACTCGCACTCCTAATCGATGGCGAAACCAAGGTAGAGATTGCCCGCAAGCTGGCCGATGCCGAAGATGTATTCCGCATCCGCCTCGCTGACACTCAAAAGGCCGCGACTGAGCTAGCCAAGACCAATTACCCCGACAAAGCCAAAACCGAGCCAAAAATTAACGAGTACCTGACCAAGGCTCAGGAGCATTCGGTCAAGTTCGACCAGATCAGGGCCAACGGATCGCTCTCCGCCGCCGAAGCACTGCTCGCGGTGGCGAAACTGGCGGCCTTGGCAGACACCAACGGCGACCTGAGTGAGGCGGACATCCGCGCCCTGATTGCCCTGCCGGACGGTCAGCGGCAGCTCGACGCAATGGTGGCGAGCCTGCCCGACAACGCCTCGCAAAAGGTCATGTCCACCCTGCTGTCGGTCCGCTTCAACATGGACGTGAAGCTATTCACCAGCAAGGCGACACGCACCGAGGACGGCAGCGGGGCCAAGACCGGTCCGGCGCTCGATGCCCCCGTGCCGAACCTCAAGGCCTATTACGAGATGCTCGCCTCGGTTCCCGAGACGAACACCAAGCTCAACCCCAGCCTCGCCCGCTTTGACCGGATCGAGGATGAAAGCGGCTCCTATTACGAACCCTCCAACGGCGCCGTGGTTATGGCCTGCTTCAACGATTTCAATCTGGACGGCAACGCCTTGGGCGACCCCGACCAACTCGACGCCATCGACGACGAATGCAAACCCGTGCCGGATACCGAAGTGCCCAATCCAACCTACGGCAAATGGACAACGCTTCACGAAATCGGTCATGCAGTTGACGATCGCAAGGGCTTCATGCGCTCGAAGGGCGCGAGTGCGGAATTCGGCGGCTGGCGCGAACATGGTGGCGATACCTCGCAGATCAGTGCCGAAGTCGCGGACGAGTTCGATTTTGATGCGCATTTTGTCGAACGCAAGATGGCGGGCGGCAACCCTGACCTGCCGCCGCCGCCCGATGGCGTCACGCAAGGTGAATGGGAAACTCGACGGGACAATTTCCTCGACTGGCTGGGCGCCGTGCGCACCACCACCGATATCTGGGACAGTGCCACCAATTCCAACGCCCGCCATATGTCAAAGACCGGCCGGATGATCCACGAGGCCTATCCCAACCATTGGGTCTCCTACGATCTGTCGGCGCGCCGCAAGGGCATCACGGGCTACCAGTTTCGCGCTCCCGGTGAATGGTTCTCGGAACTATACGCAGCTTATCATACCAAGAAACTCAAGCCCTCCCACCCGGCGCAGACGTGGCTCAGCAAGCTTTGAACGCCCCTGCCCTCGCAGCCAAACGAAAGGACCCTACGGATGTCCCTATTTACAGTTGAACAAGCCCCTTGCCCGAACTGCGGCACTATCGCCGAGATGGAGATATTTTCCAGTGTCAACGGCGACCGCCGCGTCGACCTGACCGAGGCGATCCTCACAGGCACGATCCAGTCGCACACCTGCAAGAAATGCGAGACCGCATTCCGGGTTGAACCCTCAATCAACTATCTCTCAGTCGGCGAGGGGCTGTGGATAATGGCCCGCCCGCTGTCTGCCATGGCCCATTGGAAGGAAGAGGAAGAGGCTGCCAACACCGCCTTTGAGGACGCATATGGATCAGGCGCGCCCGACGCTGCGAAGGAGATAGGCGAACTGCTCACCGTGCGTCTCAGCTTTGGCTGGCCTGCCTTCCGCGAAAAAGTTCTGATAGCGCAGTACGGGCTGCGGGATGTATCGGTCGAGTTGATGAAGCTTGCGATCCTGCGCAACCGTCCCGCCAATCCCCTGGCACCGGGCGTCGAACTGCGGCTCGTGAACCTTCGCGGCGACCAATTAGAAATGGCCTGGATCGACGCCATTTCCAATACGCCGTTGGACTTGTTCACGGCGCAAAGATCGCTTTATGACGAGGTCGCCGGTGGTGAAGCTTGGGCAAAACTGGCCGCCGAACTCTCGGCGGGCAGCTTTGTCGACATCCAGCGCCTCACCATCGTGCCGAAGCCAATGGAACCAGCAAGATGAAGCTGTAAATCGGGGGCGTAAAACTAGTAAACGTGTCTGAGCAGGCAGACGGATTTTTAGCCTATGGTTAGACCATGACAGCGGGGACAGAGGCAGAGTTCAACCAAACGAACTTCGACCGCATTAATTAATGCGGCACCAGACTGCGTCTTGGCGTCAGTATTCTTCACGAAGTTGGCGGCAGGCGGCCTACAAGCGTCGAATTTCCGGATTCGGTGCACTCGGAGTTTTCGCTGGCATCCTACTCTCAATCTGTGGGGTGTCGCTCACCCCAGTCCAAGAAAAGTGGATATAGGAGCGGTCTCAGTTCACCAGCACATCCACATTGAACCCGCCATCACGCCAGCGGTGCAGCGCGGCGGTAAAGCTCGGCCCCGGCAGACCGTCGACTGCTGCGGCGTAAAAGCCAGCTGCCTTCAGACGGCTCTGCACTGCACGGATCGTGTCGTCGGACCATTGGTCCGTCGCTTCGGTCAACTGCGCAACCAACGCACCCCGGTCTGACGCGACACCGCGCAAAAGTAAGTTCGCCGCCTCGTCTGGGTCCTTCTGCACGCCGCGCCCCTCATCAAGAAGGATCGCCGCGGCGCGGTAGCCCTCAGTCTCACCTTCATCCGCGGCACGCCGGAAATATTTCAGCGCTTCGCCGGGTTCATCGACCACGCCGTCCTGAGCCAGAACGCCAAGGTTGAAAACCGCCTTGGGTGATCCGCTCTTTGCTGCCGCGCGCAGTAGCTGGATTGCCCGTTCCTCGTCCTTTGGCGCCATCTGCCCTTCGAAAAGAATGATCGCCAAGTTTATCATGGCATCTGGGCTGCCGCCCTCCGCCGCGCGCTGGTACAGCGCCAACGCCGCTTCTGGATCCTGCGGCAAACCATTGCCGGATTCCGTAAGTTGTGCCAGACTAACCATGGCGCGCAGATCGCCCCGGTCCGCCGCACTCTTATACAAGGTCACTGCCCGCTCGATATCGCCCGAGGCCGCGACAGCACGAGCATAAAGGGCGGTATAGTGCGGCAACTCGGGAAACTGCGCCGAAGCCGCGGCACAAGCCTGGATCGCCGTCAGAGCGTTCTGCTGCAACCGATCGAAAGGCATCCCTGAGTGCACTGCCGTTGCGTCGCGCGGATGGGTTGCCAGCCGTTCGCAGACACCACCCGGCGTGCTGTCCTCCTGCGGAGGAATCAGCGTCAGCAAGCGCTGCGCCTCGGCGACGTCGGCACCGTTCGGATACCGGTCGAGGTAATATTCAAGCAACGGCCGCATCCGGCTGCGCCGCGCCAACTGCCAAAGCCTCTCCGCCTCTGCCTCAGCGTTACGAATGCCCAGCGTGCGTGTCTGTGTCCCGGTTTGCAAAAACGCCAGCACATCGTCCACATGCGCGCCCTGCGGATAGCGCTCGGCGTAAAGCTGCATCAGGTTAGGATCCTGCTCGCTCGCCGCGACCTGCCAGAGCATCGTTTCCTCTGACGCGGTCACGGGGCTGTTGTCGAACCGGAAAGACTGGGTCAGCGATGAGTTTTCCCACGGAATCTGCCGCCCGCCAGTGGCCGACAATACGTCGCGCCGGACCGCAATCATCAGATCCTGAATGTCCTGCCCTGGCGTATAGATATGGCTAAGCACCGCCTCGGTAAAGAAACTGTTCCGCCCGGTGCCGTCATAGGCCACGTTGTCGGGCTGAGTGGCATAGACGAACATGAAATCCGCCGCCGTGCTGACCCGTGCCAAACCGCTTTCGACACGCATCTCGACACCGAACGGATTGTCGCGGCAAGCGTCGAGGAACACCAGCTTCAAACCATCGGACTTCTGCATCGCCGTCAGGACATCTGTCAGCGCCACGGTCTGTTCGCCGAGGTCGTCGACCGATTGCAAATCGGCATCGACCGGCACGAGGTAATTCTGCCCACTGACCTGAAAGCCATGCCCGGCGTAATAAAACAGTACCACATCCGCCGTCGCAGCGCGTTCGGCAAAAATAGCCGTGCCCTCACGCATCTCTTCCATATTAGTGTCGGACCCGAGGATCACGTCGAACCCCAGCCCCTCCAGCGCCACCGACACGTCCAGCGCATCGTTGATCGGATTATCGAGCGGGCTGACATTGGCATAGGCGGAGTTGCCAACAACAAAAGCCAGACGCGTCTCAGCCAGTCCACATGTCGCGGTCAGCACCAAGATCAAGACAACCCAAAATCCGCGCAACACTTTTCTGGGACTCCTTTTTTACAGGCCGACGGCCCGGCTCATTTTGATGCCGACATTGTCCATCGCACCCGCCACCCGCGTGACCGTTGCCCGCTGCACCGTCGCAAGTTCGGGATCCTCAACGCGCACTAGCGCGATCGACTTGCGGATCTCGGTTGCGGCATCTGCAAGGGCATCGCGCGCTTCGCTCACGGCGTCACGGCGGATCGCCTCACGCTCGGCATCCGTGGTCGCACCCGCCAACCGCTGCTGCGCCCGCACCCGCGCCTGATCGACCCGGACCCGTGCATCCTGCACGATCCGCGCGACGTTTTGCATGCCAGGCGGCAGGTCGCTCGAGATCGCATCCAGCTCATTTGCGAATTCATTGAGAGAGTCAGACATGCAGGCCAAGTACCGGCTGACATCGCCACTGCTCTGCCCGCAGGAATCTGCCGCAATCTCCAGCGACTCAGAAAGCGCGTCTACCTTCTCGAACGTGGCCTCGGCGGCCCCTAGCAGAGCGGCACCCCCGATGTCTGTCCCCCCAGGCCCGTCGTTACCACCAATTCCAAAGTCGCCGCCGATCGTGTCGTTCGGGTTCGGCAGCGGAAATCCGACAAACACTGGTGGCACGGGCACGTCGTTCCCCACCGCAGGTGTCACGGTAAGTGCACCCTCTTCCAGCGTCACGTCGTAATTTTCTAGCCCGTTGCCCTCCACGGCCGAAATCTCGATCGGGAACGGGCTGTCCGCCACCACTGCCGACGTCGCCGCTCCCTCACTGTTCAGCTCCGCAAAATCGACACTGTCGCCCTCCACCGCAAGTCCGATGACGGTGAATTCCGTCCCACCAAATGTCAGCAATGTCCCAAACACTTTAACCGCGTCATTGGCGGTGATTGTTAGGGGAGCGGGCTGTACCGTCAGCGCGCCGCTCTCAAACGTGATATCGTAGTTATCAATGCCCTCGCCCACCGCATCACCGATTGCAATGGAATATGGGGAGCCGCCGTTCACGACCGCCTCCTGCGCTGCACCATCACTGCTCAGTGTCGCAGTCTCTACCGTGTCGTCGAAGAAGAGCTGCCCGCCGACGGTAAACTCCGTGCCGTCGAACGCCAGCAATGTGCCATATGTCTTGACCGCGTCATTGGCGGTGA
This sequence comes from Roseovarius sp. MBR-51, assembly GCF_053628575.1. Classification (NCBI taxonomy): domain Bacteria; kingdom Pseudomonadati; phylum Pseudomonadota; class Alphaproteobacteria; order Rhodobacterales; family Roseobacteraceae; genus Roseovarius; species Roseovarius sp. MBR-51. Next base: position 55,272 of record NZ_JBRJGQ010000019.1, read on the forward strand.
CAGTCAGGGGCGAGGGATTCACCGTGAGCGCGCCGTCCTCAAACATGATGTCGTAATTGGCAATGCCCTCGCCGACAGCATCACTGATCGCGATGGCATAGGGGGTGCCACCGTTCACGGCCGCCTCCGCTGCCGCACCATCACTGGTCAGCGTCGCAATCTCGACCGTGTCGTCAAAAAAGAGCTGCCCGCCGACGGTGAACTCCGTCCCGTCAAACGCCAGCAGCGTGCCATAGGTCTTAGCCGCGTCATTGGCAGTGATCGTCAGGGGCGCGGGATTCACCGTGAGCCCGCCGTCCTCAAACGTGATGTCGTAATTGGCAAGACCCTCGCCGACGGCATCACTGATCGCGATGGCATAGGGGGTGCCGCCGTTCACTGTCGCCTCTCCAGCCGCGCCATCACTGCTCAGTGTCGTAGAATCTACCGTGTCGTCAAAGAAAAGCTGCCCGCCGACAGTGAACTCCGTCCCGTCAAACGCCAGCAGCGTCCCATAGGTCTTGGCCGCATCATTGGCACTAATCGTCAGCGGCGCAGGGGTGATCTCAGCGTCGCCCAACCTGTCCACGACACGGTAAATCACCCCCAGATCCGATGTGACACTGGCGGTATCGAGCGTGAAGGTCGTGGTGCCTACGTTCTCGTCGGCGAAGGTCAGAGGCGCACCCGCTTGATCGGCGTTCAATGTGTCCGCAGGCTCGTCGAACACATAAAGGTCAGGCCCGCCATTGATCGTGCCGGAGGATACTGCAGTCGTCGTGCTGCCATAGGTCAGCGTCAGCGGGTCCGGCGTCACCAGGATCACCGGGCTAGTGGTGTAGTTGACCGGATAGAACCCGGTATCCCCCGGCGCCCAGACATTCGTGAAATCCCATCCCTGCACCCCACCCAGTGAAATAAACGTTTCGGTGTCTTGGAATTGCGCGGTGCTCAGACCGGTTCCGGCCGCGGAAGCGGCGAGGCCTGAGGTTTGGATATCCCAGAAGTTCGTGTCGGCGCTGGCAAATCCGCTTTGATCAGTCGCGGCAAACCCGCCTACCGTAGCAATAGAATCACCGGTGACGGTCACCGTTCCAGTCGAATAGCTGCGGAAGATATCGCCATTGATCTCGCCGACGAAACCGCCTGCATAGACTTCGGACATTGCCGTTTCACTCGTCACTGTGACGTTGCCCCGTGCATAGCTATCGTTGATCGTCCCACCGACGTTGGAATTTTCCACGCCAGCGAATCCGCCTACATAAAATTCCGCTCCACCGAATTCGTCGGTGACGGTCACATTCCCCAAGGCATGTGACCGGTTGATTGTGCCAAAATTGTTGTGCCCGACAAAACCTCCGGCAAAGATTTGGCCCCCGAAGGCCTCGGAACCGTCTGCCGTGACCGCCACATCCGCGATGCTGTCCTCAATCAGACCAAAATTTTCCCCAACCAGACCGCCGACCGCTTCGCCGGTGCCTGACGATGTTCCGGTTGCGCGCACATTGCGGATCGTGCCCTCGTTGAAGGCTGCGAGCAAACCGCCCGATGCACCGATCATGTTGAAGCCTTCCAGCGTCAGGTTCTCCACGACGGCATCGGTGGACAGGAAGCTGAACAGCCCGTAAGAGGCCAGCCCCTCGCCACTGTCAGGCGCGCTGAAGACATTCGATATGCTAAAGCCCTGGCCGTCCAAGTCGAACGTGCCATCGGAAAGGAAGAGCGGGCTGAAACCCTCGGTCCAGGTTGCGGTGCTGCTGCCGTCGATGTCATTGGCCAGCGCCACGAAACCATTGCTGATCCCGTTCGGGACAAGACCCTGAAAGCCGTAGATATCCGCCACGAGCAACGGATCGCCCAAGACCCCCGTTCCGCCAACGAACCGTGAAAAGGAGGCACCGAAGTTGATGACGAAATCGTCGGCCGAGAAGGCGGGAAGTGTCGCAGTGTTCTGTGTCCAGGCACCCGAAACCAGGGTGAAGGACCCGACATTGATCGCGCCTCCCGCCCCGGTGGCGATCTGGTTCACCGCGTCAAGCCGCAATCCACCGGACGCGCCGTTGATCGCGCCGTTCAGTGCGATATTGCCTCCCGTCCCGCTGGTCGTCCCATCGTCATCCGCGATCAAGGTTAGCGTCGTCGCTGCAGTCCAGTCGACATCGGCGTTGACCGTGATATCGCCCGAGCCTGTGCCAGACCCACTTGTATTCAGTATCACATCTCCGAACGCAAGGTTGGCCTCAAGCATGTTTTCGCCGCCGGCACCCGGATCAACCACGATATCCGTGGGGTCCAGCAGTAGCATGCCCCACTTGCCCAAGGGTGCCCTCTGATCCGCTAACCCAGTATAGTTCAGGGTCAGCTTGCTCGAGACTTCGACAAAACCGCCATCGCCACCCTGAGCGCCACCCCGTGCCGAAAGGGCGCCTGCAAATTGTGTGTACTCGTCGGACCAAAGTACGATCTGGCCACCGTCGCCCCGCTCCAATGCGTCCGCGTTGATCACGGTCTGCGCATCGCCCGAAACAGTCCCTGCACGGGGCAAAGTCCCCTGCCCCGCGAAATCGCCACCAATCCGGATAGAGCCACCGCCCCCCGCGCCACTCGCGTCGATCTGCGCACCATCCAATGCAATCTTTGTGCCCGTGATCGTGATGTCCCCACCGCGCGCCCGTGGACGCAGGGATTGCGTGACAGCAACGTCTGCGGATACCGGCCGCGACCGCGTCGATACCTTGCCCGTGACACGAACCGACCCGCCATCTCCGCCTCCCAGCGTGATCGTCCCGCCGCGCACGGAAACCGAGCTTGCCTCGGCGACCCCGGATAGGTTAATCGCATTGCGCGCCGCATTGCGCGCCGTTGCCGCGCGCATTTCGACGATGCCGTCCGTGGCCTTGGCCGTGCCCGAATTGTCGATCAAAGCCTCGCCGTCGTCCTCGCCCTCCGATGGCAGCGCAACCTGCAGGAATTGATCGCCCGACACGTCCAGCACCACACGTTCGCCCGAGGCAAAACCGATGCGCCCGTAAGGCACGGTCACGATGCCACTGTTGCGCACCTTGCCGCCAAGCAGCGCCGCGTAGCCGCCACGTCCGATGCTCACCCGGCCCGCGTTCTCGACCGCCGCCGAACTGCCGGTCCCCCGATACAGCAACCGCCCCGCGTTGAAATCGTCGTCACTGATATCGAGCGTCGACGCCGCGAAACTGCCCGCATCCACGGTCCCGCTCGGACCGATAAAAATGCCGTTTGGATTGACGAGATGCACCTGTCCGTTCGCGGTCAGCCGTCCGTGAATCTCCGAAGTGGTGCTCCCCGTAACGCGATTCAGCATCGCCGCATTGCTTGAAGGCTGCCGAATGTCCACATGGGCGCCTGCCCCGATCGAGAAACTGTCCCAGTTCACCACCGCCCGGTCAGAGCCTTGCGTGATCGTCATTGTTCCGGCACCGGGCGTATTAATGCTCACTGTACCGCTTGCCACCTGCCCGCCTTGCGGCAAAGCCGCCTGTTGCGCCGCAGCCCCGACCGGAAGACAAATGCAGGCTGCGACCGACGCCTGCAACAACCGCCAGTAGTCGGCCCGAGAATCAGAACCGGAAATTGCCGGAAATGGTGAAGCGGTTGTCATCTGACGACCCATCGTCTATCTCCCTTCTGCCCAGTTCAACGCGCAAGCTGCTTGACCGGAAGTTTGAATCAGTTTGTGCAAAAAAGTCGATACCAATACCGTAAGCAAACGCATCTGTGTGTTTTTGCTCAGCCGCCGAGGGGTTCTCCAAGTAGACCGAGCCATAGCTCAGGAAGGCATAGGGGCTCAGCAACACAGGCACCGTCGCCATCGTCATCCTAGTCTGCGTCGACAGCTCCGAACGGACCACATACCCACTGTCCCCCCTCAATTCGCCTGAATCGAACGCCGACAATTCCTGTGCGCCAACGATGCTGAGCTGCTCGGACGTCAGCAGCGGGTCGGCGAAGGAGGTCTGGAACCGTCCCGTCACCGACAGCGCCAAGGGGATGGGCGCCGCCAGTCCGCGCCGATGCGAGAACGACCCCGCCAGTTTGGAGAAATCAGCGTCCGCACCGGCGCGCGACAATGGCACCCCCTCCGCCGCCGCTTCTGCAGCGGTGCGCGCCCCGAACGCGTCGAGACCCTGACTCAGGATCAATCCCGCTTCGGTCACAGAGTCGTCTTCATGGAAATAAGACGTACTGCCGCCAAACCGCAGCACATAGATCTCGTCGCGGTAGATCGGCAACCGCGCGCCCCCCGCCCCGATCAGGTCCTGCTTGTCGACCTGACGATCCAGCGCCACCTGCCCGGTGACGTTCAACTGCCGCGACCGCACGAATGGATAGCTCAGCCGCACCGATTGCCGATCGAAGGAGGACCGCGTCGGGACCACGTCATCGTCCGGCTTGGTGTCACTCGACGTCAACTCGACATTCAACGTCAGCCCGGAAAACCCCAGCGGCATCACCGCCCCGACAGCCAGGATGCGGCTGCGCGGATCGTCACTGAAATAGTCCTCATGTGCGCCCGAGGCCCGGAAGTAGAAGGTCTCTCCGAATTTCAGTGGAGAGTTGATTTCCATGCCGAGGTTGAACGCCACACGGCCCAACCCGACGTCTGTCGGGTTACCGAAGCCCGCGAAACCGGTCACCTTGCGGTATTCGGGATCAAGCGCGATCACCGCGCTGCCGGGCTCATCGCCCGCCCCGAGAGCCGATTTGAGGGCGATGCCCGGCACATCGCCCGCCAGTAGCAATTGCCGTTCCAGCTCCCCTCGGGTCAGGCCCTCCTTGTTGACTATCGGCGCAGTCAGGCCTTCGATCCGCGACCGCGCATTGGCCGGAACGTTGCTGGTGTCGACCCGCTCGATAAAACCGTTTACGATCTCTACCCGCAACACCCCACCATCACGCAAGCTTTGCTGTGGCAACACGACACGGGTCAGCACGAAACCCGCGTCGGCGTACGCTTCCTCCAGCGCCGCTGTCGCGTCGAACAGTTCGGACACCGGAACCCTGCCAGATGTCAATCGCGCCTTGAAGGCGTTGTTCTGTGCTGCAAGCTGCGGCAGAGCATTGCGCAGATCTACACCTGACAAGGTGATGCCGATCTCACCGGAACCCGGTGGCGCCTGCGTACCAGTTCTTCCAGTAAAGACAACGGCACCGTTCAAGCGCTGCAGCTCGGGCTGTAAGGTTGGCGGTGTAATTTCACTAGCAGTTTGCCCGTGTACGGCACCAACTGCCGAAAAAACGCCGATGGCTACAGACGCAACCAATTGGCCGATACCGCGACGCCAGTGACTATCCGCGAAATTTACTTGTCTCACGTTCTGCTACCTCACGTCTGCCGCTTTGGTCATTAAGGTACAGGAAGCGCACATTATTGCACGCAAAACCTCGAATGCTACTGCAATCTGGCTAAGAAAAGTCTCTAGTGTGACACGGCGTCTTGGCGCCGCCACTTGGTTAATGCTGGACAGAGCTAACGTAACCTAGCAGACTCCCAGGGGATCAGCTCAGAAGCCTTGAAGGTCGACGAGGCCGCTGCCGAATTGGCGAGTGGGTTCGGGGTTCATCCGACGATGATCCACCAATCGGAACATGCCCTACTGGAGGACGCGTCTTGTGTTTTTGCGCGCGGCGGCCGGCAGAATCCCGTGATCGACGAGGAGTCGGTGAAGGAACTGCACGCTAAGATCTGGGCGTTTCGGTCGCCAACTCTTCTTTGGAACGAAAGTTGAAGCACTCAGGCGCGGCATGATCGAGCGTGATCCCCCCAACTGTCCATCGGTCAGCAGTGCAAGCTGCTGTCGATCTCTCGCTCGTCCTTTTACTACAGGCCGAAGGGGCAGACCGACCAGAACCTCGGCCTGATGCGGCCGATCGACGAGCCGGTCCTGGAAACGCCGTTCTTCGGTGTTGGGCAGATGACCTAGTAGCTGCGTAACGACAGCCGTCCCGTGAACGAGACGCGCCTCCGGCGGCGGATGCGTCTTATGGCGCTGATGCCGATCTACCAGAAGCCCAACAACAGCAGGCCAGCGAAGGGGCACAAGACCTTTCCCTACCTGCTGAGAGGTCTGCGTGTGGATCGTCCGAACCAGGTCTGGTGCTCGGACATTAACTACCTGCCCATGCGCTGCAGGTTCCTGTATCTCGTCGCCTTCATGGACTGGCATACCAGAAAGGTCTTGGCCTGGCGCATCTCGAACACGCTGGAGGCCAACGTCTGTGTCGAGGCACTGAACGAGGCCAGCCGAAGCGGTGCGACATCTCCTGCAACAGAACATGGCACTCACCGCACTCAATGCGATTGATAGTGGCGTGAGCCGGCCTTTGCAGCTTGCTGAAGGGCTGATTTTCGCCGTCTCAGCCTGCGGAAACGATCGCGGCGAGGCGGCGGGCGTCGGAGACCGCGTCGCGCAGCTGCTCAAGCCGAGCGTCGTCAGTTTCGCCACCAACTTTGCGGCTCAGAACCTCATCGACCTCAGCATCGACCTTCGGAGGCATCTCACGGTTCTCGGCCACGGCCACGGACTTCGCCTCCACCAGCTCTCGCTTGGACTCGGCCCAGGCGTCTTTCATGCAGATCATTTGGGCATCCATGTCTGGCGCTGGCCGGGGTGCGCCGTAGGCGCTAGCGGATTTAGGCGCCGGGCAGGGCATTGCGTCACGCGCTGGCTGTTGGGGCACGTCGCATGCGGCAAGCGCCGTGACGGCGATGAGGATGGCTATCGGCAGTCGCATCGGTCAATTCTCCTCCAACATGGCGGCCATCCACGCATAGGACCCGTCCGGTGCATCCCGCATAAGTTCAAGATGTCTGTAAAATGTCCGGGCGTCGGCCAGGGCGCGACTGGACGTACTGGACAGGGCGCGGCTGGCGGCAAAGCGCGGCTGGGCCTCGTCAGACATATAGGCGAAGAGGTGGCGATCGGTCTGTTCGACGAGGTCGTTGTAGTAGGTGCGGCTGGAATCGAGGCTGGCGGCGGTCCGCTGTCCTATCTCGTCTATCTCATCGACCTGGCGGCGCATGTCAGCGAGCACGTCGCTGGCCTCGGGGGTGTCGCCGTAGCCGGCTTCGGCCACGGCCAGGTTTTCCTCGGCGATGCGCAGCTGTTCCTGGATCAAGGTATGGCGGGCAAGGTCGCTTTTCACAACGCTGACGGTGTAGGTGCCGAGGAAAGTGGCGGTCCGAGCCCCCTCGCGCATGAGCGCGCCGAACGTGCGCCCGCCAGCCGGCTGAGTCCCGCGCCAACGGGCGAAGGCGCGGCGGACATCCTCGTCGGACGTGGCGGGCGCATTCGGCACGAAATAGCCCAGCATCTCAAGTGCGGCGGTCGCCTGCGGGAGGTCTTTGTCGGCAAGGTCCCCGGCCTCGAGCGGGACACCGCGCAGGTCGTCGATTCGTAGTTCGGCCATGATCTTGTAGAGACCCTCGGGGAACTCTTCCAGATAGCCTTGGTAATTTTCGACAGCACCAGCCTCGACCACCTCGCGCCAGATGCGCAGCTCGGTGTCGAGTGGCGGGGCCCCGCGGGCGAGATAATGCTCGCCGATCACCGCCTCTTCGACCCACGGGATCTGCTGGCCGCCGGTGTCGCGCACGACTTCCTGCCGGACACGGCCAAACATGATGCGCACGTCAAGGCCCGGCGTTTCGATATGGTCGAGCAAAGCCGCCGTGAAGGTGCTGTTGTCGCCAATGCCGTCGGCAGCTACATTGCCTGGATCGGTGGAGTAGGCAACCAGGGTGCCGACCCCGCCCGAGACGGCGGAGAGCCCCACCTCGCCGATCTCGGCATCGCCGAGCGGGTTGTTGCGGCAGGCATCGAGCACGATCATCGAGAGATTAGCATCGGCCTCTTCAAGCGCGGCGCGGATCTCGGTCATTGTAATGCTGGACCGCGCGACGGCTGGGGCGGAGAGCTCGGCCAAGTCGACGCCGATGGCATAGTTTTCAGACCCGACCTGGATAGAGTGTCCGGCGAAGAAGACCATGGCGATGTCGGCGTCACGGGCGGTCTCGCTGAGCCAGTCGAGCGAGGCCATCATCTCCTCGCGCGATAGGTCGATAGCTGAGCGGACCTCGAAGTTGAGGCGGCGGAGGGCGTCGTCAAGGGCACGCACGTCGTTGCCAGGATTGGCGAGGGCGAAATCGTGGTTGGTATAGCTGGCGTTTCCGATCAGGAGCGCGACCCGTCCATCCGCCACCGCCTGCGCGGCGTTTAGAAGAGCGAGCGCAAGAGTCAAACAAAGCAGCCGCATGGAGGATTCGCCCTTTTTGTGTAACGCCGCGACGGTATCAGCGAAACGATCAGGCGTCACCCCCGTCCAGAACCATGCGCTGCCGTCAGACCAATCAGTTGCAGCAGCATCAAGACGCCTAGGGCGATCACGAAGAAGTTCTAGGTCAGCGTAATTCTGTCCGGGTGACAAAGTGCCAGACGGCGTTGGAGCGAAGAACAGTATTGGACCCGCTACGCAAGAAAACTCACTTATTTGTCCGCGCGTTTGTATTTTTCGCACAAGCATTGACTTGGCTCGCCAGAATGAGGACGCGGCCTAAAAACCTTCTGACTAAGCGAGGCCTTACGTGCCGCTATTGCCGAAGGGGCTGCGTTGACGTTGTGGTGACTTGCGATACCGATAAAATGTGCGACGAGATCCAGAATTGCCTGATCGTCCTCAACCATTAATACTTTCATCATACCTCAAGGTCCAATGCGTCAGTCTGATTCGCTCCTTTATCGCTCATAATTGGGGTCGCATTTTGTCGGATCAGCTAAATCTGCCATCGGAATCTGATGTCTCTGCCTTTTTTTGGTCACATTTTATTGCGGAGAGTCGCGGTCTCTGCGGAGCGAGCCCAACGGTGTCAGGCGATTGAACCGGGCAGCCCCCATCTGTCCGGAAAGGCTCTGAAATCAGACAACCTGCACCACAATTGGAGGTTGTCCTTTAATCTTGAAGCATATTTTGTGGTGATGCCTAGATTAGTTGTAACAGATGTGTTGCCCAAAGAGCGCC
>NZ_JBRJGQ010000020.1:0-44393 GCF_053628575.1 Roseovarius sp. MBR-51
CCAAAACCCACCTGACAGCGCACGTGTTGTAACATTTTCGGCCATTCGGCCTGAATGAAATCAGTTGCTTATCGGTTTTGCTGTTGAACTTGGGCCATTAGCTTAGTTGTAATGTGAACCAATCCGCAGGTCGAGCCCGACGCCCTGATAATCTCCGACATGACCGTCCTCCTTTGTGGATCATCGTAGACCCACCTTGGCACATTGATGCCGTCGGGGGGCGGTCACATCATCAGAGCCGGATACCCCCTCCATTCTCGTGCTTCGAACATTAGCATATTGCGATGCCAGTGCGGGGTGAGGTAGCCACACCATCAACAAAGCCTTCGGGGCGAGCAACGCTTGATTCGCGCGCAGCTTTGGGCCAACCTGACCACAAACGGCAGGCCAATTGGGGAGTGTCGGCTTCGATTTATTTGTTAACTGACAGGCAATCGAATGACGACTCGCAAGTGACAAATGAGAGGAGTGCCGCGTGAACAAGAAATGTTATCTTCACATCGGGATTGGAAAAACCGGTAGCACCACAATACAATCGGTTCTAGCGAAAAACAGAAAATACCTGAAAGATAGCGGGTACCTTTTTCCTAAAACGCCTGATCGCGGACATGCCAAGTTTGCGCAAATAGGTTGGTCTGATGAAGAAATGATTCTTCGCCCCTACTACAGAAAACAGTCTGAATATAAGACGCCTGGTCAATTGCGCGAAGGATTCATGTCTGATTTTAGAGAAGAGGTGCGCTCAGACAATTCCCCCAATGTCATTATTTCTAACGAAACACTACACCTGCTGCCAGAAGATAATTTTGATTGGCTTCTAAATTTTCTAAGGGAATTATTTTCGGAAGTTGTGGTAATAATTTTTGTTCGCAGACAGGACGAATTCCTAGTGAGCTATTACAAGCAGGGGTTGATCAGTGGGTTAAGAAAGACGGTCGATGATTATATCAATGATATAATAGAAGGGCAAAACCAATCCATCTTCACGCCGAAACTAGACTATGCCGAACTACTAGAGACTTTGTCAGGCAAGAGCGGCATAACCTCACTGCATCCGATTCTTTATCATAAAAAGAATTTTATTGAGAAGGGGTTATTACAACAATTCTTGGAGGCTTGTGATCTTCAGGACGCAGGTGACTTGGGGGTTAATCATACTACCGCTAACAAATCTCTAGACGCTGTTTGCGCGGAATTTTTGCGACGACACAATAGCAGACGACCCGGTGAAATACCTCCGAGCGCGCTGGTTGAATATCTGAAGACGCAATCCGCTGGCCCCGATATTCAATTATCTTCATCCCTAAAACAGCGCATCTCGGATAAGTATGAGGCTAGTAATCGGCGTCTCGCAAAAAAATATCTCGGTAGCAGCGGCCAACTTCTCATGAATACCGTCGCCAGCCCGACACCAAAGATGCAGTTGGATGATATGGAAAACAGTCTCGAGCGGCTCGGATATCGTGTAGAAGAATGGCTAAAATTAAATAAAGTGTCGGTAATCCCTCCTGACCTACAAGATCAGGAACTGGGCGGCCTATAACAAATAGCTCAGGCGCCGCGGCTCTCTGAGGGGCTTTGTCAGGTTGTTCTGCCGCGACGTGACCAAGACCTGGGTTTCGTTCAGGCAACCATTTCTGCCGCATAATCATTCCACAGGCTGAACGCGTCGGCCCGAGATTGGCGGTAGGGTGCTGCAGAAAGGCGATGGCGCTTTGGACGGACGAAGGTTGTGGTCTGATCGTGGACGGATAGAAAGCATTGCGCTTGGCGAGAGGATTTGAAACGCCCCATGATCTTTTCTCTTCGTCGAGTGTGTCGATGCGTAACCGCCCGATTTCGACCGCCTGCCATGGCTCGTGATCATATCTTATACGACGTCATTACTGACGTGGATAACGACGTCGTATCTGAGGGGTTCGAGCATGCGGCACGAGGTGATCATTGGTGTCGAACGGCGGCGGTTTTGGCCTGACGAGCAAAAGCTGTCGATCTTGTCGGAGGTTGGTGTTGGCGGCGCGACCGTGGCCGATGTTGCGCGGCGGCACGACATCACGCGGCAGCATATCTACCAATGTCGGCGGCAGCTTCGGGGCCGGGGGCTTTGGCCTGACTCCGCAGGCACGACGTTTCTGGCATTCGACGGGCCGGAAGCTATGCCAAGCGAGGCGCCGCTGGCACCGTCCGGCACGGTTGAGATCGTTCTGGCGAACGGGCGGGTGCTTCGCAGCACGGGCGGGATTTGCGACGAGGACCTGGCGCGCCTGATCCGAGTGGTCGAGGCTACATGATCGGGCCGGGAACGGGCGTCCGGGTCTATGTAGCCTGCGGTGTGACGGACATGCGCAAAGGGATTGCGGGTTTGTCGGCGATTGCGCAGGACGTTCTGCGGCAACGGCCGTCGAACGGCGCCGTCTTCGCGTTCCGCGGGCGCCGTGGCGATCTCGTTTCATAATGCACCTCCTTCTTCAGAATCCCGGTAGGGTCATGGATTTATCTTTAACCTTATCAAGAGCTTGCCTTGGTCGGCGTGCGGCGATTTCCTGCAAGCCTATCCGCACTGCCTCGCTCTCCAGCGCATCGACTGGTATTTTCCATGGTGCAGAATACATGATCTGGGTCGCAGGCAGAGTTCCGGAACGGATCAGCTTGTGAACCGACGTTACGCAGACGCCAAGGCGTTTCGCGGCGGCATCAACACTGATGGTCTTCGGGATCTCGGCATTCGGATCGTAGGGCGGGATTGCGAGCCTGTCGCGGAGCGCCGCGACCCGAACAGTCGTCCACGTTTCGCCGTCTTCGGTGCGGCAACGCATCCGATTGAGAGTGACAGCCAACTCTCGGTCAGGCCAGTGTCCGCCAAGTTTGCGTAAAACATCGGCGGGGGCGAGCTGCTGGCCGGGTGGGAAGCGGCCGGTCTTTCGCCGGGCCAACCTGACCTCGGTGTGGCGGCCACCGATCCAGTGTAGCAGCAAGACAAATTCATTCTTCTTCGCGTCGATGTCGATCACAACACCAAGCGACCCCTTGGCGCTCTGGGCTATCACCCTCCGGCTCCTGAAACTATCGTTCCGATGGAGCGAAAGCCGGTCATTCTCCAGCATACAAACTGGACTTTCCGGATAGGACCGACCATGGCGATAGAGCCGCAAGAACCCGTCGTGGTGCATTTCGCTTACGAGGATCACCGGATTTGTCCAGCAGTTCATTCACACGTGTAGACAAGCTCTTGTCCTCGATGGGATATGGTGCCCGCAAAGACATCGCGCGGCTGGCGCGGGCTGGTGGCATTGTCTTCGATCAGGCTGAGATCCTGGACGCCTCCGTTCGAATCCCTGTCAGCGCGGACCTGCCCCGCCGCATGACGGTCGCGGGCAAGCCGCTTGATCCGCCTGCTGGCCTGGTCGTCATGATGAACAAACCCCTGGGCGTGACCTGCTCGCACAAGGAGGCAGGCGAACTTGTCTATGACAGGCTGCCTGCTCGCTGGCGACGCCGCAAGCCCGCCATTTCAACCATTGGGCGTTTGGACAAACAGACCACCGGCCTTTTGCTTCTGACCGACGACGGTGACCTTCTGCATCGTATCTGCAGCCCCAGAAGCCGGCTCAGAAAAACCTACCGCGCCACGCTTGCCCGTCCACTCGACGGCACGGAAACCGCACTGTTTGCGTCTGGCGGACTCACGCTCAGAGGCGATGACAAACCTCTGGCACCGGCGGTGTTGGAGATCATCTCGGAAACCGAAGCCCTGATCACCGTGACGGAAGGCCGATACCACCAGGTTCGCCGCATGTTCGCCGCCACCGGCAATTTCGTCGAAGCTCTGCGACGTGAACGCTTGGGCGATCTCTGCCTGCACGACACGCTGGCTCCCGGTCGATGGAAGCTCCTGAGCAAGGAAGAGGTCGCCCTCGTTTTTCGATGACCGAGGGGATCGGCTCAGATCACTCCCAGCATCCGCATGGCTTTTGCAACCCGCACGAAACCGGCGATGTTCGCGCCCAGAACGTAGTCACCGGGAGCGCCATATTCATCGGCAGTTTCGGCGCATCTGTCGTGGATGCTCTTCATGATCTGAGCCAACCGCTGTTCGGTCTGCTCAAAGCTCCAGCGGTCACGGCTGGCGTTCTGCTGCATTTCGAGCGCCGACGTCGCAACGCCCCCCGCGTTCGCCGCCTTGCCGGGCCCAAACAGGATGCCGGCCTCGCGCAAGATGCGGATCGCTTCGGGGGTGCAGGGCATGTTCGCGCCTTCGCCAACAGCCAGAACGCCGTTCTTGACCAGTGATTGCGCGTCCTTGCCTGTCAGTTCGTTCTGGGTGGCTGAGGGCATTGCCACGTCACAGGGTAGATCCCAGACAGAACCCTTTCCGACAGGAATAAAACGGGCTCCGTTCCCACGTAACCGGGCATACTCCGAAATGCGCTCTCGGCGCACGGATTTGACCTCCTGAAGCAGGGCAAGATCTATCCCGCCTTCGTCTATGATGTAACCGCTTGAATCCGAACAGGCGATGACCCTGCCACCAAAGGACTGCACCTTTTCGATGGTATGGATGGCAACATTGCCAGCGCCCGACACCACGACCCGCTTGCCGTCGAAGTCGGTCTGGCGCGTTTCAAGCATTGCCTTGGTAAAATACGTGTTGCCGAAGCCAGTTGCCTCGGTCCTGGCTCGCGATCCACCGTAGGCGATGTCCTTGCCGGTAAACACGCCGGATTCATAACGGTTTGTCAGGCGCTTGTATTGCCCGAACATGTATCCGATTTCACGTCCTCCAACGCCGATATCGCCGGCCGGCACATCCGTCTGCTCGCCCAGATGGCGGTGCAGTTCGGTCATGAGAGATTGGCAGAAGCGCATGATCTCGCCATCGGATTTGTTCTTGGGGTCGAAATCCGTTCCGCCTTTTCCGCCACCGATCGGCAGGCCGGTCAGGGCGTTCTTGAAGGTCTGCTCGAAGCCGAGAAACTTGATGATCCCCAGATTGACGGACGGGTGGAAGCGCATCCCTCCCTTGTAGGGACCGAGGGACGAGTTGAACTGGACGCGAAATCCTCGATTGATCTGGACATTCCCTTGGTCATCAACCCAAGGGATGCGAAAGATAATCTGGCGCTCGGGTTCGCAGATCCGCTCGATGAGCGCTTTTTCGAGATAATCAGGGTGCTTTGCCACGACGCGCCCGAGGCTTTCCATCACTTCGTGCACCGCCTGGTGAAATTCCGGCTCGCCCGCGTTTCGCCGCGCCACTTCGGCAAGGATCGGTTGTAGCTTTTCGTCGATATTCTTCATGTGTCTCGTCGCATTAAGGGGAGTGTTGGTTGGATGCTAAAAATGTGTGCATCAGCATCACGAGCGCCCATTTTCCAATCAGCTATTTGATCCTCGACTGGTGTGCAAACCGTTATCCCGAAGGAGAAGTCGAAGGGGATGCTGTGAGGGTAAGCTGCGCTGCGTTTGTTCCAAGGCCGACGCCAATCGGTTTCGGGTGCAGCACTGGCGATGCCCCAGACATTTGCCTTGCGGCGACCGGTCTCGCATCAGGTCGCAGGCTTTTGCAGCCCCGCCGTTTCCTGGTCAGGCCGGACGAATGAACATGCGGTCATCCTCATGCGCGGCAGCGTCGTCTGAGCGGATGGCGCGGTAGCAATGCCACGTCGCATGTCCCAGCAACGGGAACACCAGGATCAGCCCCAGTCCGGCCGTGAGTAGGCATAGGACAAACAGCACCACCACGATGGCACCCCAGGCGATCATCACCCCGAGGTTGTTCCAGACCATCGCCATGCTGATCCCGAGCGCGGAGAGCGCGTCGGTCCGTTCCGTCAGCAGCATCGGAAAGGCGAAGACGCTGATGGCGAAGGAGAAGGCGGCGAAGAGCGCACCGACGGCAGAGCCGACCAGCAATAGGGCCCAGCCAGTAGGAGTCAGGAGAAGCATCGGAACGATCTCCTCGGTGCCGGGAAAGGCCACCATGCCGAAGAAGAGCGCATAGATGAGGACCGCCGCGCGCATCCACAGCAGGAAGAGCCCCAGAAGCATGACCCCCATGAAGACACCGGCACGGCCGGACCGAAGCCGGACGAAGAGCATCGGCGCGAGGCCGACCGGTTCGCCCGCTTCCAGTCGCCGGCTTTTCTCGTAAAGCCCGCCGGCGATCAGCGGCCCGACCACCATGAAACCCGCGAGCGCCGGGAACAGGGCATAGTCGAATTCCAGGTGGAACAGGAACCACACCACGACGACCGAGACGAGGAAAACGCCGAGGCCGTAGACCAGACTCGAAAGCGGGTGGGTCCAGAGATCGCGCCACCCGGCCCGCAGCCATGTGAAGGCGGTTCGCCACGGCAGGTCGCGGGCATGCGGGCTGGGGCGGGGAAGGGGTGGAACCACCTTCGGGATCATGCCCCCTGCCTGCGGATTGTCGGGCGGCGGAGGGGCGTTGTTCTGGCTCAGCATGATGGTCTCGCCGGGCGATAGGTACCGGCGCCTCCCTTGGCGGTTTCAACGCAGCTCGGTTGCGACGACAGCGAGACCGAGACGAGATGGATGTTGGCGCCCACGAAGATGGCCACGACCAGAAACGCGGCGGAGATCGCCAGAACTCGGGGCCGCTCAATGGTCATTCCGGGCCTCCATCGGCCAGCGAGGTGATGTAAATGGCAAGCATCTTGCGCTGCACCTCAGTCAGGCGGTTTTCCCATGCGGGCATCCAGCCCTGTCGGCCGCCATAGATCGTCTCGAACAGCGCCTGATCGGTGCCACCATAGATCCAGTGAGTGTCCGTGAGATTCGGGGCACCAAGGTCCTGCATGCCCGTGCCATCCGCGCCGTGGCAGCTGGAACAATTGTCGGCGAAGAGCGCGGCGCCTACCTCCAGCCGCTCGGGCGAGGCGCCGCTGTCGAGGCCCGCCAGCGACTGCACGTAGTCCGCTACGATGCGGATCTGGTCCCGGTCGAGCATGCCATCACGGCCGAACGCCAGCATCTCGGCATAGCGCGTGTCGGGATGAGGTGCATTGATGCCGACACGCAGGGTTTCGAGGATCGTCGCGTCATCGCCGCCCCACAGCCAGGCGTCATCGACCAGAGAGGGATAACCGGGGCCACCTTCGGCGCGGCTTCCGTGGCAGGCCGCGCAATTGTCACCGAAGAGTGCGGGTGCTGTCCGGTCGACATGGGTCATTAGCAGGGTGTCGTCACGGATCTTGTCCAACGGGAGCGCAGCGATTTGATCCGCCCAGATGCCACGGGTGGCATCCGCGGCGGCCACGCGCTCTTCCACCTGTGCCTGCTGATCAAGACCCAGAAGCCCGCGGGTATAGGTATTCACCAGAGGCCAGGCCGGCATGAGCACCCAGTAGACCAGCGCCCAGATATGCGTGACGATGATGAAGAACCACACCGCCGGCGGCACGCGTGTGTTCAGCTCGGTGATGCCGTTCCATTCGTGGCCCGTCGTCTGGTGGCCGGTCAGTGGGTCGCGTTCCTTTACCGACATGGCCCGTCCTCGTCATCCAGGATGCTGTTGGCGGCCTTGTCGAAGCGTTTGCCCAGCGACGGCCAGTAGGCGTAGACGGTGATCCCCACGGACAGGGCGATTAGGTAGAACAGCCCGAAGGACTTGGCGATCACCGAGGTCAGGTCATGGGTAAGA
The DNA here is from genome assembly GCF_053628575.1 of Roseovarius sp. MBR-51. Classification (NCBI taxonomy): domain Bacteria; kingdom Pseudomonadati; phylum Pseudomonadota; class Alphaproteobacteria; order Rhodobacterales; family Roseobacteraceae; genus Roseovarius; species Roseovarius sp. MBR-51. The sequence goes on from NZ_JBRJGQ010000020.1 coordinate 7,664, forward strand.
TCCATCCTGTCACTCCTCCCCGAGTGGCTGATTTGCGAAGGCGGCGTCGGTGAGCCCACCGAGGATCTGGAGGTAGGCCACCAGCGCATCCATTTCCGTGACGCGGTCCCGCTGTCCATCGAAGTGGCGGATGTTGGTCGCTTCGCCATAGCGCGCAGTCGCGCCGTCGGCCGCGTCGGTGTCGGGCCGCGCCTGGCCGCGCGCGTCGGCATCAGCATTGGCGATCTGTTCATCGCTGTAGGGCACGCCCACCGCCCGCAGGGCCGCAAGGCGATCCGGCAGGCTGGCGGTTTCGAGCGTCTCGTCCAGCAGGAAAGCATATTGCGGCATGACCGATTCCGGCACCACGGCGCGCGGATCGACCAGGTGGCGCACGTGCCAGTCATCGGAATACTTGTTGCCCAAGCGGGCAAGGTCCGGCCCGGTCCGCTTGGACCCCCAGAGCATCGGGTGATCATATTGCGATTCCACCGCCAGCGAATAGGGACCGTAGCGATCCACCTCGTCCTGCAGGGTCCGGATCATCTGGGAGTGGCAGGCATAGCAGCCCTCGCGAATATAGATGTCGCGCCCGGCTTGTTCCAGCGGCGTGTAGAGCCGCATGTCCGGTGCAGCCTCGACGGTTTCGTCGATGGTGAAGAGCGGCGCGATCTCGACGAACCCACCCACACCGGCAGCGACGATGATGCCGAGGGTCAGCGCCATCGAATGCCGCTCGGTGCGGTAGTGGGTCCGGGCGTGGAACTCGAACAGGCGGGCGAAGGGGGAGAGGATCTTGCGAAACATCGTGTCACTCCGCTGCCGGAACGGCAGGTTCTGCCGCTTCGGACGAGGTCGGGTAGTCGCGTTCCGGCTGTTTTTCGGGGGCGTGCCGGATCGTCATGTAGACGTTGTAGGCCGCCAGGATCGCCCCGGTCAGGAACAGGGCCCCGCCGCAGGCCCGTGCGACGTAATAGGGATGCATGGCCACCAGCGTGTCCGTGAAGGAATAGGCCAGTGTGCCACTGTCGGTGTAGGTGCGCCACATCAGCCCTTGGATGATGCCGCTGTTCCACATCGCGAAGACGTAGATCACCGTGCCCGCCAACGCGAGCCAGAAGTGCCATTCCACCAGCTTCCACGAGTACATCGTCTCGCGCTTCCACAGCAGCGGAACGACAGAGTAGATCGAGCCGAAGGTGATCAGCGCCACCCAGCCCATCGCGCCCGCATGGACGTGGCCCACGGTCCAGTCGGTATAATGCGACAGCGAATTGACCGCGCGCACCGCCATGAACGAGCCCTCGAAGGTCGACAGCCCATAGAACACCGCAGCCACCATCATGAAGCGCAGCGTGGCATCGTCGCGGACCTTGTGCCAGGCGCCGTTCAGCGTCATCAGCGCGTTGCCGGCGCTGGCCCAGGAGGGCACCAGCAGCATGACCGAAAAGGTCATGCCCAGCGTCTGCACCCATTGCGGCAGGGCGGTGTAATGCAAATGATGCGAGCCGGCCCAGATGTAGAAGAAGACGATGCCCCAGAACGACAGGATCGACAGGCGGTAGGAATAGATCGGCCGCTCCGCCCGCTTGGGCAGGAAGTAATAGAGCATGCCGAGGAACCCGGCGGTCAGGAAGAAGGCGACCGCGTTATGGCCATACCACCATTGCGTCATCGCGTCCTGGACTCCCGCGAATGCCGAGTAGCTCTTTGCTCCTGTCAGGCTGGCGGGCACGGCGAGGTTGTTGACGATATGAAGGATCGCCACGACCAGGATGAAGGCGAGGTAATACCAATTGGCGACGTAGATATGCGGCTCGTTCCGGCGGGCAAGCGTACGGATGTAGAGCACGAAGTAGACCACCCAGACGATCACCAACCAGATGTCGGCATACCACTCCGGCTCGGCGTATTCTTTGGACTGGGTGACACCCATCAGGTAGCCTGACGCGGCGATAATACAGAAGAGGTTGAAGCCCAGCAGCACGAACCACGGTGAGACATGCCCGGCCAGCCGTGCCCGGCTGGTGCGTTGCATGACGTGGTAGGAGGTGGCGATGAGAGCATTGCCACCAAAACCGAAGATCACTCCTGATGTGTGAACGGGGCGGATACGACCGAAGCTCGACCACGCCGCGTCGAAGCGCAGGTCGGGCCAAGCAAGCTGCGCCGCGACCCAGACCCCCATGCCCATACCGACCACGGCCCAAAACAGTGCGATCACGAGCCCGGCCTTGGTCGGATCATCATAGTAGTTGTTCGTGCGATCCTCGGCCGGCTCGGGCTCGCCAATCGCACGCAGGACGCAGCAGGTCATGATAGCGGCTGCAATCAGCACGATTGCGCCGTGGCTACCCATCGGATCGCCCCGACCCGCTGCGGCCATCACCAGCCCGACAATCGCCATGAAGACACAAATCATCAATGCGATCTGGCGTTCGGCACCTGTCAACCGCTCCATCATTTGGCAACCTCCCGGTCGGTTCTATGTCTTGGTGGCAGCGGACGGTCCTCCGTCTGGAGGATCCGGCGGGCGTCGCCTGCCGGATCGTCAAATTGGTCGTGTCTCATCGCCCAGAAGAACGCGCCGAGTCCGACAGCGCCCATCGCCAGCGTCACGGGGATGAGAAGCAGTAGGATGGTCATGCTGCACCCTCGCCCGGGGCTTGTGCTCGCCCGGCGATGCCGCGAAGCGCCGCCGCCTCGGTACAAAGGTCGAGCAGCCGGCGCGCGGCTGGCACGATCTCGACGATTTCCCCCAAACCGGTACCGGCGTAATGCGGCATCTGCTCCAGCGCGCCCGTCGTCGTGCGCAGCGGTGAATCCGTGCTCTGGCGTAGGCGTGGAATGTCGTCGTCATGGGCGATGACCTCGCGGGGGATCGCGTCGGGATCGTGGCCCATCAGATCCGTGCCGAAGCCGTCGGTAACGCTGTTGCGCAGGACGCGCACGGCCGACCCCTTGGGCCAGTTCAACACGAAACCATCGGTCAAGACCGTGTCCTGCGGCCCTGCATCAACGATGCGCCGCTTGTGACAGTCATGGGCGAAGGATTCCTGCGTGGCGAGGAAGGCAGTGCCGCATTGCACGCCCTGCGCCCCCATCGCCAACGCCTCGGCCAGCGCCAGCCCGGTGCAGATGCCGCCCGAGGCGACAACCGGCAGGGCCGTGGTTTCCAGCACGGCCGGGAGCAGTTCGAATGTCGGGGTGCGCCCGTGCACGTGACCTCCCGCATCCTGCCCTTGTGCGATCAACACATCCACACCGGCGGCTTCGGCCTCCCGTGCCGCGCGCAGCGTGCCCACCTGGTGCAGCAGAAGACCGCCTGCGGTCTTCACCCGGGAAACGGCCTCGGGCACGACGTCCCAAAAGAACGAAAAGACCGCCACCTCCATCGCAAGGCAAGTTTCGATCTGCTGCTGCAGCAAGTCGGGCTCCGTGGCTGCCGGGATGAGGTTGACGGCGAAGGGGTGGTCCGACAGCCGGCGGTAGGCTTCGATTTCCGAGATGATGAGTGATGGCGCCTCGCGCACCATCCCCAGTGTCGGGAAACCGCCGGCATTGGCGACCGCGGCGGCCAGTTCGGAACGCGCGACGCCTCCCATACCGGCTAGGACGACGGGATAATCACATCCCAGAAGATCGCACAGGGGGGTGCGAAGGGACCCCAGATCGGCATTCATGTGGTATCCCCCGTGAGACGCTGTTCCAGATAGTCCCGCAGCACCACCGCATGATTGTGCTCCCGGTCCTTTGCGGCGAAGAGAAGAGTGACGGGACCGGCGCGGCACCATGCGAGGCAGCGGTCAACGGTGTCCGTGTTGCCAGCCAGTTCGTGCAGGTAGCGGTTGCGGAATTCGCCCCATTTGTCCGGGTCATGGTTGAACCATTTCCTGAGTTCGGTGGTCGGCGCGATGTCCTTGAGCCAGTCATCGTGTCCGAGATCGGCCTTCGAGATTCCTCGCGGCCAGATCCGATCCACCAGCAGCCTCGCACGGTCCGTGTCCGACGCCTTGTCGAAAGCTCGGGCGATGTCGATGTCGGATTGCTTGGCCATGCGAGGATCAAACAAGCTTTGGGATGCCGGTGCCTTTGGCATCCTCGATGGCGAAGTTCAGCGACCGGGCGATGCGTTCGGCCCGCTCGATGACATGGGCTGCGCCAGCGGGTGTGCAGATCTCCATCGCGGTCTCACGAAAGAGTGTGAGCCACCGCTCGAAATGGCTCCAGTCAATCGGCAAGCCGACGTGCTTGGGCACCGGGGCGCCATGATAACGGCCTGTCATCAGGGCAACGGAGGACCAGAAGGATGTCATCCGATCCAGATGAGGTGGCCAGTCATCGATGCGCGCCGCGAAGATCGGGCCAAGAACAGGATCCTTGCGGATCTTGCCATAGAAGGCATGGACCAGCTCGCGCAGCACCTCATCATCGAGCCCGGTCCTTGCCTCGAGAGCGGCTGTGATCGACGGTCGCGCGGAGAGGCTGCGCGATGAGGAGGTCTGGATAGATGACATCGGTGCGGCACCTTGTTCGCAGTTGTATTGACGGGGCATGCCCCTCAAGTGATATTATAGATACCCATTGAAGTCGAGCGCAATCGGGTGAAGCCGCGCAGAGGCGGACTGGCGGAGATCGGCGCGGGATCAGGGAACGGGAGATGGTGCGATGAGCGAAGTATCCAAGACCGACAGTGGGTTCGTTGTAGAAGCAGCAGCCATCGCGCGAGCTTTCAAGATCACGCAAGATCAGGTCCGGGAGGAGATGAGGAACGGTCTCATCAGCAGCCGCTCCGAGAGCGGGTCGGGCGAAGACGAAGGACGTTGGCGCATAACCTTCTATCGCGCCGAACGCGCGTTCCGCCTGGTTGTCGACGAAGAGGGAGAGGTGCTGTCGCGGGGAAGCTTTCCCGTCACTCCGCGAGCGCGGTCAGTGCGCCGGGATTGACACCCCTCGGGCGGCAAGCAACGATCAATCTATGGTCAGGTATCAGATCAAGTTTCGGTTTCTTCTGCTGAACCGCCCTTAGCCCCGGGCGGTTCGTGGGCGTCTATGCGCAGCGATCTCCCGGGGACATCTCGAGAAAAGTACTGAGATTGTCGGAGGTAACTCCAGGGGGAAAAATGGTCATACCTGACGTTACAGGATCAACGATACCGCGACACGGAAAGCCCGAAGCGGGTGGCGGGGATGACAAGTGCCGCCTGACGAAGGCCGATCGTCTGAGAATCGAGAGATTTCTGAGCTTCGCCGGAAACAGCAGCGTCGCCTACTCCCAGCTCATGCTGGATATTCTACACCAGAAACTGCGGGTGGCCGTTGCCATAGAGGGCGCGGCGCCGTCCGATATTGCCACATTTGGCTCCTATATTTCCTGCGTGGTGGACGAAAAAGATATCGAATGCGGGGTTCTCAGTTTCGGCCTTGTGACGCGTGCCGGAGAAATCCCGATTCACTCTCTTTTGGGGGCCACGCTCATCGGAATGTCGGCCGGGCAAAGCACTATTCTGCTGTCCGAAGACGGCACCACCCGGTCATTGGTGGTAACCCAAGTGGAAGTGCCTTTCGCCGTGTAGTGACGGGTTGCAACCAATGCCGGCACTGGAGCATCCGACCTGGGGACTATTGGCATCAACTGCTTGCTTGGAGGCGGTTCAGCCTCACTGGTCTTCATTTTCCGTCTCACGGAAAAGTATCAAAGGATCAGCCCGGCGGGTGGTGGCGGCATCTGCTGCTCCGAGGACCCGGCAAAGTTTGACTTGGCGTCGAAATCTTCATAGCGTAGCCTGATGGTTGTGTTCTCATGCATAATCAGAGGCCGATCGTTTCCGGGATCTCTGCTGAACCGCTCCCTGCCCCGGGCAGGGGGCCGCATGCGCTGACCTCCACGCTCGGGGATCTTCTTCACCAACAACTTTGGATTCTTGAGGCTTGCGTCGAGCAGGCCGAGGAGAAGATATGCGAACATCAAATGAAATGGCGACTCTCGCTGGAAGATCAGGCAACGAGGCTGCCGGGGTTGATAGCCGGGCGTTCGGAAGTGTGGAGACCATGCGGCCGATCCAATCGTTCCTCTCCAAGAGGGATTTCTGGTACCTGCAAAAGTTGCGGAGGGAATGCGCAGCTATCGAAGGCGGTGTCTTTCCTCTGCTCTCCCACCTGATCCGCGCAAAGCTTCAGGATGCACATATTCTGAATCCCACAGAAGAGGCAGGGAGCGTCGCCACACTGGGCTCACGTGTGACCTATTCTATCAGGGGGACGGCGCCACAATCTCGAACACTCTTTGACTATGGTTTTGCACATGATCAGGGAGGTATCCCGATCAAGACATTCCTGGGGGTCACCTTGCTCGGAATGAAAGTGGGACAGACAGTGCCGCTCCTTAACGCAAGTGGGACGACCGAGCCGCTCGAGCTTGTTGCGATACCGTGGCAAGTCGAGGCGAAAACGTAGTTGAATTGCACAGGACGACGGATCGCGAGAACCTTTGCAACTTGGCCGCCGACCTATACCAGGTCGGCGGTTCGATCCTTTTCCAGAGCAAGGGCGCAAGCACCTGAGCTGCGAAGTGCAGGAGGTATCATGACAATCAAGACGCGCAGAATGTTCGCTGTGGCCTTGACCGCCATTGGTGTCTCCTTGTTGCCCGGCATCTTGAGTGCGGAGATTCATGGGCGTGGTCCCGATGCATGGCGGGTGACCGAGGCTGAGATCGAGGCCCTGCGGCCACGGTGGTACCTGGTGCGTTCGGCGGACATGAGCAAGACCGGCTGGGTGGCACAACGCTACCTGATTGCCGGAGGCTACGAGCCGGTAGAGACACCAGCCATCAATACGGACGAGGTGCCGGGTGATGCAATGATCCGCGAGTCACAGGAGCTTGTCCGCGCCCTATACGATAGCGTGCGCCTGGCAAGGATGGGTGGGCCGGACCCGCTCGATCCGGCCCGGCGCGCCGTTGCGCATCTTTCGCGTCGAACATGACGGCTGGACATTCCCGTAAGTGGCGCGAGACCTATGGAGAGGATTATGAACACCAAACTTCTTTCGGTCCTTGTGACCGGTCTGATGATGGTTTCCCAGACGGCGACAGCCCAGATCGAGACGGTCCCGGTCGGCACGGTAACCGCCACCATCGGCGAGGCGGCCTACGATGGTGAAACCCTCGACGTTCCTTCCGAAGGAACCTCAACCGCGGAATGGCGCACCTTCGGTCCGGTGTCCTCCCTGAGCATCCAGGCACATGACCCGGATGCTGAGAGCATCATGCAGGGCATCCTGACGATCGAGATATCCCTTATGGGCACAGACGCCTCGGGCGCGATGATGGATGCCTCTGTGTCGTGGTGGCCAGAGGGGATGAATGCCCCATTCTACATGAACGAGGAGATCGGGGAGGACCTGAGTATTTCAATCTACACCCTCTCCCTCGAAGAAGAGGGTTCGACGATCAAAGGCAGCTTTTCTGCGCATTTGTGCCGCAAGGACAGCTTCTTTGCCGAAGCGGACACTGACGACTGCCTTCCGGTCGAGGGGCATTTTGACACGGCCCTGATGAGGGCGGAGTAAGTACGTCTCCGGCCGGCCGGCTCACGCCATTCGGCGTGGTTTAAACATTGGGGGTATCCACAAATCGTGTTGGTAGGCTTTGCGAACAAAGCGCTAATTCGCTGCAGTTACTCGAACGACCGCTTCACGGTGAATCTAAATTCGTTCGGCAAAGCGCCTGATGCGTTGCACCAGGCGCCTCTTGTTCCTGTCACATCGCGTTACTTGATGGCGAGGATGTCGAAGTTGTGGACGTTAGCGACCACACCGTCGTCCCACCCGCCAGCGACCAACTCCGCTGCCCGTTCGTTCAGCAGCCCGGCGACTTGACCGGCAAAGTGTGCTTCACGGCCAGCATTGTTGGTGAAGATGTCGAAGATTGCGAAGGATGTTTCGTCAATCTGCAGCGCCGCCCAGAACAATGTGCCAGGTTCGGTTTCTCCGACGATGGGACCAGCTGCGGTCAGCAAGGCTGCCAGTTCCGGCCCTTTGCCGGGTGCTGCTTCGAGCGTGATATACGTGGCTGTCGTCGCCGAGTAGAGATCAACCGGTTCCCTCACCGACAGGACATCGGAATTGTTGATATTCGCGACAACACCATCGTCCCAGCCCCCGGCGACCAGCGCGTCGGCATTTTGGTTCAAAGCCGCGGCCACAGCGCCGGAGAAATGCGCATTGCGCGCTTCTTCATCCACGAAGATATCAAAGATCGCGAGCGTATCGTCGTCTTGTAAGGTAAACCAAAGCACGGTGCCTGGTTCGGTGTCCGCGACAATCGGGGCGGCTCCGGCCAGAAATTCGGCGAATGCTTCGGTCTGGCCTTCAGCGGCGGGCATGGCGATGTAGCTGGCAGTGTGATTTTCCATTGGGGTTTCCTGTGCGGCTGCAGATGTCGTGATCAAGGCCAAAGCGGCGAGTGTCTTGAGAATTTGGGCTTTCATGGTCGCCTCCTGATTGAGAAGTTGTTTTGTTTGGATTCGATGCACCCTTTTCTCATGCCGAATGCCTCAGGCACCAATCCCGAACTTCTATTCTTTGATAGACATGTGCTATGGTGAACCTCATGGCGGAAAGTGACGGAGACTGTGGCAGTGGAGATGAACCAGATCAGGTATTTTTTGGCTGTCTGCCAGCATCGCAACTTCACCCATGCCGCTAGCGCCTCAAATGTTTCCCAACCGTCCTTGACGACCGCGATCAAGAAACTTGAACACGAGCTCGGGGGTGATCTGTTTGTCAGGGACCGCGCGGGATGCAGGTTGACGGCACTCGGAAAACTCATGCAGCCAAGGCTACAGAAAGCGCATGACGAAACGCAGGCAGCTAAGGCAGAAGCCGTCCGCCACACGCGACTAGAGCGGGTTCCTATTTCTGTCGGTGTTGGCGAAACGATTGGTCACAACCGGATTTCAGCCGCCGTGGAACGCTTCCGTACACGATTGCCGCAAGCCGAAATAGAGTTGATCGTGGCGTCTGCCTCCAAGCTTCTGTCCGGATTGCGAGAGGGTGAATTTGACGTCGTTGTCACAGCGGCGACGGTCAGTGAAGACCTCTATCGAATAGACCAGCTCTATGACGAGTCCTACAAAGTTGTGGTGTCCAAGTCGCACCCGTTGTCTGGACGAAACGCTATTTCTCTTTCGACACTCGCTGAAACTGACATGCTCGATCGACCCAATTGCGAAATGCGCGATGCGTTGCATCGGGCATGTGCAGACCAAGGTCACGAACTCTACGCGGCCTATCGGTCAAATCGCGTGGATTGGTTAGTCGAACTCGCGCGGCAGGGATTAGGCGCGGTGATTTTGCCAACCACGGCAATTCCAGCAGATAGGGGCCTCGTTTCGATACTCATCGACGGCCTTGAAATTTCGCGAACTGTTTCTGCTCTTCGTTATCGGCACCAAACGACGAGACCAGAGACAAATGATCTGATCCGTGAGATTGCGCGTGTGTAGGTGTAGTCTCATTGATGGCCGACATTCGCGCATAGTGCAGTAACTGGTACTTTGGGCTCGATGCGGACATCTGCCGGCCGTGCTGACCCGTTACGAGGCTCGTAACACGTCCGTTGGGCCGATCCATGCCCACCGCGCTTCCAGCCACCTGATGTAAAGGTTCAGGTTCTTGGTGGCCGGTCCGCAGAGGGGCTTGATGAATTTGTCGTAGCGGGCGTGAAGCGAGTTCACGTTCTGGATGTGATAGCAGCCCGCCGTGACGCGCGTGCCGGGCTTGGTGCCGACCAAGACGTGTTCGATGCCGCAGTGGCGTAACCCTTAGCGCCGTCCGAGCACAGCACGGCATCCTTCGGCATGAGGGGCACTATCGCACGCTCCAGCGTTGCGCTCTAGCGGTTCAGAAGTCGCTGACGTAGCCGCGCACCGCCCCGATCAGCGACGGTGAGAATGGGTAGCTGCCACTTCGAGAGGCCCCGCAACATCCCAACACGCTTTGCAGACACCCCCCTAAACATTTGAAAAACCAGCCTCCCATACCTGCTGGGACCTGACCACCCGTATAGCAGAGCGAGATAGGCACTAATCCATTGCGGGAGCGAGTACGCTGGCTCTTACTCCCTACAGGTGCTGCCGCCAGCGGATCATCTGGATATTTCCCCTGCCAACACCGCTCTTCCGTGCACCGCCAAAGTTGCTGAAAACCTCTGGCACCCAAACTTGCGGATCACATCGAGTACCCGCGCTTCGTAGGCAGCGTGTCCGATCAAGCGACACAAGTCGGACGCGTGGAACTGGCGGTTCGCAGTTGGTGCGGCTTGCATCTGTCTCAGCAATTCGCGCGGTACTGTCGCAAACTTTCTGGTTCCGCTTTTGCGTGATGGCCGATATGCCGGTGCGCAAAAAAAGCGGGCAGGCAGAATGGCGACAAGCTTCAAAGGGGTGCATTACCCCAAGAGCGTGATCCTTTACGCAGTGTATTTCTATGTCAGATACGCGGTTTCTTACCGAGATCTGGAGGAGATCATGGCAGAGCGTGGTGTCGATGTCGACCATGCAACACTGAACAGGTGGGTGGTGAAATTTTCGACAGACCTCGCGGTCGAGGCACAAAAGCGAAAGCGTCAGACAGTCAACTCGTGGCGGATGGATGAAACCTATGTCCAGGTCAAAGGCCAGTGGGCCTATCTTTATCGCGCCGTTGATCGGGACGGCCGAACCCTTGATTTCATGCTATCTGCAAAGCGGGACAAGGCTGCCGCACGCCGTTTCTTCAAACGTGCGATTTCAACGAATGGCACGCCTGATCGCGTTGCTATCGACAAGAGCGGCGCCAATCTGGCGGGGCTTCAGGCAGTGAACGTGATCCGCAAATTCGCCGGCAACGGGCGGTTGATCCAGATCATGCAGAGCAAATATTTGAACAATATGGTCGAACAGGACCATCGTTTCATCAAGCGGATCACGCGCGCAACACTAGGCTTCAAGGCGTTTCACTCGGCAGCTGCAACGCTGGCTGGGATCGAAACCGCGCACATGATCCGTAAAGGTCAAATCGCCGCGAATGGGAAAACAGGCTTCCAGAAATTCGCTGCCCTCGCAGCATAAGTGTGTCCGCTGACAGACCGTTCTGCACTCCCAGCTAAAGTTTGCGACAGAACCGCGGACGGCGCATTCCCATTCGGCGTGGCGTTCGAGCTGTCTCCGTGCATGACGTCAGTCACCGTTTCGCGTCTTTTCCCAGACACGCGTCCAGACCACACGTTCGGCTGGGCGGACCAGCCCGTCCCGCTCGAGGCGCCGCAGGAGGTGCAGGATTCCGCTGTTGCTCATGCCAAGGGCGTCACGAAGTTCTGCCTGCGTGCGTGGACGCTCAAGCGCGGAAAGAACGTAGCGGCGTCGCTCCTGTGGATCGAAGGACTCTCGGCGCCGCCGGCGCTCCAACGCGGCTCTCTGCATCACGCGGCGTCCTGATGGGCGTCGATATCGTCCTCAACGCTCTTGAGGGCGTCCTCGACGGAAGCGGCATAGTGGACGAGTGGCCGTTTCAGGCCGTGCATCACGAACACACGCTGGATGTCAAGGCTCGCGCCCGTCAGCCAAAGGGCCACGCCACGCTTGTGTGCCTTGTGTGCAAGGCCTTCGATCATGTTGGCCCCGGTCGAGTCGAGGAACGGCACAGCCGAGAAGTCGACGATCAGCGCCTTATGGCTGTCCTGAATGCGGTCGAGCACCGATCCGATCGAGGCCGTTGCACCGAAGAAGAGCGCGCCGGTGATACGGTAGACCACGACCTCAGGGTTGGCTGCGGCCTCCTCATCATAGGCCTCGCGCGGGTGAGTGCTGTCCGCCTCGTCACGCCCGACGAAGGCGGTGTTTGCAGCAACCCCGGTTGTCTGGCTCATGCGGTGGATGAACAGGACCGAGCCGAGTGCGAAACCGATGACAATGGCCTCGGTCAGATCGCGGAAGATGGTCAGGAAGAAGGTCGCGCCAAGCACTGTCGCCTCGCCCCGGCCCGAGCGCACCAGGATCGCGATGGCGGGTTTCTCGATCATGTTCCAGGCAACGACGGCCAGAACACCCGCCAATGCCGCCAGCGGGATATAGGCGGCAAGGGGCGCGGCAACGAGCATGAAGAGCAGGATGAACACCGCATGCAGCATCCCTGCGACCGGCCCATGCGCGCCCGCCCGCACGTTGGTTGCCGTCCGCGCAATCGTGCCCGTGACGCAGAAGCCGCCGAAGAGGGAAGACCCGATATTCGCCGCCCCCTGCGCGACAAGCTCGCAGTTCGAGCGGTGGCGCCGCCCTGTCATGCCGTCGGCCACGACCGCCGACAAAAGCGACTCGATGGCGCCGAGCAGGGTGAAGGAGATCGCCGCCGGAAGCACCGCCAAGATCTTCTCCAGCGAGAGTTCCGGCAGGCGCGGGGCAGGAAGTGAGGATGGGATCCCACCGAACTTGGTGCCGATGGTCTGAACCGGCAGCCCCAGAAGCGCGACGACTGCCGCCGCGACCGCGACCGCGATCAGCATGCCCGGCCAATGGGGACGCCACCGGCGCAGGCCGAGGATGATACCGACCGTCGTGGCAGACAGCAGAACGGCCGCGGGCGTGATACTGTCCCGGGCCGCCCACAGTACGGGCAGTTTTTCAAGGAGCTCACCGGGCTCATGATCGAGCGTCAGGCCGAAGAGCTCCTTGATCTGGCTGGCGAAGATGATCACCGCAATCCCGGCTGTGAACCCGACGGTCACAGGGAAGGGGATGAACTTGATGAAGGTGCCAAGCCGCAGGAACCCGACTGCAGTCAGCATCAAGCCCGACAGGAAGGTCGCGAGGATCAGCCCGTCCATTCCGTGCAGTGCGACGGTACTGGCCACCAGCACGATGAAGGCACCAGCTGGGCCACCGATCTGGAAGCGCGAACCGCCCAGAAGCGAGACAAGGAAGCCGCCAACGATCGCGGTGTAGAGCCCCTGTGCCGGGGTCGCCCCCGAGGCAATAGCGATCGCCATCGAGAGGGGCAGTGCGACGATGGCAACGGTCAGACCGGCAATGGCATCCGCCCGCAACTGGGGCAGTCCATAGCCCTCACGCAGGACGGTGACGAGTTTCGGAGTGAAGAGTTCGACGAAGCTGGGTGCCGTTCTCTGTCTGGTGGTCTGGTCTTTCATCTTCGGCCGCACCTTTTAGGGTAGCGGCGGGATCGTCGGCTTTTTGTCGGCGGTCGCCGTCGCGTGTTGAGTTTTTCAATGTCTGGGTGGAGGCACCTTGAGGCGCACACCGCGTCCGCCCGCCGTGCTGACGGAGCCTTCTCCAATGAGTTCTGCCCCGGCAAGCTCAAGCGCTGCGATGACCTTGGTCAGGCTGTCGACCACGCCGCGCACATTGCCGGTGCTTGCCTCCATGCGCTGGATCGTCGGCACAGAAAGCCCTGCCAGCTCGGCCAGGGTCTTCTGGTCGATACCGAGTAAAGCACGTGCAGCGCGCATCTGGGGGCCAGTGATCATGAGGTATCCTGTGAATGGGATAATGCCGATCTAAACTATTATATTTGATATTTCAAGTATCAATGTAGGTGCCTTGGATATGTATCAGTGCATTGCCCTCACCGATGTGGCAACCCACATCGGGGATTTCGTCTCACAAGGATTTCAGTAACGCCATCAGGTCTTTGTCCACCTTCCACGAGCGCCCTGATCTCTGTTGGCCGACTTCGCAGAGTGCAACGGCGTTGGCCTTCATCGTCAGGTCGATCTCGGCATAAATGTTGGTCGTGCTGATCGACACATACCCAAGCCATGCGCGGATGGTGTTGATGTCCACCCTGGCAAGGACAAGATGGCAGACGGTCGTATGTCGGATCACATCTGGCGTGATCGTGCGGCCGGCGAGCGCAGGAACATGCGCAGCGCAGCGCTCGATCAGGCGATAGACGCCGAACCGCGTGAACCCTGCCCCAAGCCTGCTGACAAAGACAGGTGTATCCCCTTCGCGATCCCGGATTTCGTGCGCAAGAGCCCGCTCGGTTTCTGGCCATAACGGGCACTGGCGGATCTTGCCGCCCTTTCCATGAAGGGTCGCAAGATCATGGCCACCCCTTCGGGCGGCAAGCGACAGATCCTGCACCTTCAGCTCTGCTGCCTCGGACAGGCGCCCGACAGTCTTTCCCTCCAAAACGAGGGCATGAAGACGTCACGCAATTTCTTGTCGATGATCAAACTGGCGTCGGTCAGGCTGTGGATCGAATTTTATGAGCCCGCTGCCTAAAACTGTATTGCTAGCCTTATGCGGTTTCGACGGGATTTCTCCCGACGGCGCGCAGCAGCACCGCAGCTACCAAATCACCGGTGACATTGACTGCTGTACGGCACATGTCGAGCAGTCGGTCGACGCCGAGAATGATCACCATACCCTCGACCGGGATGCCCATGTTCGTCGCTACGTTGACCAGGATCGCGATGCTGACGCCCGGCGTGCCGGGCGCGCCGATGCTGGACGCCACCAGCGTCCCGACGACGACGGAAATCTGGACGGCGGTCAGGTCCACCCCGGCAAGCTGTGCGAGGAACAGGATGGCGACGGCCTGATAGAGCGCGGTGCCGGCCATGTTCATCGTCGCCCCGAGCGGCACGACCAGGTTGGCGATGTTTTCCGGCACGCCAAGCTTGCGCGCCGTCTGGATTGTCACCGGCATCACCGCTGAGGAACTGGAGGTCGAGAAGGCCAACAACAGGTTGCTGCCCGCCGCCTTCACTAAGCGCACCGGCGTGACCTGCGCAAAGAGCAGCGCGATCAGGAAATAGAGGCTCAGCAGGGCGGCCAGCCCCAGCAGAACGCTGCCGACATATCCAGAAATGCCGAGCATCGTCTCGAACCCCATGCGCATCACCAGCTGTGCCATCAGCCCGAAGACCGCGAAAGGCGCCAGAAACATCGCCCATTTGACGATGTTCATCGAGATCGATAGCACCGCATCCATCAAGGCCAGGAACGGCGCGGCGCGCTTGTCCTGAACCTGGGTTACCGAAATGCCGACCAGCAGCGCAAGCACGACGACGGCCAGCATGTCCCCCTGCACGATCGACGCGGTGGGGTTGGTCGGCAGGATATTGACGATCATGTCCGGCAGGGCGGCTGGCGCCTCCTGATCCGGCACGTCCGGTATCGCGCCGTTCAGATCCACTAGGGCCGGATCGGCAGGCCCCGCCGAAAAACCGGCAAGCCCCTCGCCGGGCTTGAGCCACTGAGCCAGCATCACGCCGATGGTCGCCGCGACAGTCGTCGTCGAAAGGATGAAGGCCGCCAGCCGCAACCCGACCGAGCGCAACTCCTCGCCCGATCCGGCACCCGAGAGTCCCCCCACGATAGACGAGAAGATCAGCGGGATCAGCACCATGGCGATCAACGCCAGAAATATCTTGCCGGGCAGCGCCAGCCAGATCCCGATCACTTCCGCGGTGTCCGGCTGTACCAGTCCCGTTGCCTCGCTCAGGAGCAGACCGAGCCCAAACCCCAGGATCATCCCAGCCATCACCTGTGCCCAAAGCCTGGAGGTGATCCAGCCCCGCAACTTGAAGCGCTGCTTGGCGATCTGCATCGGGGGGTCTTGTGTGCGCTGCGTCATGGCACGCGCATAGCACGGCCTGATGTGAAGGTTAACTCTCTGGCGGATAATGACGAAAACACACGAAACTCCGCCCGTGTTTCAAGCCATCCAGGTTTGGGCTAAAGGAGAGACCATGCAAAGCGCGCTCCACCTTCTGGTCATTGTCGCGGCCGCGGGTTTTCTCAGCCGCCATCGTCGGGCGCTGTGACGCTATCGTCACTCAGAACCTGAAGGACTTCCCGCCCGAGAGACTCGCGCCGTTCGGCATCGAGACTCAGCACCCCGATGACTTCTTCCGGGATCAGCTTTCTCTCACGCCTGGCCTGGTTTGTTCAGCGCTGCGCAAAGTTCGCGCGCGCCTCAAAAACCCGCGCAAGAGCGTTGACGAGTATTTGTCGATCCTGACACAGCAAGGGCTGGTCGCAACTGTTGCTGACCTAGAGCAGTTTGCCGATCTGCTCTGATTGGCCTAGCTGGCCCGAAGCTGCATATTTGGGCTTTTGAGAGAACAAAGAAAGTACTCTCTATCAGTCTGACCGCTGCAGATACAAAGTGACGTTCTCGGCTGGCATCTTGAAGCCTCGACCGTCGGAGACCCGTTCAGTGCTGATAGGGTATTTGGGTCTGTTGGGGTTGATCCCAACGATCCGGTGAAGGTCTCCACCGGTTTTAAACGTTCGGCGATAATCAGATGGCTCCAGCCCGAAATGCGGTGCGAGCACTTCGAACATGGCTTTGTCCGGCGAGTAGATCGCGCCGTCTTCCATCGGAATGCCGACGCGGAAGCCGATGTTGAAGCTATGACGCAGATCGATATCGCTCAACTCGCCGCCTTCGACCGTCAACCCATGTGTTTCAGCCACGGCGAGGCAGGCCTTCATCATGTCTCGGCGTAGGCGATCGCACAGCTCTGGTGTCAGATTGCGCGGCGGGGAAACTTTGGAACTTGTCTGGACCGACGTTTTTTTCGCGGGGGCCTTTGGCTTGCGGGTGTTCTTTTTCATGACGCAGCCGTCCCGTTGCCATTGTGGTTCAAGGTCATTTGGGCCTTTGCTTTATAGACGGTTCCGCGCGATATCCGCATCTCTCGCGCGATTTCGGTGGGCGAGCAGCCGTCGATCAGCTTCGCCTGAATGGCCTCGAGATCGATTTTGGGTTTGCGCCCGCGATAGACACCGCGCTGCTTTGCTGAGGCAATGCCTTCGGCCTGGCGCTCCCGGCGCAGGTTGGTTTCGAACTCAGCGAAAACGCCAAGCATATCGAAAAAGGCTTTTCCGGTTGCCGTGGATGTATCCACAGGCTGCTCGGTGGCCGCCAGGTGCGCGCACTTGGATTTCAGGTGAGTGACGATAGCCTGCAGATCACTGAGACTGCGGGCCAGCCGGTCAATGCGCGTGACGACCAGCGTTTCTCCTGGGTGGATGAAGTCGAGGATCGTCTTGAGTTCGGGTCGTCCCTCCAGGCTGGTCCCGCTCTTTTGCTCGGTGCGGACCATGCCGCACCCGGCCTCTTTCAAGACAGCAATCTGCGCATCGAGGTTCTGTTCGACGGTCGAAGTGCGCGCATATCCGATTTTGGCCTGATAAGTGTTCATTATGGGTGTGCCTCTGACGTGATCTGTTCATTATCTAAAAAAGACCCAAAGTGAATAGGAAAACGGCTGCTTTCGCTGTTCATGCGCGTTGTCACTATGAGTATACCCATTATGACGCCTCTAGCCCTCCATAACCCAACGTGATGTCCGCCGTGTCTTTTGTCTCTGCAGTTTCGCGAACTGCTCACTGACAGCATCGGCGTGGATTTCATCATGAGCCCAGTCAACGTATCCTGCTTTCTTCGCCCAGTCATGTTCCGGGTGGTTTGTATTCTTCTGCGCCTCCTTGAAGACTTCGTACATGGGCGGGCCTCCAATGTCCTCGGGCGGGGTTGCCCATTGGCCGCCGACAAAACGCGGCAATGGCTCATTTGGCACAACCGTGCGTGTTGAGACGAGCTCAATGCGATGCGCCCAATCATCGCCAAAGTCATAGGTGTAGATCACCGGTGGCACCTTGGCGTTCAGGAAAAAGTCCAGCTTTTTCGTAGTGACCTCCATCACGGGTGGCCCGAACATCGGCTCGATCCAGAAGGCCTCGCTTTTCATCTGATATTTCCGGTCACCAATCTCGAAGTCCCACAGGTGCATGTCGTACCATAGGAAAGCCGCCTGAATGGCATCGTGCAGGTGTGGCAGGGTCTTGTCCGAGCGGATCTCGATTTCCCGCCACGGGGCGGGGTCGACATATTCAAGAGTAATTCTCAGCCGTAGGACCTGGGGTTCTTTTTTTACCATAAGCGCCCAGTTAACGTGACATCACCGTTGAATGTGTTATGATCCGCGAGAAAGACTTCAGAGGGGCGTGGATCGCGCAACCCCAAGCGCTTTGCTCTCGCCCTTTGCTGCCTGCCTTATACGGGAGGACACATCATGCGACGGGAGGCGCATCATGTAGAGAAGGTGATCCGCGTGGTCGAATCCGGGTCGGACGCGGCGCGTTCGCCTCTGGCGGCATCTTGGCGGCGCTCGATGGAGCATCACGGTCTTGATCCCGCCAATGACAAAGCGCCTTATCTGATCGAATGCAGCGAACTGGCTCGACGCCGGGACGAACTCGGAAGACTCCTCGCAATGGCGACGCCGAAGCTGGATGAGCTTTTCGCGCTTGTCGGCGCCTCGGGCTGCGGGGTTCTGTTGACCGATGCAACCGGGATCGTGCTCGACCTCAGATGCGCCGATGCGGATGCAGCAACCTTTCGCAACTGGGGTCTTCACCCCGGTGCCGACTGGAGCGAGGCGCACGAGGGCACGAACGGGATCGGCACCTGCCTGGCCGAAAAGCGCCGGATCACCATCCATCGCGAGGATCATTTTTTCGCGCGGAACACGGCCCTCAGCTGCATGGATGCGCCAATCTTCGGGGCGGATGGACACATTCTTGCGGCACTCGATGTCTCATCAGCGCGCGTTGACGAGACCGAAGGCTTCAACCGGCTGTTGTCTAACACGGTGTCCCAGTACGCTCAGGTCATCGAGAACTGTCATTTCAGATCGTCCTTCCCCAATGCGCGGATAATCATGGCAGGCCCGGACGGGATCGATGCAACAGCCCTATTGGCCGTGGACGGAGATGATCTGGTGATCGGTGCTACCCGTACCGCGCGCCGCATGTTCGGGCTTGAGCCGACTGGACAGATCAAACCCCGTCCGACAGTGGACCTTTTTGGTCGGGACGACGGCCCCACGGGCTTCAAGAAGGCTGAACGGGCTGCGGTTGTCCGCGCACTGGTCCGCGCAGATGGCAACGTCTCGCAGGCGGCACGGATGCTCGGGATCGGACGCGCCACGCTCTATCGGCAGATGCGCCGGCTCGGAATCGAAAGGTAAGACCGGCCAGCTGTCTCACTGCTGAGACACAGCGGCCCATCAGCCATACTTGGCTCTATTCGCCCCCCAATACCTCTGTGGCATGCTGATATCGGACCGGGAGGAGGTTCCGGTCAATCAACGGAGGAAAACCATGAACGAGATGAGCAAACCCGAAAGCGTCCGTGTCTCGCCCTTCAGGGACCGGTACGACAACTTCATCGGCGGCAAATTCGTTGCCCCGGTTGACGGCGCCTATTTCGACAATGTAACCCCGATCAACGGGCAGACAGTCTGTCAGGTCGCGAGATCAGGTCCTGCCGACGTGGAACTGGCACTCGACGCCGCGCACGCCGCAAAGGCGCAATGGGGGGCCACGTCCGCAACGGAGCGGGCGACCATAATTCTCAAGATCGCGGACCGGCTGGAGGAAAATCTCGATCTTCTGGCTCGGGCCGAAACCTGGGACAATGGTAAACCGATCCGCGAGACGACGGCCGCCGATATTCCACTTGCGATCGACCATTTCCGGTATTTCGCCGGGGTATTGCGGGCGCAGGAAGGCACCATGTCCCAGATCGATGCGGACACTGTGGCCTATCACTACCATGAGCCTCTCGGCGTGGTCGGCCAGATCATCCCGTGGAACTTCTCGATCCTGATGGCCGCCTGGAAGCTGGCCCCGGCCTTGGCGGCGGGTAACTGCATCGTGCTGAAACCCGCGGAGCAGACCCCCGCAGCAATCCTGGTGCTGGCCGAACTGATCGCGGACCTGCTGCCTGACGGCGTGCTGAACGTCGTCAACGGCTACGGTGCCGAGGTCGGCGGGGCGCTGGCCGAAAGCCCGCGCATCGCCAAGATCGCTTTTACCGGCTCGACCGAGACCGGCCGCAAGATCATGCAGGCCGCGACCAAGAACCTGATCCCGGTGACGCTGGAACTCGGCGGCAAGTCGCCCAACGTCTTCTTCTCGGATATCATGGCCGAGGACGACGCGTTTCTCGACAAGGCGGTCGAGGGTTTCGTGCTGTTCGCGTTTAACCAGGGCGAAGTCTGCACCTGCCCCAGCCGTGCTCTGATCCAGGAAGACATCTACGAGGACTTCATCGAACGCTGCATCGCGCGGGTGAAAGCCATCAAACAGGGTGATCCGCGCGACATGAAGACCATGGTCGGCGCTCAGGCCAGCGAGGAGCAGCGTGACAAGATCATGTCCTACTTCACCATAGGTGTCGAAGAGGGGGCCGAGGTGCTGACAGGTGGCGGTATGGCCGCCGTTTCGGACGACATAGCAGGCGGCTTCTACATCCAGCCCACGATCCTGAAGGGTCACAACAAGATGCGCGTCTTCCAGGAGGAAATCTTCGGCCCTGTCGTGTCGGTCACAACCTTCAAGGACGAAGCCGAGGCCTTGGCGCTGGCCAACGACACCATGTACGGCTTGGGTGCCGGTGTCTGGAGCCGAGACGCCAACCGCTGCTACCGCATGGGCCGCGGGATCGAGGCGGGCCGTGTCTGGGTCAACAACTATCACGCCTATCCCGCCCATGCTGCTTTCGGCGGATACAAGCAATCGGGGATTGGGCGTGAGAACCACAAGATGATGCTCGACCATTATCAGCAGACCAAGAACATGCTGGTCAGCTACAACCCAAACAAGCTTGGTTTTTTCTAAGGGAGAAGAAAAGATGTCAAAAACGATGAAAGCAGCCGTGGTCCGCGAATTCGGTGCGCCTCTCCGGATCGAGGAAGTACCCGTCCCCGAGGTCGAGCCCGGCATGATACAGGTCGCCATTCAGGCCTCCGGCGTGTGCCACACGGACCTGCACGCCGCCGAGGGTGATTGGCCCGTCAAGCCCAAGCCACCGTTCATTCCCGGCCACGAAGGGGTCGGATTTGTCTCGGCGGTGGGCAAGGGTGTGACCCACGTGAAAGAGGGCGACCGCGTCGGCGTACCGTGGCTCTATACCGCCTGCGGCCATTGCCGCCATTGCCTTGGCGGCTGGGAAACGCTATGCGAAAGCCAGCAGAACACCGGGTACTCGGTAAATGGCGGGTTTGCGGATTACGTTCTGGCCGATCCCAACTACATCGGCCACCTGCCCGACAATATCGGGTTCAACGAAATCGCGCCCGTTCTCTGCGCGGGGGTTACTGTCTACAAGGGCCTCAAGATGACCGATGCCCGTCCGGGCGACACGATCGCCATCTCGGGCATCGGCGGGCTCGGGCACATGGCTGTCCAATACGCCGCCGCCATGGGTTTCGACGTGGTCGCGGTCGATATAGACGATGCCAAGCTCGACCTCGCCCGGCGGCTGGGAGCGAAGATCACCGTGAACGCCCGCACAAGCGAGGACCCGGCGGCCGAGGTCAAACGCGAAACAGGCGGGGGCGTTCAGGGCATCCTGGTGACGGCGGTCAGTGAAAAGGCCTTCGAGCAGGCCGTTGGCATGGTGGATCGCGGAGGCACGGTTGCGCTGAACGGCCTGCCGCCGGGTGACTTCCCGCTCAACATCTTCGGTATGGTGCTGAATGGGATCACCGTGCGCGGCTCCATCGTGGGCACGCGGCTCGATCTTCAGAAATCGCTCGATTTCGCGGGCGACGGCAAGGTGAAGGCGACCATCGAGACCGCGTCCCTGGACGAGGTCAACACGATCTTCGACCGGATGAAGGCCGGCAAGATCGAAGGCCGGATGGTCATGGATCTCTCCGCCTGATCTGACCATAGCGGTCGGCCCGAGTTCTATCCGGCTGACCGCTATGATGCTGGTTTTCGGACACCATGTGCGACGTTTGGGTGACGCGGTTTCAGCGCGGCCAAGTCAATCTATGGCCGGCTACAGGGAGTGTCATGAGCTCTGTGTATCTGGCCCGGTCGGCAACATAGATTGAGGACGCACTGATCCGTTCCGCGGTCGCGGTGACAGGAAACAACAGGGCGCAGACAGCAAGCCATTTCAACATGAGGGATACGATCTGGTGGGTTGTCTGGCAACCTATCACAACCGGCAGTGGAGTGAATCACCCAAGCCAACGCAACCGTTGCCCTCATTTCTTACGTGGATTCCGCCTTGCGGCAACACCTTGATAAGCTTGCCTTATTGGACGTCAGTGGACAGGTTGAACGAGATATGTCGAAACCCATTGCGCATTGTCCTCGTCGCCGGCCCTTGCCGCGTTACACGCCGTCGATCAGGATATCGAGGGCGCGCTTCAATGGATCGCGATGCGCTGCCAAGGATCCGGCCCGCTCGCGCAACTCCGCGCCCGGAACCGCGGCAAGCTCTTGCACCCGGACGATCCACGCCGTTCCGTCAATTTCGACAGAAGGCGTCAGGCTCGGAAACGTCGTGTAGCGACCGGCCTCGCGCAAGGGAGCGACGACGCAGGTCGCCTCGATCCCGATCAGGTCGGTCTGCAGATCGACGACGAGTTGCCCGTCATCGAGACGAAAATGATCGAACTGGGCCATACCGGATCAGAAGCTGCGGTATCTGGCGAGGGGCAATCCCTCCCGCGGGACTTCTTCCGCATAGGCGTTGATTGCGGCTTGGTTTTCGGCCCGCCACAAGCGATTGCGCTCGACCTTGGCGGACTCGGCGATCGCCGAGTCCGCAAGGCGCGACATGTTCAAGCCGAGCGCGCGCGCCGATTCCGCCACGTCCGCATCCAGCGTCAGATTGACCTTCACCCGCGCCATGATTTTGGTGTGCTCGGCGCTCCCACCACGGAGTGGCTTCGTTCACTTCTAATTGTCCACAGGCGCTAGAGAGCGGCCGCCGGTGATGTCACGTTAACTGCCCTATTGTTGTTCGCGTCGCGATTTCTTCTTATCTGACTGCAATGCAGACATCGGCTATCAGCTACAAGCGCCATCGCTTTCCATCCCAGATTATCGCTCACGCGGTCTGGCTCTACATGCGCTTCAACCTAAGCCTGCGTGAGGTTGAGGAGATGTTGCTCGAGCGCGGAATTGATGTGTCCTACGAAACCATCAGGCGCTGGACGGTCAAATTCGGGCCTCAGATCGCCCAGAATCTGCGACGGAGGCAAGCCCGTCCGGGTGATGTTTGGCATCTGGACGAAGTCGTCGTGAAGATTGCCGACAGGCCATTCTGGCTCTGGCGCGCGGTCGATCAACATGGGGTTGTGCTGGATGAAATCCTCCAGTCCAGTCGGAATAAGCCGGCTGCGAAACGTCTGATGCTCAGACTTCTCAAGCGTCATGGCTTCGTGCCAAAACGGATTATAACGGACAAGCTGCGATCCTATGGCGCTGCCAAGCGCGACGTAGCGCCCGGTTTGGATCATTGGTCGCACAAGGGCCTGAATAATCGCGCAGAGAACAGCCACCTGCCGTTTCGAAAGCGGGAACGGGTGATGCAAGGACACCGATCACCCGGCGGCTTGCAGCGCTTCGTGTCTGTTCACTCAGCAACCCGAAACTGCTTCTTTGTCCCATCCTGCCGCCGCACAGCCTTAACCATCCGCTTCCATCGGTTGCAGGCACTTGATGTCTGGAAAACGGCTGCGAACATCGCCTGATCCCACTAACGCGATGCCTTCGCCGATTGCCGACAGGTTAACGTGACAACACCCGCTCAGGGTCTCATCTCATCCTCTATCGGATCGAAGCCAGCTGGCTGGAGCTGCTGCTTATTGTGCATGCGCGGCAAAACTGGACGGCTTATCTCAACGAATGATCCTGTCGTTGTGTCCCACAGCATCACGCCGGACGAGGATCGGGGGTTCTTCATGATCATGGTGCGCGGTGCGTCTGACATCACGGTCGAGTATCTGGACACCCAAATCACCCAGATCGAGGATATTCTAGCCCCCTACCGTGACAGCGGCGAAGTCAACGCCGTCCGAAGCATCATCGGCATCAGCGGCGGCACCAGCGCATTCATCATCGTGCGCCCGTCCGATTGGGCGGCGCGCGACCGAACGCAGGCGCAGATCATTGCCAGCATCGGCGACCGGCTGGATACGGTGCCGGGGGTGCAGGTCAGCGTGCGGTCGGGCAACAGCCTGAATATCCGGGGCGCGGGGCAGGGGCTGAGCTTTGCCGTGACCGGCAATAACGTGGACGCGATCACCGCCGCCGCCGAGGATCTGGTGGCCGAAATGGCGCAGGAGGCGATGTTCGTCAATCCGCAGCTGTCGGGCGATGCGGTGCAGGTCCAGCTGGAGGTGAGCGTCGATTCGGATATGGCCAGTGTGTTCGGTTTGACACAGGCGGAGATCACTCGCACGATCGCCGCGATGGTGCGCGGCAACATCGCCGTCACCGTGTTCGAGGATGACACCGAAACCGACGTCAATGTGGTGCCGGGCGGCCCGCCGATCAACGACCCCTCGGACCTTGAATCGATCTATCTGCGCCTGCCGGGGGGCAGTTTCGTGCCGCTGTCCTCTGCCGCCACGATGGAGCAGGTCGTCGGCCGGTCCGAGATCGAGCGCCAGGGCGGATCGCTGGCCGTGTCGGTGCGGGCCAATCTGGGCGAGGGTGCCAGCCTTGGCGCCGCGATGACCCGGCTGTCCGCGATCGCGGCAGAGACGCTGCCCGGCGGCATGGGCATCACATTCACCGGCGAGGCGGCCAGCCTGTCGGAAAGCCAGCTGGGCATGATCATCGTCTTTGGCGTGGCCTTTGCCGTGGTCCTGCTGGTGCTGGCGGCGCAGTTCGAGAGTTTCGCAAGCGCCGTGGTGATCATGCTGACTGTGCCCTTCGGGCTGGCCGCCGCGCTGATGGCGATTTCGCTGACGGGCGGATCGCTGAACTACTACAGCGAAATCGGGCTGGTGATGCTGATCGGGATCATGGCCAAGAACGGTATCCTGATCGTCGAATTTGCCAACCAGCTGCGCGAGCGGGGGCAGGATATCGACAGCGCCATTCGTGATGCGCTGCGCCTGCGCATCCGGCCCGTGATGATGACAATGGTGTCAACCGTGTTCGGCGCGATGCCCCTGATCCTGACCTTTGGCGCAGGCGCGGAGGCGCGGATTGCCGTGGGCTGGGTCATTGTCGGTGGTCTGGGATTCGCCACCGTATTTACCCTGTTCCTGACCCCGGTTTTCTACCGCTGGATCGCGGTCTGGGGCGCCGATCCGGGTATGGCGGCGCAGGGGCTGCGGCGCGAAAATGCGGCGGTGCAGTCAGCAGAGGCTGCGTAAGGCGTTGCTGCAAGCATGTCGGCGTACTTTCCAGGCGATTGAACGCTCTTGTCACAGGGCTGGATTAACGAGGCCTGACGGTTAACTGAAATATACGCTGCAAAATGAAAAATCCGCGGCTGGACCAGCGCATTCTGACCTGCCTCCGCGGTCCCCGCTTTTATCTCAAAAGAATATTTCTCTGGCGCAGCGAGCGTCAGACAAACTGTGGCCCCCCCGGAAGGGGTCGATCCGCAAGCCCGTTCCAAAAGATGTCAAGGTCACATAATCGTTGGACTTACCAGCGGTGCCATCGCCGCAAACGGCCCTTGAACATTCCAGCCGGACCTTGTTTATCCGCCGTGAATACCCTTGCAAGCCGGACGCTGATCTGATGCCAGATAGAAAAATCCAAGGTGCCTCTATCGTTTTTCAGGCGGTGACGAAGGCATTTGCCAAACCGGGCGGGGGCGTTGTCGCTGCGGTTGACGATGCTTCCTTGACCGTCGAGGCTGGTGCGATTACCGGCATCATCGGCCGTTCTGGGGCAGGCAAATCCACCATGCTGCGCATGGTAAACGGTCTGGAGCGGCCGACGGCGGGCCAGGTTCTGGTTAGCGGGCAGGATGTCGGCGCGGCGCAGGGGGCCGCGTTGCGGGAGATCCGGCGGGATGTCGGTATGATCTTCCAGCATTTCAACCTTCTGGCCTCCCGGACGGTGGCGGGCAATATCGCCCTGCCGCTGGAGGTCGCAGGCGTGCCTCGCGCAACGATCAAAACACGTGTGGCGGATTTGATCCACCGCGTCGGACTTGATGCGCAGCGCGACCGTTATCCGGCAGAGCTGTCGGGCGGTCAGAAACAGCGTGTCGGTATTGCGCGTGCTTTGGCGACCGAACCAAAGGTGTTGCTGTCGGATGAGGCGACGTCGGCCCTTGACCCCGAAACGACACAGACCGTGCTTGAGCTTTTGAAGGACATCAATCGCGAGCTGGGGCTGACGATCCTGCTGATTACGCACGAAATGGCTGTGGTGCGCGATATCGCCAGCCATATGGCCGTGATCGAAGACGGCAAGATCGTCGAGGCGGGCAAAACCTATGATGTGTTTATCGCGCCGCAGCATCCCACCACGCGGTCGTTTCTGTCCGGCGTGACAGGTGTCACCCTTCCGGCCTTTATCAAGGGCCGCTTGCACGATACCCGCCCGGCCGGGCCGTGCGAGGAGGTGGTCCGCGTGACCTTTGCCGGCAAACATGCAACCGACCCGATGCTGGCGCGCCTGACCCGCGATCTGGGCATTGCCGTCAATATCCTTGCCGGTGCTGTCGAGGAGATCGGCACGCAGCCCTTCGGCAATTTGCTGATCTCTTTCGACGCGGACAAGGGACAGGAGGCACGCGCCTATATGGAGCGGCACGGGCTTTTGACGGAGGTGCTTGGATATGTCGGCTAACCTGATCGCCCTGCTGGTCGAGGCAACGTGGCAAACGCTTTATATGGTCGCGGCGTCAACCGTTCTGGGCTGTATCTTCGGCCTGCCGCTTGGCGTGTTTCTGGCGACATCGCAGCGCGGAGAGCTGCTGTCGGCCCCGTCGGTCAACAGGGTACTGGGGCTTGTGGTCAATGCGACGCGGTCGGTTCCCTTTATCATCCTCGTGGTGGCGATCATTCCGTTCACGCGCATGATCGCGGGCACTTCCGTCGGCACCACGGCGGCGATCGTGCCGCTGACCATCGCCGCCGTTCCCTTCATCGCGCGCCTGATCGAAAACGCCATCCGCGAGGTCGACAGCGGGCTGATCGAGGCGGCGCGCGCCATGGGGGCCACGCCGTTGCAGATCATCCGCAAGGTGCTGATCCCCGAGGCGCTGCCCTCCATCACCCTTGGCCTCACGCTGGCCGTTGTCAGCCTGATCGGATATTCGGCAATGGTCGGTGCGGTCGGTGGCGAGGGGCTTGGCGATTTGGGCATCCGTTATGGATATCAACGGTTTATGCCCGATGTGATGGCCGTGGTCGTTGTCATCCTTGTCGTCCTGGTCCAGCTTGTGCAATCCATCGGCGAATGGATTGCCGCCAGGGTCGATAAACGTCCCGCCAAGGGCCGGGGCCAATAAACCTGGCCCATTCCGTTTTCATCAATCAGGAGCAACATCATGCTGCGTCTTACCACTCTGACTTCCATTCTTGCGCTTGCCGCATCCGCCCTTGTGGCCGAGCAGATCAAGGTCGGCGTCTCCCCCGGCGAGCACGCCGAAATCATGGACGAAGTGGCCAAGATCGCCGCACCTATGGGGCTCGAGATCGACGTTGTGGAATTCTCCGACTATGTCATTCCGAACACCGCACTGGCGGATGGCGATATCCAAGCCAATTCGTTCCAGCACGTCCCGTATCTGGACAACCAGATGAAGGATCGCGGGTTCGATCTGACCGTTATCGGCAATACGATCACCACGCCCATGGGCATATATTCCGACAAGATCGCCGATATTTCCGCCCTCGAAGATGGCGCGAAAGTGGCCATTCCGAACGATCCGACCAATGGAGGCCGCGCGCTGTTGCTGCTGCAGGATCTCGGCCTGCTGACATTGACCGAGGGCACCGGCCTCGTGCCCAGCCCGCTCGACATTGCGGACAATCCCAAGAGCTTGAATTTCCTCGAACTCGATGCCGCGCAGTTGCCGCGCACCTTGGCGGATGCGGACGTCGCAATCATCAACACCAATTATGCGATCGCCTCGGGCCTGAGCCCCAAGGACGATGCCATTGCAATGGAAAAAGCCGACAGCCCCTATGTGAACGTCCTTGTCGTGCGCAGCGGTGACGAAAATCTGCCATGGGTCAAAACCCTGGTTGAGGCGTATCATTCAGATGAAATCAAAGCGTTTATCGAGGACGCCTATAGCGGTGCCGTCATTACCTCCTGGTAAGACAGCTGTAGGGCTTGCCACGCCTCTTGTATCCAAGACCGTTGGCAAGCCTCTTTGCCATTTCACGAAAGTTCGTCGAGGCGAATAGCTGCGGAAAAGCCGAGAGTTGCTATGCGCTGTGAATTGTTCGCGCTCCATCTGGAACGGCTTTTGGCTTCAGGCTATTACACATCAACCCATCGCGCTTGTGCGGATGTTTCTTGAGTTGACGGTTGTCGCGGTCGGTTGGACGTTGGGCGGCACGCTAGGTTTGGGCACGGTCTTCTTCGCATTGGGTATCGGGCCAGCAATGGCAATTGGTATGCAAATTTTACAACTTCGCAGAACAGGACGTTAGCATTTGTCAGAAAATGGAATTTTTTGGCGTCGGCTATTACCGACCAAAGCCGGCTTTGTTTCTATTATGTTTAAAGGCCATACAAGCCTCGCAATCTTGCGTTAGTAAAATCTTAATACTTGGCATGCGACAATGAATCATTAGTGATTAGGAGGTCTCGATCGATGCAGTATGAGCCGGATGATAACTCACAAATCTGGAAAATCTTAATGGAATATGTTGAGAGGTTTGGCCTTACAGACGCCGCCCGCGCTTATTTTCTTCGGCAAACACCGTATAATGCGACTCATTTTGTTCACAATGAAAATAGTAGTCCTGAATAGCCCCTAGGTGTTCACGGAATGCCCCCACCGGGTGGTACAGTTTGAATATCAATGCACGGTTGGCCTCTGGTCTATTTGCCTCAGGCTTTCCGACGCCGGTGGGCGATAGCCCAAGGCCCTGTGGAGCCAGACAGTACGCCACCTTCAAATTTCCACCACCTTCACGACACAATCGCAAGACGCGGCCTGATGATACTTGGACAATTAAGCGTGCCAACATGGACGCTCGGACAGCCGGATTGTCGCGCCACGACAGGGTTGATGCTGGCGCGTGGCGACAACGCCGATATCTGGTTCCTTGCGGTGACCGCCAGATTGTGGGCAATTGCCTATATTGGTACCTGATGGGCCGAAAGTGAAAGACGACGACATGACGACTGCAACCCGCTCAGGGACTCATTTGACTGTGCTGGTGGTGCTTGGTTTGACACACCTGCTGAACGACATGATGCAATCTCTGATCCCCGCAGCTTATCCGATCCTCAAGCAGGCCTATGCGCTGGATTTCGTTCAGATCGGTATGATCACCCTGACATTCCAGGTTGCCGGGGCCATGCTCCAACCGGTGATCGGCATGGTAACGGACCGGCACCCCGCGCCGTATTCGCCGGTCGTGGGGATGATGTTCACGCTTTCGGGGCTGGTCAGTCTCGCTTTCGCCCAGAGTTATCCGATTATTTTGCTATCGGTGGCGTTGATCGGCATCGGCTCGTCTATATTTCACCCCGAGGCAACGCGCATGGCGCGCTATGCCGCTGGGGGCCGACAAGGGCTTGCGCAGGGAATATTTCAAGTCGGCGGGCAGGCAGGCGGGGCGCTGGGCCCGGTATTTGCCGCGCTGATTATCGTGCCCTGGGGGCAGCCCAGCCTTGCGTGGTTCGCGCTGACTGCTCTGGCCGCGATGGTGCTGCTGACATGGATCGGCAGCAAACAACGACAGCTAAGTGTTGAATTCGCAGCGTTGCGGGCGCGAGGTAAAAAGGCAGGTGAGACGGCGGGCCACGCACCGCTGACCATCGGTGTTGGTCTTGTCGTGCTGATCTTTCTGATGTTCACCAAAAACACCTACGGCGAAAGCTTTCGCTCCTTCTATACCTTTTATCTGATGGATCGTTTTGGCCTGTCCATCCCCGCATCGCAGATGATGCTGTTTGTTTTTTTGCTGGCGGCCGCGGCGGGTGTGCTGATCGGGGGGATTGTGGGCGACCGGATCGGTCGTTACCGGATCATCTGGATATCGGTGCTGGGGCCACTGCCGCTGACGCTCATCCTGCCTTACGCCGATCTGTTCTGGACCGGGGTGCTGACGGTGATGATCAATATTGTCATGGCAAGCGCCTTCGCCTCTATCCTGATCTACGCCATGGACCTGCTGCCCAACCGGATCGGGCTGATCGGTGGGTTGTTCTATGGTCTGAACTTTGGCCTTGCAGGCATTTCAGCCGGGTTTCTTGGGGTGCTGGCGGACAGTTACGGCGTCGAGACGGTGTATCGGATCTGCTCTTTCCTGCCGCTTGCGGGATTGCTGACTTGGTTCTTGCCCCGGATTGATGAGGACGCGAAGTATTGACGCTCAAAAACTCGGGTCAGGACTGTCGTATCGGGAGCTTCCTGGTGCAAATCTTAATGAGGTCACAGCAATTCGCCTGAGATAGAACACATTTAGGCGACCGTGATCAATGCGCTAAAGCGCTTCGAGGAAAGTTTGAATAGGGAGGATTCTCTTACCTGCTGATTTAAGATTCACCCTGTTTGCGATGGTCATGTCATGCCAGCACCGTTGCCAAGTGAACTGTCGAAGCGTTTTGCACGATTGATCGGTGAAGGAATGACCGCACGAGAGGCGGCACGCCACCTGTAAGTTTTCGCTGTAACGGGCGGCAGGTAGGCGCGCCGAATTCGTGGCTTGGCTCAGGCCGTATGATCCCGATGGATCATAGCCTTGCGTTCACTCGGGCTCATCGCTTCAGCCCTTGTGACAAAAAATCGTTTTCGACCGCCAGCTTTCCGATCTTCGCATGAAGTTCTTTGACCTCGGCCTCGCTGTCTTCCGCTTTTCTGACCTTGTCGGAAAACACACCCGTCAGACCCTCTATCGCCTGCCGTTTCCAAGTCGTCACCTGCGTCGGGTGGACTTTGTGCTTGGCCGCAATCTCTTGCGCTGTCCGGTCTCCACGAAGCGCCTCAAGCGCCACCGTAGCCTTAAACTTATCTGAAAAACTGCGTCTCTTGGTCATTTGCGTATCCTGTCGTCCTTGTTGGATACATCTTAGCACGCTGTCCAGTTTTGCCGGACCACTTCAATCTCACTGAGTCCGCATAATTTCCACGAAACTGAGCACCATTTGAGAATTTTCCGAGAGCGTTTGCTCTGAAAGGACATGAAGCCGGTGAGGCAGCGTTGTGTATGACGAAGATGCTGGAAACCATCGCGGCATAAATTTGTAACGGCGGTGTTTTAAGCCGCCGTTGCTAACAATTTGTGTGTGACGCGCCTAGGATTTCCGTCTGCTGATCTCGCTGGCGCCAATCCCAAGAGGCAACGAATGCGCCCGACCACAATCGCGACTGGCGTCTCCGTGCTTCATGCTCCTGATCGACTCTGGCAAACATCACGATGAGGCTGACGCTGTGTTAGCCACCATCCTGGCCGGGGCGACCAATCTCGGGGTTGAGCGGATGGCCTACGCCTCATCGCGCGTCAGCCATGCACAGCTGACCTGGGCGCATGAGCTGCGTCAGGGCCTGGAACAGCGTTCTTCGGCGGAGGGATGATGATCTCTACGATCGCGCCAAAACGCTCCACGAGCAGGTTGCTGGTGGGCTCTCCATCTTAGGCTCCGTCGGCAAGAAACCGGGCAACACCGGCGTCAATCTGGCCGAGACCCGTCGAATATAGTGGATTCTTACAGCAGTTTCCTTCGGCGGACGCTTATCATCAATCCGATCGTCAACATAACAAGCGCCAGTATGCTGATTATGCTCAGGCTTTCCCCCAAAATCAGCGCCCCCAGAATAGCGCCTCCGCCCGGCACCGCGGCCAGGATGAAAGACGTATCACCATTCCCGATTCTCCGTGAAGCATGGGCGATGAAGAGTAGGCCAATTAGGTTAGGCACAAAGCCTTGGTAGATTGCCTGCAGCACGAGTGGTCCCAAGGGTGCATCTCCAAGGCCGGTTGGCAGCCAAAGTGCCCAGACTGGTAAATACAGCAACGCATTGACGACAGTCCCGCAAAAGATGATCTGCATCGCACCAAGTTGCCATCGCTCTGAGAGGACAATATAGGAAGAGAAAAACAGCGCGCCAATCAGAAACAGCAGGTCACCAATCCACGCATCCTCGCCACTGGTTCCGCTTGCGTCAAAGGCTAGCACGACAGCGGAAATGAGGATCAGCACAGCACCAAAAACTTGTTTATAACTTGGCAGCGCGCGCAACAGCAATATTGCCAGAAAGATGCCTATAAGAGGCAGCATCCCGTTCATGAAAATCCCACCATGGGCGGCAGGCGCATAGAGAAAGCCGGAGAATACTATAAGAATGTAGACCGGACCCAAAATGAACGAAAGCGCAGCAATCTGGAACAGCCGAAGGCCCCGCCAGGGCTTGTAATAGAGGCAGAGCGGCACGGCTACCAGTGACGCCAGGCCATACCGAAATGCGGCCAGATCATAGATCGTCAGACCGCTGTCATGGGCAACACGGCTGACTATCAGCCAAAATGACCAAATGAAAACAACGCTCCAAGCAGCAGCGTATCCCGTGACGTTGGAGGGGGAATGGGTAGGCATCTGCGCTGCAATCGACCTTGCAATTTGGGGGATCTATTCCACAGCAGTAGATTTCGCCCGCCATAGAGGCAAGGGAGCTTTGGCTGAAAAGCCACGATACGGCCGCCTCGCAGGATATTGGTCATGCGAATTGCGCATCCTTCAATGGTACTCATTTACCCCGCTCAGCTGGTGAGCGCCTAGATATTTGCGGTCATCGTCGGCTGATGGCCTTGATTCTACATGCTTGCGCCGTCAATGACACCTTGCCATTGCCAGCTGTCGCGTTGCCCTTTAATCGGTTCTGCCTCACTTTGTGTGGCGCAACTATCCTGAAACTGGAAAATTCAGGAGGTATAGTTGTGAGTTCGAAGAAGCACTGGTCGCCCGGGAGCGATGTTGCCGTTCAAAGCGTTGAGCGAAGTGAAAGAGGCGGGTGGATTGTATCTGGCGTCTTGGCTCCCAACGGCATTTGCCCAGACTGTGGATTGCATTCACGCCGACGTCACGGCTGGCGGCGTCGGCGGCTGCAGGATTATCCCGCGCATGGAGACGAGGTAACGGTTGATCTCGCAATTTGCCGTTGGCGATGTCAGGCACCCGCTTGCCCACGCCGAACATTCTCAGACCAAATCGCCTCGATTGCGCGTCCATTTGCACGTCGTACTTCGCGTGTCGGGGAGATTGTCACCCATCTTGGGCATGCGACCGGCGGACGGCCAGCCGAGCGGTTGTTGCATCGTTTGGGCCTTGGAGTCAGCGATGACACGGTGCTTAGGCAGCTGAAGAACCGTGCCCAAGACAGTGGCGAGTCGCCGACAGTCATCGGGATCGACGACTGGAGTTGGCGGAAATCGCAAACCTACGGCACGATCATTGTGGATCTGGAGCGTCGCGTGGTGATCGACATTCTTGAGGATCGAGATGTCGTCAGCTGCACCAACTGGCTGAAGCGACACCCCGAGGTGGAAGTGATCAGCAGAGATCGCTGCGGTCTCTACGCCCAGGCAGCACGGCAAGGGGCACCGCAGGCGAAGCAGGTCGCTGACCGGTTCCATATCGTACAAAACCTGCGGCAGGCCATCGAGGAGCAAATGAACCTTCACGGCCGTGCGACCGGCAGGGCGCTGCTGTCCGACGCCGACAACATCACCGCAGCCGGCAGCCTTCTGAAGTCACGCCTGGCGCATAGGACGTCTCGGGAAGAGATTTTCGCCACCATTCATGCGCTCCGAAATCAGGGGCTTTCATGCAGCGAGATCGGGCGGCGAACAGGGTTCCCGCGTCGCAGCATCGCGAAATGGCTGCAGTTCGAGACACCACCGGACCGCAGGCGGGCCGCTTTGAAGCCGACATCGCCGTGGTACTTTGAAGAGTTCCTGAGCCAAAGCTGGAAGGAGGGCATTCGAACTGGCAGCGCCCTGTTCCGTCTGATCCGAGAGCGCGGTTACGAGGGGAGTCAGTCGCATTTGCAGCGTCTGTTGGCGGGCTGGCGAAAAGCAGAACAGCAAGGGAGCGACTCCAAGGTAGAGCACGAAATCCTTAAGCCAGTCCGGGACCCGGAAACGGGGCACGCGATTTCCCCGGTCATCGCAGCCGCGCTGTGCATCAAACCCCGCGGAAAGCTCACCCCGGATCAAGCGCGGAAAGTCGACGCGCTCAAGGCCGGTTCTCCCGCCTTCGCAACGATGCGAAGTCTCGCCATGCGGTTCAACGGTATCCTGCGCAGCCGCCAAGCAGACCCGCTCCCAGCATGGATCGACAACGCGATCGAAACCGATCTGGCGCCCATCGTGCGCTTTGCCCGCACATTGAACCGGGACTTCGATGCAGTCAAAAACGCCATCGAGATGCCATGGAGCAACGGCCAAGCAGAAGGTCAGATCAATCGCCTGAAGACGCTCAAACGCGCCATGTACGGTCGAGCCGGTCCAGAATTGTTGCGGGCGAGAATGCTACCGTTCCGCCACACAGATTGAGGCAGAGCCGATTAAAGGGCAACGCGACACGTAGGATAGATATCGCCAAGGCCGAGGGACGAATAGTTGACCAAGGAAAAGTAGAAAACGTCCATGTACGTGTCGACGTTCTCCTGTTCAAAGCCGCCGATACCCATCAATTCACCAACACTGAAACCGAGGGCGTAAAGGCCGGCTTCGCGCCTCGATGCCTGTTCGAGGGATTACATGGAGCCTGATGTTCAGCGGTCATGAACTACAGGGAACGAGGCTGCTCGGTGACTCCAGATCATGCTGGACACCGGATCCTTACGCCACGTTGCTGTAAATATTGGCCCTACTGTAGCTCATGTTGAACTCCCGTGCCGAAAGCTACCGTCCACCGCAGCACCGTTGGCGGCACTGTTGAGTGACGGTTCTGGACCGTTCATGATCTGGCTGCGGACGATAGCTCCCGGTTCCGCAACGCGAGCCTTCTGCGCATCGCTGCCGCCTCCGAAGCCACAGTAAATTCCAATTTTACTCTGTTGCGCTTTGCAATTTAATCAACTTGCGAAGCACCACAACCGCGAGCCGATTTGTCGTGATCATGAACGGTGTTGCCGCAAGCGAGTAGCGTCCTTCACGCAAACGGACATGGAAAAAGGGGAACCGTGATCCCACGGCTCCCCTTTCGGTTCAGATCGTCTCCTCTCGCGCGCTAATCACGCGACCAGCGAGAGCCCCGCGCCTGCGTCCTGCGGCTGCTCACCGCTGTCGATGAACGGGATGATCGAGAAGGTCTGCCCGCCGCGCTGCTCTTCGTTCTGCACGGCGTTCACGCGCAGGTCGCCATCGGGCGTGTTGATCAGCAGCGACAGGTAGTCATTGCCCGTGCGGCTGCTTTTGGCCATCCACGCCGAGCCGAGGCGGATCGGTGTGCCACGGGGCGAGCTGACCTCGATGCGGTAATCGGGGTGGGTCTCCTCGGATTTGTAGCTGTTCTCGATCAGCATGAACTCCAGATCGAACATCATGTTGGCGATGTAGCCGGTGAATGCGTTGTCAGCGTCCATGGCGGTGAGCTCGCCCGAGATCGAGCCGGATTTCATCAGGCCGTTCGAGACCAGTGGGATGATCTCGAACGCGCCGCTCTGGGCCGCGCGCGCCTCTTTAGTCTGCACCGCGTTGACACGGAACGGGCCCAAGCCGACATCGATCTGCATCGAGATGTAGGGGTTGCCGCTAGTATTGCCGGTCTCGTTCCAGGCCGTGCCGATGCGCACCTTGCGGCCTGATTTGTTGACTGCCGTCACGTCAAAATCCGGGCTGCGTTCGGACATCTTGGCCCGCGCCTCCAACTGGATGGCGATGTCAAAGCGTGCCCCGTGGATCATGCCGGTGTACTGAGCGGCTGCGGTCTCGACATTGCGGGTGAGGGTTCCTGCGAACATGGGATGGTTCCTTTTAGATTGGCCGGTGCCTGACGTTCTTGCCAACGCATCCGGGATTGCTTTCTCGACCCCTTGAGGGATCACAAATCAGAAAGCCTGCTTTCCTTTCAGCCCGCCTACGGGTCAGAGCTGCCGTCCGAGTGGGAATGCCCCCGCGCCTCCGGGTGCTACGCCCCTCCCCTGCCCGTCTGGTCTTGATTGGCTGCCCGGATTCTCCACCCCGTCCTCCGATCGCGCGATGAAGAACTCCGCCTCTTTGCCGTTCAACCGTTGCCCGCTCCGGTCGGTCAGACCGATACAGCTACGATTCGGCAAATTGGTGATGAGGTACTGACCGAGCCAGTCCTTCTGGACAACGTAGCCTTTATTGGCCCAATGCACGGTCTGCCCGGCATCGACGGCGGCCTTGATGTCATCGAATGTCATGATCGCCCCCTTAGCTATTCTGCTGCCACTGAGGGGGCATCTGGTGCCTGCCCCACGATCCGGGCCAGAATGCTTCCCGTGTCGACCCCGTCCCCATGCGGCAGGAACACCCGCAATTGGAAGGCGATGATCTCAGTGAAGCAGCCGAGCGCTTTGAGGCCGTCGATCATGCCCCGATCCGCACCGCCCAACTCAAGGCGCATCTCGCCTGCGACCCGGCGACGGGTCAGGGACAGACCCCGGCCCAGATCGACCGGCGCGGTGGTGCCGAGGGCGGCGGTCAGCATCTCATGGGTTTGCAACGGATAGGCACGCAACAGAAAGGCCCGGCTGTGTGACAGCTTGATATGCGCCATCTGAAGCTTGGTGCGCTCCC
>NZ_JBRJGQ010000021.1:0-34088 GCF_053628575.1 Roseovarius sp. MBR-51
AACTTCGATTTGAGGGCGAGAAATGAAATCGGACATAAGGTCGGACTTATCATCGGATCGTCGCCGAAGTCAGACGGCCCCCACCGGAGCGTTACCCTGCTTCCAACCTATCTGGAAATTTGCGACAGAACCAAAGCAACACTTCTGCGTTCAATTCCCGGTACTGGCCCGGTACTGGCCCGGCTTCTGCGGCCATGCTGTTTGCGCGCCTGCCTCACATCGGTCCATTGTCATGGGGAACGGGTGCGAGGCAGAGGCGCGCAATCGCCGGAGGACGGCGAGCCCTGAGGCATCTTCTGTACCAAGCCGCACTTGCCGCCGCCTGTCACAATCCAGTTCTGAAACCGGTCGCGCAGCAACTCAGGGCGCGCGGTAAACCGCACAAACTCGTTATCGTCTCCATCGCGCGCTGGCTTGCAACCATCGTAAACGCTATCCTCAAATCAAGCATTCCTCGGCACTCAAATCCGATCATCTAGACACAGTTGCTAATACGACTTGACCGGAATCAGGCGATCAGATCGCCATGGTCAATCGTTACGGCCTGATCAACTATCAATATGTCTGAAATCGTGCCATCAAACGCATTGCTGATCTGGTCGCCGCCGTCCGAACTGGACCACCCGAGCCCGCCAAATTGCAAGTTCTGATTATTCAGGCTTAGATCGACGTCGAATGCCTTGGTTCCGATCAGTTCGCCATTCACAGCTAGGCCGACTTCACCGTCTCCAAACCATGTTTGAACGTCGTAGTCTTCGCCTGCCTTGATGCCGGGGGCGCGGAAGGCCGCTTCGCTGTCTTCATCCTGATAGCGAAGATAAAGCGTATCTCCCTTGAGCATAACCGATACATGGTTTCCGCCGCCCACGTAGTGGAAGGCATCTTTTGAAAACAATCCCTGCGTTCCGTTCAGGTCGTCGGCATTGAAGGTGAAAGAGATCGTGCCTTCCTGCACCTCATAGGCGGCATTGTGTTCGAGATTCACGATACTGGCTGTTCTGCCATTGAACGTCTGTTCTGCAGCCTGTTCATAGACGACATTGGCAATGATGCCGGTCGGTGGCGATTCCGGTGTCGGGGTGCCACCCGCAGTTCCAGAGTCAGCCGATGCGTCCGACAGCAGGTTCTGCAACTGCGCAGGGGTCAGGTTGCCCTCTGCTACGACGATATCAGAAATCGTTCCGTCGAAAACATTCGAGAACCCAGCCTCACCGGATTTACTGGACCAGCCGCGGGCACCGAACTGTAGATATTCCACATTGGTAGCCCAGCTCGTCGAGAAATCGGCGGAGTGCACTTGCTCTCCATTTAGCCAGACTGACGCATTGCCATCGCCAAAGGAGACCTGCAGGTCATAGTCGGTATCGGCCTTGATACCACCAATTCGGGCGATCTCGTCCGTTGCACCATCTTGAAAGCGCACGATCAAGGCGCCGTTCTCGATGTAACTGACCAAGTGGTTCCCACCGCCAGTGTAGTAGGTCGCGTCTTTGGAGATTAGTCCGCGCGCGCCAGATACTGTGTCGGCGTTGAAGCTGAGCGAGATGGTCGCCGCGTCCAACGCCAAATTGCTGTTATGTGCGACCTCGATCACGTCGGAAGCGCTATTGAATTCGTGCGCGCCCATCGACGCATAAGCTACGCCGTCCAAAGAAGTGTCGATTTGCCCCTGATCCGTGCCGCCCGTATCGCCCTCGGGAGTTGGTACCGGTTGTTCAGGTGTCGGCACGGGAGTTGGTGCCGGTTGTTCAGGTGTCGGCTCGGGGGTTGGTGCCGAGTTTTGGCCTGTTTCCGGTTCGCGTTCCTGGGTTTGAATATTACCGGCAAGAAACGCCTCTATTGTCCTGACGGCTCCCATCGTTTCCGCGAGGGTATTGGGTGTGGGCAGGAGGTCATCGAGTGTCATTCCTAGCCCGGCTTCGGGGTTTGCGAAGAAGTCGCCGAAATAAAACGGCTTGTCAGGATCGGTGTTCTGCAGAGTGAGATTGGCATCTTTCCCAGCATCCTGCAGAAAAGAGGTCTGGATGTTGCCATAACTTTGATCCGCGCCCATCACTTTAGTGGCCTTGCTGCCCTCACCGGGCAGATTAATCAAAGTGTTGTTGCGTGCCACGAAGTTTGTACCACTGGACACCGAGATACCGCGAATCATGCCTGTTGCGATGACGTTGTCTTCGACCAGAACGTTCGTGTAGTGAGCGTCGTCAAAGAAAATCCCCTGCACGTTGGCATGGGTTCCCGGCAGGCTGACGTTTCCACGGATCACGATATCGCTGGAATCACTACCTTGGAACTGGATGAAGTCAAGATGCTCTCCAGGGGCCGGAAAAAAGTTCTGGGAACCCATGTTGCCTTCGATGAGTACGTCTTGCACACCGATGAACTTTAAACTGTCGGCACCGGTATAATCAATCGTGTTTCCGCTAACCGTCAAGTCTTTGGCATTGTAGAAAACACCGCCGATCTTAATGTCGTGGACATAGTTTCCAGCGAACGTCACGTCCGATACATTCCCGCTGGTGTGAAGTCCATAATGGCCACTGTAGACACCATCGACTTTGCCGTTGACCTCGGAATTGAGGAATTGGATATGACTGCTACCATCACTTACCGAAACAATCGTCGAAGCCGCACCGCCATTGTTGGGGCTGTCGACATGGACATTATCGATACGAAGATAGTCAGTGTTGCGAATATTGACACTGGTAAAAACCGCGCCTCGCTCCTCTTCGGAAACCAGTGTGACGTAGCTGGAAAAAGACTCGCCCGATATGTCGAGTGCGCCGTAATTTCCGCTACTTAAGACGATCGTCTCACCGCCAGCTGCCCGCGCCAGCGCGGCTGAAAGTTGCGACGCGTTTGAAACATATATGGTAGACATTGGAGCTCCTCGGCTTGCCTGCAACGATCCTACGTGTCATTAGAATCGGTCTTTTGTTGTCTCGAAATCTGTTCTTTCTGTGGTTTGTAGGGTCGATAACTGTAACTGCTCTCAATTGCCAACCGTGTCCCATTATGTGAGCAATAGTTCGCTGTCATATGAGCGATAGCTCGCCGAGCTTGTCCCAAAATAGAGTTGGTCGCGGAAACTGGGACCAGTTGTTAAGGTGAATCGCCTGAGAAGAGAGATGATCCGGAGTGACGAAGAGAAAGACGCCTGCGCCTGAGTTCAAGGCGAAGTGCGGGCTCTCGCACCACGTGAGCCAGTCCAACGCGGCCGCCAGATAGATGAACCCCGCGTCATCGGGATGTAGGTGATTTTCTTCACCCAGACCTGATTGGGCCGGGTGATGGGCAGTTTTCTCAGCAGATATGGGTAGATCTTGTGTCCCGGGGCCGGTTTCGAGGTGTTCGGCTTGCGATAGAACTAGTCGCGCCACTGCCTGATCTGGTTCGGATGGACGTCGAAATCCTGTGCTAGCTCGATCAGCGTCTTCTCGCCCTTGATCGCGGCCACCGCACCTTGAATGCCGGGCTGTGATTCCGGCGCGGTCGTCTTGCCGTGGTCTTCTCCTTGCTTAGAGCATCATGCTGCTCTTGCATGGAAAACCCACCTATCCCGGCTGTTCAAGTTTCCGGAACCACCTCTCGAAAGCCACATCGCTGATCCTACCGGCACCAACCGGTAGTTGTTCAGTATTAAGTTGTATGATGCTGAGCGATCTCATGCCGCCCTTGATTGTAAAATGCAAGATGAAGCATATTGGCTGGACGAGAAGTAACAAATAGCAGTATGAAACATAACACGGACACCCCTTTCGGATGCTGAAAAACTGTATGAATACTTAGGGCCGCTTCAGCGAGCAAAGGGAAATGGGTGATGACCACGGATGAATTGATCGGTCTCAATGTGGCCAGTTGGCCTGGAAAAGGTGATACACATAATCCCTTTATAAACATCTTTCTTGATGGTCTCGAAGCTAATGGATGCCGGGTAAAGAATCTTGAGACTGTCGAAGCCTTGGCCCAGGCCACGAAAGGCGGCACTGACATCCTGCTTCTGCATTGGGCTGAGCGTGTTTTCGGGGAATCGCGCAGCCGCTGGCAGATTCTGATCAAGATGTGGCGCCTTCTGAGTGCGGTAGGAAACGCACCTTCTAGTACCCGTGTTGTTTGGGTTGTCCATAATCTTGCACCGCATGATGCGCGGCGATTTCAAAAGCTCGTCTGGCCAATCTATATCCGCGCGCTAGCAAGAAAGGTTGATGCCTTTCTCACGCTTGCACCAGGCACTGTGGCCCAGGTCAGGGCTGGCTTGCCGCAGCTTGCTGCCAAGCCTGGCCATGGAGCGTGGCACCCAGCCTATCCGGACGCAGAGCTTTCGCCAGATGAGCGTAGGGCCGCTCGGATGAAATTGGGCTTTATCCCCAAAAACCGAGTGCTGGGCTATTGCGGTCAAATCAGACCGTATAAAGGTGTTGAAGATTTGCTCGACACCTTCATTCAGACCACTGCCCCACATCTGCGCCTCCTTTTGTGCGGGCGACCTCAGTATGGTCGTCCCGAAACAGAGGCGTTTCTTTTGATGCTGAAAGAAAAAGCTAAGAGAGATCATCGTGTCGTAGTGTGGTTTGATGATCTGACACCGGCGGAGTATCGCGCGGCTTTGGGGGCCTGCGATGTTATTGTGGCACCATTCCGCAGCTACCTGCATTCAGGGTCCATCATTCATGCACTTAGCGCAAAGCGACCGGTGCTGACGCCTGCGACGCCTTTCGCAAATAGCCTTAAGGCCTTGCTAGGCACGGAATGGGTGCGCCAATACGAATTTAAACTGAGCCCTGACATTCTGACGGACCAGAAAGAGGCGTCTGGCACAATCGATCTGTCCTCTTTGTCGTCAAGCGTAGTGGGGGAGGATGTCACATCCTTCTTGCGCCAACTTCAAAGGGCTGAGTGATTAGAGCGTGTTGCGACCTCTCCGTTTCAGAATTTCCATGGGACTATATCTGTGATTCCCTATCAGCATGGCAGATATGGGGTTTGAGATGGGCAAGCAAAGGTGGTTCCGGAAACTTGAACAGCCGGGATAGGTGGATTTTCCGCGCAACAGCAGCATGATGCTGCGAGCGAGGAGAAGACCATGGCAAGACGACCACACCGGAATCATAGCCCGGAATTCAAGGCGAAAGTGACGGTGGCCGCGATCAAGGGCGAAAAGACCTTGATCGCGTTGGCGCAGGGTTTCGCCGCTCATCCGAACCAGATC
The DNA here is from genome assembly GCF_053628575.1 of Roseovarius sp. MBR-51. NCBI lineage: Bacteria > Pseudomonadati > Pseudomonadota > Alphaproteobacteria > Rhodobacterales > Roseobacteraceae > Roseovarius > Roseovarius sp. MBR-51. Next base: position 5,210 of record NZ_JBRJGQ010000021.1, read on the forward strand.
AAGCAATGGCGTGATCCGTTGCTTGAGGGAGGACGGGGGTGTTCGGCGAAGCTACGAAGTCAGAGCCTGAACCGGCGGTCGACGTGAAGACCCTGCACGCAAAGTTCGGAGAGCTGACGCTGGAGGATGATTTTTTGTCCGACTTTTTGCCTGGCGCGCTCGACAAGGCGGGTCTGTTGCTGAGCGCAAAAAAATGATCGATCCCACTGCGCAATTGAGCGCCAGCCGGCAGGCCGTCGTTCTGGGGATCAGCCGGGGCAGCGTCTACTACAAGCCCCGCCCGGACTCAGACGCCGATCTGAAGTTGTTGCACCTGCACGACATCTGGCAGGCTAAGACTAAGGCGGCTTTCGATCTCTTCGTGGAAACTTACGGCGTGAAATACGAATGCGCGGTCGCCAAACGGGTCAAGGACCGCGACGAACTGCTCGCCTTCTACGACTTCCTGACGGAGCATTGGAAACAGATCCGCAACACAAACCGGATCTAGAGCATCTTTGCCACCGTCAGGAACCGGACCCGGAAATCCAAGGGCTGCCTGACCCGGAAGACCGCCTTGTTCATGGTTTTCCGGCTAATGATGTCAGCGAAGAAAAAATGGTGGAGGATCTCCTGACCAAACCGCCTGCCCGAGGTCATTCAGGGGGTTGAGTTCAAAGACGGGATCAAGCAACTTCAAACTGCCGCCTGACGAGGGCCGTCACCAACTTTTGGGCACAACTCGGCTATAACCGACTGGGAGACTATTCATACGGTACCTACATCTATGCCTTCCCGGCTCAGCAACTTATCGCAAGTTTGGGTGTGGCCGATCCGCTCGTTAACATTGCTATTGCGCTTCCCGTCACTCTCATCTGTGCGGTGCTATCTTGGCATTTCATTGAACGGGCAGCTTTAAACCTCAAGCCAAAGTTCTTTTTGGACCCAGTGCGGACGCATGGTCCGTCATGACACTATAATTTAACCCTAGGAATAGTCCAGTTTGACTCAGAATATATAGAATGGACAACCAACACTCAGCATCAGAACGCTCGCCCCTTTGGGTATGGGTTTTCGCTCATGGCGTATTACTGCTGATTTTGTTAGTTTGTGTTGCGGTCGAAGGCGTCCTGCAAGGGGCTGACTACGGGCTCTGGGGATCTCCTCGCTGGCGTGGACTGACCTATCAATACGGTGGGTTTTGGCGGGGGCTCTTGGACAACTGGCAGCCAAACTATGCTGCACAGCCCGTGGTGATGTTCGCCAGCTATGGGTTCCTGCATGGTGGGGCCGCGCACCTTCTGGTCAACATGATCACGCTCGTCTCGCTTGGGCGCTTGGTGATTGAGCATGTGGGTCAACTCCGCTTTGCCGTGATCTATGCGCTGTCGCTTTTGGGAGGGGCTGTTGGCTTTGCCGTCCTGTCTACAGCAGTGCAGCCCATGGTCGGAGCCTCCGGCGCGCTCTTTGGTCTGGCCGGGGCGCTCACGAGTTGGGAGTATACCGCCCGTCGTCTGGCACATGAGGGGATCGGGCCGGTGCTGCGGGTGGTCGTGCTGCTCATCCTTCTCAACCTCATTATGTACTGGGGAATGGGCGGTAATCTCGCTTGGGAGACCCACCTTGGGGGTTTTCTGGCGGGTTGGCTTGCGGGATGGTGGCTGCGAGAGAGTGAGGACTAGCCGAGTTCTACTTCCCGGTGTTAAGGACAAACTTTCGTAATTTATCGGTGAAATCCGCGGCAGCAAACGGGTCTATGGCCGCAGTTTGCGACGTCCCGACCGCCCGCATGGCCGCGTCAAGGCAGCGGGGCAAGTCATGTTCGTCGCGCGCCTTGAAAAGCCTGGGATGCTCTTTCAGCCTTTCGACCGTGGCGAGCTGATGGTTGTTCCTGTGTTCGCCATATTTGATCTGCCGGGGCATGATGCAGATCTGCTTGTCTTGGGTCAATGCCGTCAGGATCGTACCCATGCCGGCATGTGAAATGATGAGGTTGGCTTTGCTGAACACTTCGGCATAATCCGCCGGTGAAAGCCGCGCCTTGGTTTCGAAGTTTCGCGGCGTATATGGGTCATGAGTCGCGGGCAGGACTTGACCAAATATGCCACAAGACGGTTTGGTTTCATCCGCCCATTCATCCACCGCTCGCACGAGTCTGTCGAAGGAAAGTTGCGTCCCGGTGGTCAGAAAGATCACAGAACCGCCCCCATGAAATGCGGCCCTTCGGGACGCGCCAGATGCTCCCATTGCGTGAGCCACAGGTCGGCATACTTCCCGACTTCCTTACCAGATCTTGACAGTTTCTCGGCATTGGCCATGCTGTCGACCCAAATGGTACGCGCGCCTAAGAGCTTGCCAAAACGCAGGGCAAAATAGCCGGGCGCGGCACCTGTGGTGATGATCACGTCTGGCCGATGGCGCAGCACCAGGAGAAACACCTCGAAAAGCTGACGGATGAGGCGTAGCTTCTCGGAGAGATTGGCATCCGTGACCGATGCAAATTTTGGCGGCGGGTTACCCTCATTCCGGGCCATGGTCTTCACGATGTCCGCAAGGCCAGGTTCGGTACTCAGATAGGTGACCTGCAATCCGTCCCAAACCTTGCGCATCCTCATTAATTGAACCCAGTGCCCTCCGGCCGAGGCTACGACCATGAGTATTGGGCGAGAGGGCATGCTAATATTCCTTCGTGCAATAGGGCTTTAAAAACGCGTATGCTCGTCTGGAAACGCTAATTGAAACTCACTACCACTGCAATAATTCTGCCGAAGACCACTTTAGTCAAGACGTTCTGGCCAGCCGTTCCATCAGATCACCAAGGACCGCCTCATAAAGCGCCAGTTTCTTCGGGTCGGTTTCGAGCGCACGTTCCTGGATCTGCCCCGCCTTAGCCCGGTGTTCATAGGCGTGAATGATCTGCGTCAGGATGTCCTGAGCGCTCTGGGTGGCGCGTCTGATGAGTAAACGATGGGGCCTTAAGTGTCACGCTGGCAGATCGGCATTCGCAAACAGGTTTGTAAAAGACGTTCCCTGTAGTCCAGCGGGAATGCAATATGCCCATGAGAGGTAATGAGACGGCCACTAAGCCCCGTTGGATAAGGTATTTAAGGGAGGGACTATATCTTGCTATGGCATTCACGTGGCTTCCTGGCGCATTTGGTGCTTTTTCCGACAAAAGGGAATCCACTGGTGAATTCTTGTGCCACGCTACCTCAGATTATGCGGTCTTATCCTCTAATTATAACCGATCCTTATCCTTCCCCGACGCCTCCAGACACGCAACGTGCGTCAATCTGTCTAGACCGAGAGGTCAAGCCCGTTTCAACTCCGGTCCGGTTGGCGCAAGAGAACAGCCTTGATCTTGCTGGGCGAAGCCGCCATCCTCGAAGCAATTTAGCGGCGCGGGTAGTGTCACTCACTCGTTAGGATAAAAAATAATGCAAGAAGGGCAGGAAACGGAGGGGGCGGCGAAGGTGCCCATCTCGGTGATTATCGTGACCTATTGCTCGGCAGATGTCATTGAGGCGTGTCTCGACAGCCTAATCGCCACTACCGGTGCGACGCTTCGCGTTGTTGTTTGTGATAACGCCTCGCCGGACGATAGCGCCGCGCTGGTCGCCGACTGGGCAGACCGCTGCGGGGTGAGCTTTGCCGAAGCCGAAGCGGGCGCCCAGGCGCCGACCGAAGGAGACTTGTCTTGGCTCACGCTACTGCGGGTGCCGCGCAATATGGGCTTTGCGGGCGGCGTCAATGCCGGGCTTACCTGGTTTTTGTCGCGAGCGGAGATCGAGCTCTTCTGGATACTGAACCCCGATAGCGTTGTTGAGCCTGGGACTGCTGCCGCCTATGTTCGCATCGCTAAGGTGGCGGGCCCGTTCGCACTTATGGGCGGGCGAACCCGCTATCTCGACCCCCCCGGCTATCTCCAGTCGGACGGCGGGCGCATCAGGCGCTGGACGGGGGGGGTCTGCTACAACGTCAATCAAGGTCTCCTGCCCACAGAAGCCAAACCTCCTCTGGCCGGGAGCCTCGATTTCATCTCAGGTGCCAATATGGTTGCGTCACGGACTTTCGTCGAAATGGTCGGACCGCTTCGGGAGGACTATTTCCTCTATTACGAGGAAGTAGACTGGGCCTATCGCCGGGGTGTGCTGCCGCTTCTCACCTGTCCGGAGGCGGTAGTCCATCATCATGGTGGCACGGCGATCGGCTCCGGGTCGATTAACCGGCGTGGCTCGGCATTCGCAAACTATTTCAACTTCCGCAACCGGTTGCGCTTTGTGGCACGGTTTGCGTGGCCAATGCTGCCGGTGACCTACGCCTTCTCGATAATGCAGGTCGCCAAAATAGCGCTGACGGGCGGCGGGCGGCAAGCGATCGGGGCGCTGCGCGGGCTGCACCAGCTCGCCCCGCCGCGCGACGTTGCTGATCGGATCGCCCCAGAGGCTGCGGAGCTTGCCTTCGGACGCTGGGGGCGGCGGCAATGATCCCACCGACAAGGGAGATCATCCTTAACTTTCACGGGACTGGCACGTTCCATGCCGGAGTCCATGCTGAGGGTCAGTTCTCAGTGACAATCAACACTCATGGGTTCTATTCGCTGGCATGGACCTCGTCGGGGGTCAAGATTCCGTGGGTGGAGTGGGGCCGCTCAGCGTTGTAATAGGCCAACACTTTCCGGATACCCTTGCGGGTCTGTGATCCGGTCTCAAAGCTGCGCAGGTAAACGCACTCATATTTCAGGGACCGCAGCTCGACCTTTGTCCTCTGACCATTTATGGATGGCCCCCGCAGAGCAAGAGCATCCCGGTTGAAGCTGGCATCATTTCGGCTGCGGCCATGTATACGGCGTCTGGATTGCAGCACCGTGGCCGCGCGCCTTGATGAATCTCCGCGGTCGCTTTGATCCCAATCAATGGCACGCGCCGATAGGCGCTCCGGTCCGAACAGGGTGTCCTTGGCATATGTCCGTCATTTTCGGCGGTGTCTAAAGCGGGTTGTAGGCACATGAACGGTGTTTGATCGTCGGTAATTGGAACGGGGCTGTGATTCTTCTTTGGTTGTGTTTTGCTCACTAGCTGGAATAGCATCGAGCAGCCATACACCACTTCCAAGTAAGAAATTGAAAAGTACATAGGTTGCGTTCCAGTAATGTACCGTCCAGCCCGCCAGAAAAAATGAAGCCAAGCAACACAAAATTCCTAACCGATAGATGGACTGGGTGTCGTCAAGGCCTTTGCGGAACATCAACGGCACAACAATGGAAAAAAATCCCAGAAAGCTAAAAAATGTTGCTGGTAGACCGTGACGCACACCGGAAACAATCCAATACATGTCGATACTTGAACTCATCCAGCTTGGCCGTGCCCATTCATTAAACCCAATTCCAAACACGGGATGCTCTAGTATCGAAGCGGTGCCAAAGCTCCAGATATGGAGACGCATATAAGCGCTGAAAGAATTGAACGAGAAGTAGGAGATGAAGATCTGTGCCGGAGACCGGGTGGCTGTGATTTCAAGGAAAATCCACATCGAGGCGATCAAACCAGCGAGAAGTTTCCATCGCGCAGCCACTGACTTCAGAATCCAGTTCCAGCCTATCAGCAAAAGTTGTGCAGTCATGGCCGTCATTGGACCAGCGGACAGACACAGCCCAGCCGTTAGCAGTGTTAGAAAAGTGGTGCCTATCCGTTGGAAACTGGATCTCTCATAGCCAAGGACGAGATAAGTAAGAGCGATCACACTGCTGCAGAACACGCCAAACAAGATAGGGTGTTCAAACGTCGCTTGGACTCGCTGCAGACCCCATCGCGGATCCTTTGCGACACGGGAATAAGAATTCCAGATACTGTCCATGATCTCAAGCAGCAGATTTTGCCCGGTCAACGCTTCAATTATGGCAAACGGTAAAAGGAACAGTACGATCAGGAAAAGTACTTTGACCATCGCTCGGAAATCGGAAGCTGTGCGGATGTAAACGCGTGCGACGAGGTATGGGCCAACAGTTTCAATGAACATAATTCCCCCGGCTTGGACACCGTCAGGCCCATGAATTGCGATGAAACTGACCGTGGCCCAACTGCAAAGCAGAATCATCGCAATGTCTGCCACCCTGATGCGTCCGGCGCGTCCGCTGAGCCAAGCAAATGTGACCGGCACAAAAGCAATTATCAGGATGACACGATAAACTGAAAGACGCAGTGAGCCGATATTGATTATAAAAGGCAGAATCAACGATATAAGCAACAATGGCACAATCAAGCGTAACCACTGGGCTTTGTGATTGGGTGCACTCGCTGCTTGTTTTCCGGGAAAGTTCCCATGAGCAGCTTTTTCTACACTCGACATTAACTTCACATCCTGAAATTATTTAATACACCGACTTTTCAAGGTAGTCCCCTTCGTTCCCTGCTGTGAATAGCGCGCCTTGGTTTTCTGAAACACGAAATAACTGCCTAAACGGAACAATCGACCAAAGGCTGATAGAAAGGTTTATATGAACCCTGTAGTTTCAGTGTTACTCCCTACTTACAATAGAGCACACAGCCTGCCTGAGGCAATGAGCAGCGTATTGGATCAATCATTCGGAGATCTCGAGCTTATCATCGTTGATGATGCTTCTACCGAGAATATCGAAGCTATAGTCTCAGATTTTGGGGACCCACGAATCCGCTACTTTCGGCTTGAGCGCAACAGTGGAGCTGCGGCTGCGCGCAATGTCGGTTTGGCGGAGGCTCGTGGACGGTATATCGCCTTTCAGGACAGTGATGATATCTGGTTACCCGGAAAACTGGCTAGGCAGGTGGAATTGCTTGAAAGCCAACCACCTAATGTCGGGGTCGTGACAGGTCTAAAGATCCTTTATGGACGTGATGCCGCCCGGATTTACGGCCCGGGCCGCGTAACTTGCGCCCCGGATCCGGCCAAGCGGATGACGTTAGAAGAAGATCAATTGAAACGAAGCCTGCTGGATTGTCGGATCAGCCTTCAGAACGCGCTCTTTCGACGGGACTGCTTGCCGGAAATCACATGGTTCGATCCACTCGCTAAAGCAAGTAATGATTGGGAATTTGTGGTACGTCTCGCACAACATAAGCTTATCCTCGAGGTTACTGAACCTGTTGTGCTTGCAATGATTTCCCCCGACAGCATCTCGACGAAGCCACGAAAGAGAGCAACAGGCTACCTAAGAATTCTTCAAAAGAACAAACACGTGTTCGAACGGTATCCGCAAGAATACGGGAGCTTCCTATATCTAGCCGGGATGGCGCTCTATCGCTGTGGAAGAAAACGCGCCGGACGTCATCTGCTCCTGCATAGTCTGCGCCTGCGTCCGGCCAATGCGCTAAGCTTGGCACGCGGTGGCCTTCGCATGTTGATCCGCTGAACGACCTTGTTGCATGGGGTGTCGATTGCCACTTCTGTAACAGGGCCTCTCGAGTCAAGTTAGTTTCTCCACAAAAGTAACCCCCGCCAAGTTACGCTTCTGCGGGGTGAAGGTCGCCGCTCATATCTATTTTGGGATAATGGCGTTGCCGTTTGCTCTGGTTGCCGAGGGGTTTCCCGCGCCGGGATGATGCTTCTGTCCGTAGTCAGCGCTGAGGCTGCCACTCTTGTCAACGCCGGAGTAAAATTGGGCGACGGGGCGGCGTAAAACTGGGCCACTTTGGGTTTCTGCGGGGCGCGCATATTGGGCGGCGGCCAGTCAGCCGCGCTCTTCATATAGCCGGCGGGTGACTGGCCGCTTTGGCCCGTCAGGGCCAAATCTGGTTGGTTTGGATCAGTTGATGTCGCCAGACTTGCGCGCTCGACTTTGCGCGAGGCGATAGCTTTCGCCGTTCATCTCGAGGATGTTGACGTGGTGGGTCAACCGGTCGAGAAGCGCGCCAGTCAGCCGCTCGGTGCCGAATGTCTCGGTCCATTCATCGAAGGGCAGATTGTTGGTGATCAGCGTGGCCCCACGCTCGTAACGCTGGGATATCATCTCAAAGAGCAACTCGACGCCGGTCTTGGACAGGGGCACGAAGCCCAGTTCGTCGATGATCAGCAGCTTCACGGCAGCCATCTGCTTTTGGACGCGGAGCAGACGGCGTTCGTCGCGGGCCTCCATCAACTCGTTGACCAGCGCGGCAGCGGTGGTGAAGCTGACGGACATGCCCTTCTGGCAGGCCGCAAGGCCCAGGCCCAAGGCGATGTGTGTCTTGCCGGTTCCGCTGGGGCCAAGGGCGATCACGTTCTCGCGCCGTTCAATCCACTCGCAGCGCGCCAGTGCCAACACCTGCATCTTGTTCAGTTTGGGGATCGCCTTGAAGTCGAAGCTGTCCAAGCTCTTTGTGGCCGGGAACTTCGCGGCCTTGATACGGCGCTCGACCATCCGCCGCTCTCGGTCGATGAGTTCCAGTTCGACCAGGCGCGACAGGAATTGGACATGGTCCAACCCTTCGGCGGCGCATTGGCGCGCAACCTTCTCGTGCTCCCGCAAGAATGTGGGCAGCTTCAGCGTCTTCAGATGGTGGGCAAGCAGGATCTTCAGGGCATCGGTCATTCTGCCGCCTCCGACATCAAGGCCATGTAGCTGGCCGCCCGCGTCGTCTCGACATTCGCCCGCGGCAAGTAGGGGTAGACATCGAGATCAAGCCTCGGGGGGCGCTTCTCCACCTGACAGAGCACGAGGTGCTTTACGGCATCGAAGCCGACCGCTCCCAGCTTCAGGGCCTTCTTCACGGCGGCATGCAGGTCATCTATACCGAAGGTCTCGAGCAGACGCAGCACCTGAACATACTCGCGTCGGCCCATCTTGAGCATGCGCGCCTCCATCAGGCGGCGCAAAGTCTGGAACTCTTCGGGCAAGTCCCATTCCGCCAAGGGTGCGGCTTGGTCCAACGCATTGATCTTGCGCTCGATCAGCGGGAGGTAATGGACCGGATCGAAGATCATGTCCTCGCGGTCGTAACAGCGCGGGTGTCGGGCGATCACTTCCCCACGACAGCCGATCACGACCTCATCGACATAGCCGCGGATCCAGACATCCGGGTGGCCATAGGCGACCGGGACCGAATAATCGTTGGTGTCATAGCGCACGAGCGACTACGAGCTGACCCGCCCGGCCGACTGGCCGCAGGCTTCGAACGGGGCGGCAGGCAGGGGGCGCATCGCGGCCAGATCGCGCTGCAGCCTCTCGCCGATCGTCTCCTTGTGACCCCGAAGAATGCGCGTCAGGCGCGCGCAGCACTGCCCTTCAAGATCGGCATTGAAGGCGTCCCAACTGACAAAGTGGGGGGTCGGCACCATGTGGTTGCGGCGGGCGTAGCCGACCATCCCCTCGACAGCGCCCTTGTCGTTCCCCTTCCCGGGCCGACCATAGCGATCCCAAAACAGGTAATGCGACTGCAAGCCGCTGAACAGCGCGGCGCGGATGCGCGTGCCATCTGGCTGGATCTTCGAGACCAAGCAACGGTCGTTGTCGTAAAGCACCGACTGCGGCACACCACCGAAGAAGGCGAAAGCGCGGACATGCCCGTCCATCCAGGCTTCCGCCGTCGCCGCCGGATAGGCCCGCACGAAATAGGCATCGCTATGCGGCAGGTCCATGACGAAAAAGTGCGCCTTTTGTTCAACACCGCCGATGACGACAATGGCTTCGCCAAAATCCGCCTGCGCATCTCCTGGCGGATGGGCCAGCGGCACGAACATCTCCCGGGTCCGCCGCTCACGCTCACGCACGTAATCCTTGACGATCGTATCGCCGCCGGTGAAGCCATGCTCGGCTTGAAGCCGTTCCCATATCCGCTTGGCCGTATGACGCTGCTTGCGATGCACGGTCTTGTCGGCTTCAAGCCAGGCGTCGATGATCTCGGTGAACCCATCCAGCTTCGGCCGCTTGATCGGCTCCTCCCGCCGATAGCCAGGCGGCACCGAAAAGGCCAACATTTTATCAACCGTCCCGCGCGAAATGTTGAAATGCTTCGCCGCCGCTCGCGCGCTCATGCCCGCGCTGCACGCCAGACGAACCTTCTTGTAAAGTTCCACGGTATAGATCTCCCCACCCTCCCTGCTGCTGCAAGAAGGGAAAAGTGGCAGGATTTTACTCCGCCCGCAGCGAGACGATCCCGCCGCTACCGTGGCCTAATTTTGCACCGCCGTTCTCACACTCTATGCCAAGTCCAAGAACGGTTCCTGCGTGCCTATCTGAGAAGCGTGTTCAGCCATGTGCTGGCCAACGACAAGTGACATTTCCGGCATCATCGGGGACCGCGTCCCGCGATGCCCCCAAACTAGTTAAAACCAAAGCTCGGATCGCCAGTAGCCGGAACTTGAGCGCGCGTTGCAGCAAGGCCTGATGGGTTAATCCTGCAAAGGTGATGAGCATCCCAACACATAGCACACGCAGGACTGGTGCTACCTTAGGTTCCTGTGCATTGACCCCCTATTGGCGTGCAATTTTGCCCCCCATTGGTGGTGATCAGGGTCTGTCCCGACGCAGCCGGTCATGTTGCGGAGGCGGGGCAGATCCTGATCAGGCGCGGTTCTTGAAGCGCCAGGACTCTTTTCCGGTTTCGACGATCTCGCAGTGATGCGTGAGGCGGTCGAGCAGAGCGGTAGTCATCTTGGCGTCGCCGAAGACGGTCGGCCATATCCATCCATTCCCCCTCACCCCGGCACAAACCTTGGTATCTTGGGCAGGCTCTCCCGCATCAATCGTTGCAGGCGCGCATCCGCTGCGCCTTCGGGTTCCTCCTTGAGGATCGGGGTTATGTAGCGCACGATAGCCCCGTCGGTACGGTCGATCGTCAGGCTGTCATAGACCACGCTCATCTTGGCCTTGAAATCATTGGTCATACGCTTGCCGCGCTGCTCGAACCAGTAATAGACGAGCTGTTCAGACAGTCCTTTCTGAATTATCGCGCGGTTCGCTTCAAAGGTGCCAAAGCCGGTGCCCGCCATATCCAGCGACACGGTCTCGAAACTGTAGATTTCCCATCCACCAACAGGCAGACAAACCTCAGGGGAATGGATGCCAGAACCCTCGGTCTGCTTGTCGTAGAAAGCCATGAAGAGTTCGACCGGAGCGGACTCTTCAGGATTGCGATAGAAGGCCGCGAGGTAGTCAGTTGCCCCCAGTACCCGCTCGATATCCGGGTCGAGCATCGAGAAGGTCCCCGACCACTCCCCAACTTGCCGCGGAAACAGCACGAAGGGATCACGATCTACCGCCGTGGGTTCCTTGCCCTGCTGCAGCGCCCATCCAGCTGAGACCGCAAGCGTCAGGATCGCACCCACCATCAGCCCGCGCGAGGCGCGGATGCCCACGAGGCGTCCGGCGATCGCTCCAAATCCGTTGGTATCGAGATCAATTGCCTCCGACAGGGGTTTAGGATCCGGTGTCAGCCGCTGCAGGACCACGGCCATGAAGAACAGGATCGCAATACAGGCACCAAAGATGATCCAGCCTTCAAAGAAGTGCAGAAAGCCCTCAGCCTGTTCAATCCCATAGCTGTTGACCATCACCCCGATCATCCCGATGCGGAAGGAATTCATCAACACCGTCAGGGGAGCAGCCGCCAGAAGCAGCACCGCCTTGTGCCAGACTGGTCCACGATAGAGAATAGCGAAGAGATAGGAGAAGCTAAGGATCGGGAAAAGGTAGCGCAGCCCAGAACAGGCTTCGGCGACCTGAAGCTTGTAGATCCCTAGATCAATCACATTGCCTTCGAGATAGACCGGCACGCCCATCAATGCCACGAACCACACACCGATTTCCGAAGAGATCGTCTGCAGCACGATGGTCAGCTTGAGATAGACAAATTGCGGCAGGGGCAACATGAAAATCAGATGCACCACGCCCAGCTGATGCAGCTTGCCACGCTCCCAACCAAAGATCGTTAGTACAACGCCGCCCACCCAGATGATGAAGGCATAGGTCACGATATCGGGAATGCGAGTCAGGTTGCCTGCAATCGCCAGCAAGAGCGCCAGCACAATGACAATAAGCCCAGGCGCGCGATCGTGCACAACGGGCTTTGGCGGCGGCAGACGTCGCAGTTCCCGCAAGAAGAGATAGAGCGAGATGAGTGGGATGAGTGGCCCGTGGCTGTATTCAGCCGTGGACCAAGCCTGTGCCAGCGAGACAAAACCGATCCAAAAGATCGGAATCGATCCGGCTAGAAGCACCGTAAACCACAAGAGCCCGCCCAGGTTGAGCGGGTGGGCGAAAAGCCTTGGGCCAGACTGATCTGTCATGGACATGCTGTCACACTCCCCTTAAATTGGCTCACCACCTTGACCTATGCCAGCAGCATTTATGCTATTGGGATTTCTATCGGAAAATCCGCGCCAAAGCGATTCAAAACGGGTCGGATACGTGCTCAAAGCAGAGCCTGAACAGGCTGTTTTCCAAGTACGTACAGTGGCCCAATATCAGGGACGCACAGTAAACTCTCGCTCAAGTGTAAGAAACACCCGGTTTGATGAGGCGTCGCCCACCCCGGTTTCATCACGCAGCCGATATTCATAGCCAGAAGAGAGCCGCCAGTCAGGTGTAAGGTTGCGGGAATAGGTGGCGCGCAGGTCAGTGCGCGTGGTGTCATTTACTGCCGGACCGCCAGCCTGTTTGAGTTCAGCGTAATTCGCCGAGAATGATATGTCGGAAAACGAGTTGATCTCATAGTTGTAACCCAAAGAGGCTTCCGTGGTGCGCAATTCGTTCGACCGTGAACTGGTGGTAACCTGCCGCGAAAGCGATGCTGTCAGGGTGCTGCGCTTCATCTCGTGAGTGAAATCCAAGCTCCCCACTGGGCGGACCGTGTCATCCACATCACTGGTGGCGCCGAGACTGAGTTCAATCGCACCGCGTGGCAGAGGCACGTCCCGGTTGACAAGCCAAGTGGCGGTCTGGCCGTTCACGCTTTCGCGCAGGTCGAATGACGTGCCGATGGTGCCGCGTGTGAGTTCGCGCGTGAGATCAACACTGCCGATCAAACCCGTCTGGGTGTCCGCGTCACGTATTCCCAGAATAGTTTCTTCGGTTTCAATACTCTGAAGTCCGACCACGACATCGAGCGTATCTATCGGCGAGAGCGCCTGTGTGAGCCCCAAGTTGAAACTACTGGTCCGACGGTTCGTCTGCTGGGTATCATCCGCTGTGTAGTCATCATAACGCAGAATCGTCCGCACCTCGGTGACAGGGCTGAGAGTGAATCGCGTTGTCCCCGTAAGATTGAAAAGCTCGGTATCGAAAAGATCAGGATCCGTGGTGTCGTTGTAGGTTTGCTCGCGGTAACGTCCCTCGAGGATGAAGCCCACCGGATTATCGAGTCCGGCCTCAAACCGGAAGCGGCTCGATATCTGCTGGCGGTCGCCTTGATCTTCGGCGAGATCGTTTTCTTCAAGCGGATCATCGAAGAAGCGATTTTGGTCGAACGGATCGAGCGAATTGATCGAGGCGAGACTATAGTCGGCCCCAAAGCTGAGGGCACTGTTCACCCCTTGGCGATCATAGCCGAGCCGCGCGCTCTGATCGTCGAATGTGCGGCTATCGCCTGGCGGCTCATTGGCGCGCAAGAGCCCGCTCACATCAAAGCGAAAGACGTCATTGGCGCGCTGGTTCAGGTACCCGAAAGATAATCTGTTGTCAAAGAGCTCGGCACTCTCGCTGTTGTTCGGGTCAAGATTATAGTTGTCCGTCGCGCTGAGCGTCGAGCTGAGCCCAAAAGTCAGAACTGGACCACCATTTTCCGGGCCGCTGCCTTGCTGCGCGAGTGTTAGCCCTGCACCCAGAGAGAACACAGACAGACATCCGGCACCAATCAGGATATGGGAGCGCGTCACAGCCCGCCCTTATTCGAACAGACGCCGCTCAGGCACAACGATCACGTCGCCCGGGGCCAGTACCGTCGTGCCACTGATGCTATCGCTCCCCCCCATCGTCCGATAGTTGAAGCGATATACGGTTTCTTGATTGCTCGTTGGGTCGACGCGGCGCAGCTGAATGCGCTTCTCGGCCGCAAATCGGGACAGCCCGCCCGCCTCTGCCAGAAACTGGAGCAGCGTGGTTCCGGGCAAGACCTCCTTGCGGCCGGGGGTGTTGGCTTCACCCACGATATAGATATTCATCAATTCGGGCCCAGCTGCAGCACGCGGGGCATCCCTTGGAGCCAAGGCGGCGACCGAGACCAAAACAGTCGGTTCGACAGCAAAATTCCCGGTCATTTCCTTCGACAGGGTGCTGGCGACAACGTCGACACTGCGGCCTCCCGCCCTGACCGTACCAGCCATCGGGAAACTGATTGACCCATCTGGCAGAACAAGAACATTCCGATTGAGGCTTGGATCTTCGAGAACCTCAACCTGCAAGGTATCTCCCGGCTTGATGCGGTAGAAGTCCTGCGCCATGGAAATGCTGGCTGATCCCATCAGGAAAAGGACCGCTGTAAGAAATCTGATCATCTCGTGCCTCTGTCCCGTTTCTCATTTTGTATGAAATTTACGCTATTTGATGGATCGGCAAAATACGCAAATTCAAGAAAACTCAAAGCTGCGGCAGATTTGTAGCGCTTTCAGGGAGTTTTCGCGACCGCTCTCTATGCTGTTCTACTCAATACGGGCGGACAGCCGGTCAATTTCGCCTTGGACCTCTTCCATGAATGCAGGGACAGGGCCGTCCTCGGCAACCTCGACCACCTTGCGGAACTGGGCCAGAGCCTCTGTGTCGCGCTCGAGCGCGGCATAGGTGCGAGCCAGATGATACTGCACTGTCGGATCCTCCGGCAATCCAGCCGCCGCTGGCTCAAGCGCTGCAAGGGCTGCGCCAAAGTCACCGCGGCGAAAGGCGATCCAGCCATAGGTGTCCTGAAAGGCCGGAACGTCACGGTCACGCAGGCGCCGCGCGATTTCATGGGCGCGTTCGAGGCTCTCCGCATCGTCCTTCCCGGTTGCCAGCAGGCTAGCTAGGTTATTGGAAATGATCAGGTTGTTGCTGTTGTCCTTATAGAGCCGCTCATAGATGTCGATGGCCCCCTGAAGATCACCTTCGCTTTCCAGAATACCTGCCAGAGCCCAGTTGAGCCGAAGATTCTCGGGGGAAGCGGCAAGCCCGTCCAGAATTGCCTGCCGGGCCGCCTGTGCATTTTCTTGCACCGCGTGGATATTGTAGAGCGCCAGCCAGAAGCGTTGATCCTGCGGAGCTTCTGCGGTCAAGTCGCGAAAAGCCGCCTCAGCAGCCAGGGTCTCACCCGCCACCGCCTGAACGGACGCCATCAGAAAGCGCGCGTTGAGATCACCGGGATTGGCCTCAAGGGTCTCACGTGCATATTGCAGCGCCCCCTCTGTATCGCCCTGCGCCAGACGGGTGCGCACGATCGTAGCTGCCGCTCCCATGCCTTGCGCACCTTCGCTGGCAAGCGAGTCGAGAAAGCTCAGAAGTTCGCCTTCGCGATCCTGCGCCGCAAGCTGACGCGCGGTCAGCTCATTGGCGATCCGCTCTGCCGGAACATTGTCCTGGCGTCTCAGGGTATCGATGACCTGTGTCACACGCGGCCAGTCCTGCTCGCGCATATAGATTTCGCCCAACCCGCTCAACAGGGCGGCGTTGTCAGGGGCCAAACGCAGTGCATTGATCAGCACGGTCTCTGCTGTGCGCAGGCTCTCCTCCGAGATCAGATGGCGCGCGTAGCGCAGGGATTCATCCGGCGCATTTCTGGAGGCCTCAACCGCACGGCTCAGCATCTCCGCCATGAGATCCCGATTGCCGGCACGCTCATGAGCCTGGGCCATCAGGGTCATTGCCTGCGCGTCATTAGGAGCCTGCCCCAGAACCGACCGCAGAGTAACGATTGCCTCATCAGCCAGATCGCTTTCAATCAGCCATGCAGCCCGCATCTTCATCGCTTCGATTTGGCTGTTGTCTTCCTCCAGCACTTGTTCGACCAGAGCCCGCGCCCCAACCCTGTTGTCCGTGGCCTCCAGCATACGGGCCAGCATGACCATGATCCTGCGCCGCGTATCAGTCGGCTCAGAACCTTTGATCAACGCTTCCATCTCGGCAATGGCCGCATCGCGATCACCCAGATCAAAGCGGAAACCTGCACCCAAGGCGATCAGCCGATCCCGTTCAGGCGGATCGCTTGCAATGATCCGGTCCAGCTCGGCGCTGGCGACCTCGCGACCACGTACCTCGGCGAGAAACCCGATATAGATGACGATAGCGTCGACATTGCGCGGCTCCTGCTCTGCCCGTTGCTTCAGGAAGCCCTCGGCCGCCTCAGTATCGCCCTGCGACATGTACCACCGGACCAAGGTGGCAGGCACGGTCGGATCGTCGGGAAAGCGCGTTATCATCTCTTCGAGCTGCGCCCGAATTTCACGCGTCTCCCCTAGCTGGTTGAGAACGCCGAGACGGATCGTGTAGAGTTCTTGGTTTTCAGGCGCCTTAGCAAGGGCGGCATCAATGGCCGAGAGGGCGGCAGCCCAGTCCTGCGCACGCACAAGATCGTCGATGATGACCTTCTGAACCAGCAACAGATCAGGGTTCTCGGACACAAGCGCTTGGGCTTTCGTCACCGCCTCGCGCAGGGCTGAGGTATCGTTAGCGGCAAGCCCATCGCGATAGGTCACAGCCGTATTCACAGCTTGTACCAGACGGTCTTCGGGAGCCAACTCCGCCGCAGCGGCCCCATGCTTGCGTGCCGCCTCCCAGTTGTTGGTCTGCAGCGCAAGTTCCGCCAGAGCGCGCTGACCGGGCAAACTGTCAGGATATTGTTCCACCAACCGCAGATACTGGCCATAAGCCTCGCGGATATTGCCACGCGCGCGCTCGGCCTCTGCGTATTTCAACCGGGCTTCGCGATGCTGACCATCCAACTTGAACACGTTACGGAATTCGACCAGGGCACGATCCACGTCCCCCTCTTCCAGCAACGCGAGTCCCGATTTGTAATGTCTATCCACTCTCTCTTCTGCATTGTCGCAGAAAGACAGCAGGCCCGCTGTAGCAAGCGCCAGAAATGTCGTCTTAATCATGTCACTACTCTTGCATCTTTGGGCCGAGACAACAATCCACACAAGGCACCAGACAAGTTGTGCCGGTCCTATTATGGTATATCAGATTTCGTGACATAACATGCGACACTTCTTTCGAGGCTGGCGTATCAATATCCAGTGCCGCGTATAACCACGGTCACCGTCCGCAACAGGATCAAAAGATCCTGTGAGAGCGACAAAGAAGCCAGATAACGGGTATCGAAGCCCGCCCGCTCGGCAAAACTTGACTCATTGCGATCCGAAATCTGCCAAGTCCCGGTGATGCCGGGGCGCAGTTCGAAATAGGCTTTGCCAGGATAAAGTGCCTCTTGATCCACCATCATGGGCCGTGGCCCAACCAGCGACATGTCACCCTTGAGCACATTCCATAGCTGGGGCAGTTCGTCGAGCGAAGATTTACGTAGAAAACAACCCATTCGCGTGATGCGCGGGTCGCGCTTGAGCTTTTGGGTTTCATCCCATTCACGCCGGGCTTCGGGGTTCTTGCGGAGGTGATACTCCAGCAGGGCATCAGCCCCCGACACCATTGTACGGATCTTGACCATGTAAAAGACGTGACCACCTCGCCCGAGGCGTTTCTGGACATAAAGCGGACTGCGCCCGTCGAATGCCACAAGGCACATCATGCCCAGAATAAGCGGCAGGGAAACCGGCAAGGTCAGCAGCACCATAGCTATATCAAGACACCGCTTTGCACCGTTGCGATAAATGGCGCGACGGCGCTGACCGCGTTTCTGCTTGGAAGTATTACTTTGAAGTTGCGTCTCGGAAAAATCTCGGAAGGTCATTTAATATTCTCCACTCACTTTTGACACGAGCAAATACAGAACGCCCGATGTGGTAAAATCCACTTCGATCAATTCGACTGAAGAGCAGCACATCCCCTAGTCCAATGAACAATCACAGATCGCCTAAAACAAGACATAATTTGGACAGAATCCAAAAATAGACGCGTAAGTATATGAACCTCTTGAATATCAGCCCTTTTCTCGTGGTGCCCGACAAGCAAAATAAAACGTGCTTTTAAAGACTGTCTCCACATTCGAAACAAACATGGCTAAGAGTAAAAATCGTTCTCAAACAATCTTACCCGATTCGCACTCAAAGTGGTGCTGAAAAGTTTGGTCTGCCCGGATCATCTCGCAATTTTCTTACTCCTGCCA
Organism: Roseovarius sp. MBR-51; assembly: GCF_053628575.1. NCBI lineage: Bacteria > Pseudomonadati > Pseudomonadota > Alphaproteobacteria > Rhodobacterales > Roseobacteraceae > Roseovarius > Roseovarius sp. MBR-51. The sequence goes on from NZ_JBRJGQ010000021.1 coordinate 23,389, forward strand.
TCAAAGCGTGGGATTTGTTTGTTGAATGATTGACATGTACAGGGCAGATGTCAGAGCCTTCTGCTCTGATATGGTGGGGTGCCGAACATATACCTGAGGGTCGAATTGTGGGTGCCAAGATGCAGGGCCTGTATTGAAAGATGCATATGAAACCAGAGACCCTTTACGCAGATTTTTTCGGCCTGTCGGAGCGTCCTTTTACGCTGCTGCCCGACCCGGCCTTTCTCTATTGGTCCAAGGCGCATCGTAACGCTTATACGATCCTGGATTACGGAATTTTCTCGCGGGCGCCGATCACTGTGGTGACCGGTGAAATTGGCTCTGGCAAGACGACATTGGTTCAGCATCTGCTCAAGCAGACTGACGCCTCCATCACAATCGGCCTCATTTCCAACGCCCAAGGCGGCCGCGGAGAGCTCTTGCAATGGGTTCTCAACGCGCTCTCGGTCGAGGTTTCGAATGACGCGACCTATGTGCAGAAATTTCAGAAGTTGCAGGATTTTCTGATTGCCGAGTATGCGGCGGAGCGGCGTGTGGTCCTCATATTCGATGAGGCGCAGAACCTGTCGATGGAGGGTCTGGAAGAACTACGTATGCTCACCAATATCAATGCCAACAAGGATGAGCTGATCCAGCTCATCCTGATCGGGCAGCCCGAGTTGCGCGATGTGATCCGTAGCCCCAAGATGAAACAGCTGGCACAGCGGGTGGCGGCCAGTTTTCACATCCCGGCAATGGATGAAGACACGGTGGCGCAGTACATCCATCACCGGTTACGGATCGTAGGCGGACAAGGTGATGAATTTACCATTGCCGCCTGTAAGATGGTCTATGATCAGACCGGCGGAGTACCACGGCTTGTCAATCAGCTGTGTGATATCGCGATGGTCTATGCATGGAGTAAGGAGCAGAGAACAGTGACTGAAGACATCCTTCAGAGCGTGCTTGACGACGGGTTATTCTTTGCAGCCTCCCTTGCAGCGGAAGAGAGCGATAAGTCATGAATGAACTGAAGTACTACTCGTCGATTTTCCTCCGGCGTCTGCATTATTTCCTGATCGTCTCAGTGATCATTTCGGCCGTGTCTGTCATTGCGGCCTTCACCTTGCCGCCAGCCTATGAATCACAAACCCGCCTGCTGCTGGAAGGGCCTCAAATTCCCTCAGAGCTGGCCGCTTCTACGGTTATGGTGGGCCTGTCCGAACAACTCGAAATAATCGAGCAGCGGTTGATGACCCGGGCCAACATGCTCGATGTCGCCCGCAGTCAGACTGTTTTTGAGAATACTCAGCAGATGTCTGCGGATGCCATCGTCGAAGCAATGCGGGCGCGTACGACCATTCAGGCGGCCAGCGGTCGCAATCCAACGCCAATCATGAATATCAGCTTTGAGGCCCGCAGCCCGCAAATTGCCGCCGGTGTACTCAACGAATATCTGACCCTGATCGAACGTCAGAATGCCGAATTCCGCACCTCGCGGGCAGGGAATACTCTGGAGTTCTTCCAACAAGAGGTCCAACGACTGGGTCAGGACCTTGACGCGCAGAGCGCGCGTATTCTCGAATTCAAGACCAGAAATTCCAGCGCTTTGCCCGAAAGCGTCGAATACCGTTTGAATCAACAAGCCACGCTGCAAGAGCAGGTTCGCCAGATCGACCGGGATATCAAGTCGCTCACAAATCAAAGCGAGCGGCTGGTGCAGATATTCGAGGCGACCGGACAGTTAGAGGGTAATAATCGCACAGGCCTGTCACCTGATGAGCAGCGATTGCAAGAAATGCGTACCCAACTTGACGAAACGCTATCCGTATATTCACCGGAGAACCCTCGGGTAAAAATGCTGGAGGCCCGGATCGAACAACTTCAAGAGCGGATAGCCTCCCGAACTGTAACAGAGGCGCCGGAGTCCAGTACTTCCGCTCCAAGTCGTGGATCAATCACGCTTGATTTGCAATTAAGTGAACTAGAAACGCGTATCTCCATACTGGAGGAGCAGCGCGAAGATAGCATCACAAGGCTTGAAGATCTGAATGAGACGCTGGCCAAGACACCAGCCAACACTGTCACGCTCGAAGAGCTGGAACGGGCCTATGCCAATATTGAAGCACAGTATAACACGGCTGTCGATCGCCTGGCCCAAGCCAGCACAGGCGAGCGGATCGAGTCGCTTTCACGCGGTCAGCGGATTTCGATCATCGAACCGCCCGCAGTATCTAACCGGCCCACAAAACCGAACCGGGTACTCATTGCGGGGGGCGGCACTGGCTTCGGCATTCTCGCAGGGATTGGCCTTATCGTACTGATTGAGCTGCTCAACCGTACGGCCCGGCGACCAGAGGACATCGTCAACCGCATCGGGATACGGCCTCTGGCCACCATCCCGTACATGCGCAGCCGCTCTGAGATCTTTTGGAAGCGCCTGATTAAGATCACCATCTATCTGGTGATCCTCGTGGGCCTGCCTGCAGCGATCTATGCGGTGCATCTGTATTACCTGCCGCTCGACCTTTTGGCCGACCGCGCCATGAACAAGATCGGCGTCCGCTGGTGACCGGTCACAACGATATCAGGAGCGCTTGAGATGGAACGCATTCAGGAAGCCCTGGCCAAGGCGCGCGCACAGCGCCAGCAGGGCAACGCCACCCGCACGGAACATGCCCCCCCACCCAAAGCCAACCAATCGGTTGATGAAGCTTGGGCGGCCCTCGCGCCCTTCAAGCTCAATCGTGCCCTGCTCAAGAGTCGTCGGGTGGTTGCCGCTGAAGCGGGGCGCGATGCAGCCCCCTATGATCTCTTGCGCACCAAGATCATCCATCAGGCCCAGAGCAATGGTTGGCGCCGGATAGCGATCGTCTCACCCGATATGGGAGCTGGAAAAACGACCACTTTGTCCAATCTGGCGTTCAGCTTCGAGCGCCAGCGCGATATGCGTGTACTCTGCATCGATCTCGATCTGCGCCGCCCGTCGCTTCACAAATCTCTGGGACAAAAGAGCGATCATTCCATGAGCGATGTGCTGAATGGTCATGTACGATTTGCCGAACACGGGCTGCGCCTAGGGGAACGGGTGGCATTTGGCTTCAATAATGGCCCGGCAGCCAATCCTTCTGAACTTCTACTGAGCCAGGCAGCGCGCGATGCTCTGGAAGGGATAGAACAAGACTATGCCCCCAGTCTGATGCTTTTCGACATTTCGCCACTCAATGCCAGCGACGACAACATCGCCTTTCTCCAGAATGTCGATTGCGCAGTCATCATCGTCGCTGCGGAATCCACCTCAATGAAGCGGATCGACCAAGCTGAACGGCAAGTGGCGGAGTTGACCAATGTGATGGGCATCGTGCTGAACAAATGCCGCTATATCAGCGACACTGAAGGATATGATTACTATTGATGGGAGACTCCGGGATACAAAAAGCGATCCCCGAGATCGCGATCATTATCCCACATTACAATGATGTGGTGCGTCTGGAGCGTTGCCTGTTTGCCTTGATAGAAAATGATCTCTCAGATTGCGAAGTCCTGGTGGTGGATAATGGCTCTCCCCAGCCACTGACGGAAACACGGGCGAAATTCCCCAGCATCCGCTTTGTCATTGAAACTGAGAAAGGCGCTGCTGCGGCCCGCAACAGGGGCGTGCAAGAAACCAGCGCGCCACGCCTGATGTTTATTGACGCTGATTGTCTGCCGGCCCCCGACTGGGTGACGGTTGGGCGCAAGGTCGCGGACCGAGCCGATCTGATAGGCGGGCGGGTTGAGGTCTTTGACGAAACCCCACCGCCGCGCAGCGGGGCCGAAGCCTTTGAGACCGTCTTCGCCTTCGATTTTCGTCATTACATTGAGGTGCAAGGCTTTTCCGGGACTGGCAACCTGATTACCCGGCGGGACGTGTTCGAGGATGTGGGCCCTTTTCGCGGTGGGGTATCTGAGGACCGCGACTGGTCGTTCCGCGCCACCGCCAAGGGATATCGGCTAATCTACGCGGACGCGCTACGCGTGGGGCACCCCTCACGACAAGACTGGCCCGCACTGCGCGGCAAATGGCGGCGCATCATGCAGGAGATGTTCGGACAGACCGGGGGAAGCATAAGGGCCCGTATAAAATGGGCACTCAAGGGATTGGCCATGCCACTCAGTATTCTGATGCATTTTCCCAAAGTGTTGACCAGCCCAAAGCTCGCAGGACCTGCGGACCGGTGGCGCGCCATCGTCACCCTCATCCGCCTGCGGCTCCTGCGCATGGTCTGGATGCTGCGACAGGCCATGGGGCTGGAGATCTGAACAAAAAAAAGGGCCGCATGGCGCGGCCCTCTCTTCGAAACATAGCCCGTAGCTTGCGTTACGCAGTCTTGCGACGACGACGCAAGACGCCCAGACCGCCAAGACCCGCGATCATCAGCCAGCCTGCGGCCGGTAGCGGAACTGGCGCGACAGCCGTGATGTTGGCATAAATGCCAAGCGAGGATTCGCCGTTCTCCGGATTGTACCAGTCATTGCCGGACAGCGTACCCGCACTGCCAGAGAGCAGGGCGGTCGAGAACCCGTTCAGCGTTAGACCGTCACCGAGAGCGAGCGGAAGGCCAAAACCGAAGTCGAACGCGCCCAGCGAGAGCACGATATCGTCGCCGTCCGGGTTGCCGGTGTTGGTGATATCGAACGACAAGGCCTGCTGCCCGGCCTGAACACTAGGCGAGGAGAACAGCAAATCAATCGTTGCCGTAGCGGTGAACATGTCCGGCGTCACGTTTGCAGGAGAAGATGCGTTGTTCCAAGTCAAGCTACCGACGAGGTAGTTACCTGTTCCGATCGGCACCGGGCCGACGTTGATGTCCGTGTCATTGATGGTAAGTGAGCTACGGGCTGGATTGGAATTATTATTTCCAGTCGTATCACCTGGCCACGCTATGGTGGGACCACTGATGCTCGCACCTTCAACACCTGTATTGGAGCCAAAGAAACAGAACAATGGATTCGCGGTACACGTAAACCCAGCGTCTTCCGAGGTGAATACGCCGCTGCTTTCACCAGTCAGCGTCGCTGCAGACGCTCCTGTTGCCATACCTGCAGCGATTGTGGCAGCTAATAGCCATTTTTTTAAGTTCATTTCACTTCCCTTTCCCATAAAATATTCCTACTCAATCGTACTCTAAAAACTGACTTCACAAAAGTGTAATTTCCCAATTCTACCACATTCTTGCCTTAATTGAGATATCTTGAATTGCTGGGCTACAGCCTAAAGTTGAACTCGCTAGGAAGTATTTTCGCATTATTACCAATCCAAAGCTTTTGACCCGAATTGTTTCCATAAAGAGAACAGTTCTTCCAGCCCCTAAACACCGTCGCCGAATCGGGTGCTTGCCGCCTTCATCACAAAATAAAAGGGCCGCGATGCGGCCCTTTACGTGACAATTATCCGTCATCCATAGACAGTGGCATCAGCCTACCTGCTTGCGCCGACGTAGTGCCGCAAGCCCGCCAAGCGCACCAACCAGCAGAAAACCTGCTGCCGGAAGCGGCACGGCACTCACGCTAATCGCATCCACATCAAACCCGCCCGTAGCAGCCTGCGTTGAAAGGTTGCTGGGATTGCCACCAAACAATGCCAAAGTCAGGTCGGTCAGCCGCACGGTGTCAAAAATCCCGTCAAACGTGAAGACCGGGTTGCCGAAAGTTTCCGTGTTTTTAAAGGGGGCGGGCTGTGCGGTGACAAAAAGTGCTCTCATCACCCTTTATGCCCACCTCGATCCGAACCGCTTCTTTCCAGTTCGGGTCATTGTTAAGCGTGATCTCGATCAAGGAGCCCGGCCCAAAGAACCGCTGACCCGTTGGGTTACCAAACTGGAATTCCACCACAGCATCGTAACCCAGTTCGAAGAACGCTCCATCCGCTGCGCCAAATGCATTCGAGATTTCATCGCGATTATTTGCGGTGCCACGCGGTCCGTCCACAATGATGTCCGCCGATGTTGCATGTATTGTTGCCGCATCGGCATTTGTCGGCGTCAAAGTCAAAGCCGCCGTGATGACAAGCACGCCAACGCCAGTCTTGCTCAGAATGTTACTCACCAGCCCCATAGCCAATCTCCCACACTAAATTGGTCTTATCATCACGTATACCTGAGGCAGACGGCTCTGCATATAGGCGTAATCAGTTTACAGCCATATTTTTGACGTATTTCAATTATTTAGAATAACTAAAAAACAATCTCAGGTTGCATTTCCCACAAAAAGTTTCCATGTAGTGATTAGTTCTCACCGGCAATCGGCATTGTCGCCAAATTGCGAATTGTCAGCCAGCCTCAGATATCTCTTCACCCCATCACCGCACCGCTGCGAACATCGTTGAACACGGCCCTGATTCCTCCTTATCCAGAAGCGCCCGCCACAAACGGAGCGGCCCAATCCGTCTAGTCCCCCGCATTCCCCGGCCCAGTCCGCATGACGATGCGGGGGGCTGCATCCGACGGGCGCTCGATCATATGGCGTATCGACACGGCACCAGCCTCTGTGATCTTCTGCCCCACGGCATCAAAACGCATGGTTCCCTCCAATGCCGCCCGGTCCCAGCCCTTTAGCGCCCCAGCGGCATCATAGCGGTACTCGTCGCGCCAGTCCGCTTGTGGAAAGAGAACAGGGTCGGCATAGCCGCCTTGCGGCACCCGGCGATCAAGACTCTCGATTCGCATATCCCCATCCGGGCCAAGACCATAACGGCGCGTCTCATGCTGTGGCAACAGGATCGAAATCAGGCCGGGCGCGCTGTCCTGCGCGCCACTTCGTGCAAAGACACCAACATCCACCCGGTTTGAGAGGATATCAGGGTGTCCCGGCACCGGGCGCGGCAATTGCCAGTCCACAGTGATACGCGCGCGCAAGCCGCGCGTATCCAGCGGCTCAATCCGGGTTCGCGCCGGGTCGCCGCGCAGCACCTGCCAAACAAAGTCCAGCGCGCGTCCCTTCGAATCGCGCGTTGCCTCAACTGAGACGACCATGCTGCGCCGATAGGCATGGCTGCGCCAGAGGCGGGCAATAGCAGTTGGCGTATCAAAAAGCCGCTCACTCAACCCTTCACCGAAGTAATCGACGCCCTCGACAGCATCATCTTCGGACAGAACGGCAAGCCGCACCATTGGCGGCACAGTCTCGGGCGTCAGCGCATTGGCCAGTTGCACCATGCGCATCAGATTTATCTGATCTTTGGGGATCACCGAGGGATGCGCCAGCCCCGTCAGATAAGCCGCCCGGCTGCGCACCGACGTGAGACTACGACGAAAGACCATCTGCACGGTCGGGGCCAGAAGCTGATTTTGGTGCAGAAACGCCTTGGTCTCGGGTTGAAACGCTGCGAAAATCATGGCCAGCGCCTCAAGATGCGGCTGATCAGAGCCCGATGAGCCTTGCGAAATCAGGAAATAAGGAGTGTTGGCCGGGATCAGGTCGCCATGTTCCGGGTCATGATCTCGGTGCTCTGGGTAGACGTGTATCTGCCCCGCCAGGTAATTCTGGTATAAGAACAAAGGGCCGTTATCACGGGTGAGCGCCATCCGCGGCAAGGACCGCCAGAGCGGTCCATGCTTGACCGCAGTGGACGAATTCCCAATGAGCGGAACAGCAAAGATCACTGGCCCAGCCAGCCCGTAATCGAGCTCCAGTTTGCGTGCCTCATCGTCATAGGCCACATGCGTCAACTGTGGATGCGCCTCAGCCGGCAATCGCGAATGGCCACGATCACGGTTTTCATAAAGATCACCGTGATTGCCAGCCGCTCTCCCCTCAAAGTCCAACTGCCAGAGCAGACGATGGCCCGCGTCACGTCCGGCGGCCCCGAGCACCGGGGCGCTGGCCTCAGGCACGCTTACCCGCGCCAGAAGCCGCCCTCCAGGTCCAAAGCGCAAGAGTTCCGACAACCGCACGAGGATCCTGCCATCTTTGGCCAGTACCGGATCGCCGTCGGGCAGCCCTTTGATCTGAGACATCGCGGCCCCGGGCATAAGCCCCAGCCCAGCCAGATATCGAAGCAGTTTGCGGCGAGAGAAGTTAAAGGGCATGACAATAGAATATCCAGCAGCAGAAATTGCGACCCGAAGGCAGCTCTAAGCATCCTGACCGGAAACCTTGTCATCACGCAAGCTCTCGGCAATGCCCTTGCGTCGACAAAGTACAGAAATGCTTTCCTCTCCGCGCAATCCAGCCAAACCAATGCGGATCTTCTCTTCCGCTGAATAGGTCGGGCGGGTCTTGAGGCGGATGTCCTTCACGACCTGCTCGGCGGGGGCCTTCGTCGTCACGGGTTTCTTAATCATCTTCAACTCCAACTGGGGTAAAGATGAGCCGCAAACCCTCCGCTATGCAATCACGCTAAACTGTTCCATGGGCGCTGATGGCGGACAGTCTCGCACCTTCACTCCACGTTTGAAGGCTCTGCAGTTGTCCGTCAGTAAACTGACTTAGATTTGGTATTTGAGATGTTGATGGGGCGGTGCGCCCACTTGTAATACCATCGTTACAAGAATCTCTTATGGCGCGTGTATCAGGCCTCCAAGGGTGAAATGGCATCGATATTAACGGCGTGAACAGAGATATCTACAAAACGAACAATCATCGAATACATCGAGAAGTCCTACACACCGAAACGCACTCACACGAACAACGGCATGTTGTCGCCTGTTGACTTCGAACTCAGACAGCAGAAACTCAAGGAAGAGGATGTCTAGGAAACTAGGGGCACCTCGCCCAGCCTAACGTTCTCCGATTCCGAACCAGTGTAAGCCTGCCAGAGTGCATGGATGTGATCGGCAAGTTCTACCGGATCAAAAGGCTTAGCTATTACAGCCAAAGCACCATTGCGGCGAAGGCTGTTTGAAAAGTCTCCGTTAACCCTCGCCGTCATGAAGACGACGGGCACCTCACTTAAGCCGGGCAGGCTACGTAGCTCGCGAAGCGTCTCTTTGCCATCCATGTCTGGCATCATGTAATCCAAAAGGAAAAGGTCTGGGCCAAATGCTTCCGCTTCTTCAGTCGCCTGTTTGCCAGAAGCACATTGCAGAAGGTCAAATTGACCAATTAACTTCAGCGCAATGTCGGCTATGGTTCGAATGTCTTCGTCATCATCTACATGAAGTATCCGCCGCAACTCTCTCATTACATCATCCTCATAATATATCCATCTTCAGCTAAACCTGAAAACAGGTTGCATGGTAAATCTTTAATTTTCAATTATTTATCTCCATCAGAAAACTGAATTGATCTCGTGAATGGCACCACCCGAAGGCATCAATTCATACAGCTCTTCCATGTTTCTGGAATGTACCGATACTTGGTCTGTTCTTTGAGCAAGCAGTTAATTTCGACTGACGTGAGCAGGTAGGAAGTCTCAGTGCGCCGAGCGAATTCAGTTTGTGATGACACATCTTACCGTCCTTTCTTAGCGAGGGCTTTCTCAAAAATTCTCTCTTCAATGTCGTCGACGAGCGGCAAATCAAGCGCAAGCGCATCTGGATTGATTGAATGCTCGCCCCGCACATCGTGTGTTGTCGTATTCGAGGACGCTGGACGCGGTCTGGAAATGTTCGAAATCCTCAGTTTCAGTGCCTTTGATCCAGTCGATAGAGCTTGAGACAGTCCAAGGTTGACTCGATTTTGCATTTTCTCTGCGGTCTCGCCGGCGTGCCCTGAGCTGTGGTTACTCAAGCATATAATAAATCGTCCTCTACCGAGGTAAGAAAAAAGGATCTGGTCTCCACTCGCCGCCTCAGAGAGAAGGCTGCTTACTTGGTGCAGATGTCGCTTCAACTCCGTATAATCGGACTGACTAAGAAGCGTTCCAAAATCTTTGATTTGAACGCGGTATAGATTCGGCGTTTCATCTCGAGAGCGCAGTTCAGATAATCTTTTCTGGAGACAGGCGAACTCCACCATCCCCTTGATTTTAGGAAACCAGACGGGTTTTGTTGGGGTGCTATCATGCAAGAGATAGTTGCGGCGAGGAGGCATCTCAGAACCGCCTTTTGGGGCTTTAGTTCTGTTGATAAATTCAACGAGCAACATCGCAGTCTTTATGCGCCCCACCAGTTCGTTGTGATCAAGGGGTTTGCGCAAAAAGTCAGTAGCACCCGCGCTAAACGCGCGCGACATGAGCGTGCTATCACGCTGCGAGGTTACCATAATGATCGGCGCCAGTTTGCTGTCGGCTCGCATGCGTAAAATATGACAAAGATCAATGCCGTCAGAATGACCCAGAACGATATCCAACAGAAAGCAATCAAAAGGTGACGACCCTTGGTCAAGCAGAGACAGCGCCTCCTCGGCGCTGTGAGCTACTGTAACATCGCGTAGGCCAAGCTCAGCGAGTTTCGTCACTACCAGCTTTGCAAAGACTACGTCGTCATCAACAAGAAGAGTTCGCATTGTCGAAGCTCGCCATAAGTAGGTAAAGATCCCTTATTCCACTAAGGGTTAGTAAAACAGGATCGTGGCATTTTATTGGCAAATGGCCGTCTGATCACCTAGGTGGCTGAGAAAACGCTTCTTTGAATGCAAAACAAAATTTTGAGTTTGCGGTGATGGTTTGGCGCAAAATTGGCAAAACTGTGAACTTAGATAAGTGGGCACCTCGATTTTTGACTGTTTTCTCGACTATGGAGCAGTTGGCGCAGCCTGAAGGGCTTGGAAGGCCGTCAGTTGACGGGTTGTTGCGTCGG
>NZ_JBRJGQ010000022.1:0-28278 GCF_053628575.1 Roseovarius sp. MBR-51
AACTCGGTGCGTCGCCGGTCGTCATCCCGGGCGCGGAACTCTACACCGCGATGCAGCTCGGTACGATCGACGGAGTGCTCTATGCCGCCGAGGCCGTGGCCGCGGCCAGCCTGCAGGATTTCTGCAAAGCGATGATCTACACCCCGAACTGGAACACCGGCGTTGGCCACTGGGTAGTGAACCAGTCAGTCTACGACTCCCTGCCCGAGGATCTCCAACAGGTTATCGAGTTCGCGTCGCGCTATGGCAATGCCGCGCAGGCCATGAACTACCAGGCCGCCGAGGCCAAGTTCATCCAGGTCCTCACCGGTGCGGGCATGAAGATGCACATGTCGTCGCCCGAAGAACTGGATATGCTGCGTGAGGCGGCCCAGATGACTTGGGACCAAGTCGCCAGCCGCTCCAAAGCTGCGGCCCAGGGTGTCGAGATCGTCCGCAAGCAACAGAGCGAACTCGACTCCATGTAATCCCGCGGGATCTTGCCGGCCAGCACGCAGGGCGTGCCGGCCGGGTTCCGGAATCTGAAGGGGGAAGCCGAGATGGCCGACAGTCCACCCAGCACAACCCGGGGGCCGATGGCGGGGTTTTTGAGAGCCATTGACAGCCTCAGCACGGCGACTGCGATCCTTTCGGCCCTTGCCTTACTGATCATCACGATCGTCGTCTGCTACGAGGTCACGTCGCGCTACGTGTTCAACAGCCCGACGATCTGGGCCTGGGACATCAACACGCAGCTCATGCTGGCAATGATCATGCTGGGGCTGGCCAACGTGCACCGCCGCGACCGCAATATCGCGGTCGACGTTCTGATCGAATGCCTGCCCGAGCGCGCCAAAGCCGCGCTCGGCGTTCTCTTCGGCCTGCTCCTTATCTTTCTGGCCGCCACGATCACCTGGATCGGCTGGCCCTACTTCCACCAGTCCCTCGTCCGCGGTCAGGCGGCACCAAGCCTGTTCGCCCCGCCGCTCTGGCCGGTGAAGTTCATGATCCCGATGGGGGCTTTCATTCTGCTCCTTCAGGCCATTGCCCGGATCATCCGTGACGCCGCTCGCTTTCTGCACCCAACCGACAATAATCAGGACGCCCCACGAACATGAGCACGGAATTCGCCACCACTCTGATCTTCGGAAATCTCGTGCTGTTTCTCGTCTTGGGCTTTCCCGTCGGCTACTCGCTGATGGGCGTCTCGGTCATCTGGCTGATCCTCCTGAAGGGTGTTTTCATTCTCCAGATGGTCCCCGCCACCCTGTTCGAGACCGGCACAACTGAGATCTTCATCGCCGCGCCACTCTTCATACTCATGGCCGTTTGCCTTGAGCGTTCGGGCATCGGGGCGCGCCTCTTCGACGCGATCTACAAGTGGAGCGGCGGGATGCCCGGCGGCCTTGCCATCGGCACCATGATCGCCGCCACGGTCATCGGCGCGATGACCGGCGTGGGCGGCACCGCCGTGCTCGTTCTGGGTGTCCTAGCCGTCCCGGCGATGCTTCAGCGCGGCTACGCGATGTCGATCGCCATCGGCGGTCTTCCCGCCGGGGGCGCACTGGGCGTGCTCATCCCACCGACCGTGATCGGCGTTCTTCTGGGCGGTTTCACGGGCATCCCCGTGGGCAGCCTTTTCTTCGGCGGGGCGATGCCCGGAGTACTGATCTCGGCCATGTTCTGCATCTACATCCTAGCCAGGTGCATCATCTCTCCGGAGCTGGCGCCGCCCTTGCCCCGCGACCAGCGCGCGACCCTGTCCGAGAAGGTTCGCGCGACGGCCCAGATCGCACCCGCGATCCTGCTCATCGCACTGGTGCTCGGCACGATCTGGATGGGTATCGCGACGCCGACCGAAGCCGCAGGAATCGGCGCGGCGGGCACGATCCTTTTCGCCCTGCTGGGCCGGCAGCTTTCGTTGCGCGGCCTCTATGAGGTGATGCGCAGCGCCGGTGAAATGTCCGTGATGGTCATGACGCTGCTAATCGGCGGCGCCCTGTTTTCCCGCCTGCTCCAGGTTTCGGGCTCGGCAAGGATGCTGGCGGACGCGATGGTCGGCATCGACATGGGCGTCGCGGGCACGCTCATGCTGTTCATCGGCATCGTTACAATTCTCGGCATGTTCATCGACGGCTCGGCCATCATCTTCATCGTGAGTCCCATAATGATGCCGGTGGTCGGCAGCCTAGGAATCGACCCAGTCTGGTTCGGCGTCCTGATGATGATCTCGATTTCGGCGGGATACGTGACGCCCCCCTTCGGCATGAACCTGTTCTACCTTCGCGGCATACTCACCCAGATTTCCGAGATGGAGGGCTGTGAAGAGGCAAAGCGCGTCACCATGGCGACCATCTGGTCGGTCTCGCTACCCTACGTCATCATCATCTATGTAGCGATCGGACTCATCATCGCCTTCCCCGAGATTGCGACTTGGCTACCCGCGCGAATGAGGTGAATCGGACGCGCGGAAGACCGTGACGAACATGTCATTCTGAACTGATGCGGTGGATGCCCCCACCCGACGGCGCCGTTGTTTTCAACAGATCGGTGACGCGACCACGTCTGTATCAGCGCTTGGCGGAGCAAGCGCGTTGCCTCGTGGCCATAGAAGCCTGTGCTACGTCACATCATTGGGGCCGTGTTGAATCGCATGGCCATGAGGTGCGGTTGATCCCTGCCTATGTGACACTGTTCATGAAACGCCAGAAGATGATCAGGCTGACGCCGAGGCGATAGCCGAACCAGCAAGCCGCCGCAGCATGCGCTTCGTGGCGGTGAAGAGTGCTGAGAAACAGGGACGAACGGCAACGCACCAGTGTTTTGTGCGACAGCGGACCCACTTGATCAACGCGCTTAGGTCACATCACATACTAATAAATGGGATTCCCAAGTTTGGGTATGTGATCTAATACTTTCCAATAGCACCCGTTTTGATGAGATGCGCGATATCGGCATCGGAGATTTCCAAAATATCCGACAGAATTCGGACCGTGTCGGCGCCAAGGGCCGGAGGCGTACTGCGGATCGTTGCGGGTGTTTCTGACAGGCAAGCGGGAAAACGCGTCAGCGGCAGGTTGGTCCCGCCGGGCGACATATGGTGTTCCAGCATCTTGCGGGCCTGAACCTGAGGGTCCTCGAACACCTGATCCACGCGGTTGATTGGTCCGCCCGGGACACCACTGGAGGAGAAGGCCTTGAGCAGGTCATCCCGGCTCCATTTGCACAAGCACATGGAAAGTTCGGCTTCCAGCCGTGCGCGATTGGCGACGCGTGCTTCGTTTGTCGCGTAGTCGGGGGATGTTTCCATATCTTCGCGACCTAGCAACTGGCAAAGCGCCCGAAACTGGGTGTCGTTTCCGACTGCCACGATGACATCGCCATCGGCGACCGGGAAAGAGCGATAGGGCACGACATTGGGATGGCTGTTGCCCATCGGTTGCGGAACCATGCTGCCGACCAGCCAGTTCATTGCCTGATTGGCAAGAATGGCGACGGCGCTGTCCAGCAGTGCGGAATCGATATGTTGGCCGATGCCGGTCGCTTCTCGATGGCGTAAGGCGGCGAGGATCGAAATAGTGGCATACAGGCCGGTGAACAGGTCGATTACGGCAACGCCTGTTTTGGTGGGTTCGGATCCCGGAGCTCCCGCAGCGGGGCCGGTGACACTCATCAAGCCGCCCATGCCCTGCACGAGAAAGTCGTAACCGCCGCGTTTGGCGTATGGGCCGTCCTGACCAAAGCCGGTGATGGAGCAATAGATCAATCCCGGATTGATCGCCTTGAGGCTGGTATAGTCAAGATTGTATTTTGCCAGGCCGCCTACCTTGAAGTTTTCAATTACCACGTCGCATTCGGCAGCAAGTCGGCGGACAAGCTCTGCCCCTTCGGGATTGGCGATGTTGATCGCGACGGAGCTTTTGTTACGGTTGCAGCAAAGGTAGTAAGCGCTGAAAAGACCGTCTGGCCCATCGCTTTCGCGCAAATAAGGAGGGCCCCAGCTGCGCGTGTCGTCGCCTTTGCCGGGCTGTTCGACCTTGATTACCTGTGCGCCAAGGTCGCCCAGGATCTGTGCCGACCAGGGACCGGCGAGGATCCGACTGAGATCGAGAACCCTGATCCCTTTCAGCGCGCCAGCAGTGATGTCGGCCCCTTTGTCATTTCTAGACATTTCATATCTCCTTGCTATCTTTCTATTGGAAGAAATTATGGTTCATTGATTTGACTCGGCGCGCATGGTTTGACGGGATAGCGTTCTATGGCGTGGTCGATCACCTCATGGGCATCGATCAATCTGCCTAACCAAGGATGCCATGGATAAAGAACCTCACGCCGGTCAGTAACGTGAATGTTCTGGCGTTCAGTTGTACAACGCCGTCAGGCCGCATTTGTCGCTCGGAGACCATGCGCCACTACAAGCGCGCCAAGCGCTTGAGCAATTTGAAGGCTCCACGCCCGACACGCTTGCCCAAACCGAAACCCGTGATATCAAAATCAAACCCGCAGACTCTCGTTATAAACGAGGAACCGCCGAGGGACAGGTCACTCAGCTCAACGGAAGAACTCCCACAGATAGCCTCAAAGCGGCAGAAGGGGATCGGCGCGGCGCTTACAACGGCATTCCGTCCGATCACCCCAGAGGCCCCCGCGACCGATACGTGACCAGGCAAGCTCATCACGGCGCGTACTCGAACCAGGCATTGGTCAGGACGACCGCATCCCGCGTGGGCACCCTCACCCGGCATAGCGCAATGCCCGGCGCCTTATTCCAGAAATCAACAGCCAGCGTTTCGCCGGGATAGACCGGCGCTGAAAAGCGCGCCGCAAATCCCTTTACGCGCGCCGCTTCATCGCGGCACAACTCGGCGAGCAACGCTCGACAGGCAATGCCAAAGGTAGACAATCCGTGCAAGACCGGCCTATTGAACCCTGCCTCGCGGGCGACATCGGGGTCAGAATGCAACGGGTTCAAATCACCTGACAACCGATAGATCAGTGCCAGTTGAGCCGGGGTAGCGATTTCAACGCTGCCATCGGGATCTCGCTCAGGAATCGGGGCGAGCCGGCTTGGTAAGGCGGGATCGCCGCCAAAACCGCCAGCGCCCCGACAGAAAATCGTGTGTCGGATAGTCGCCAGCTTTGTTTCACTCGCTGTATCATACAGAATGCGTTCCATCAGGATTAGCGCTCCCTTGCCAAGGCCCTTATCCGCCAAGTTCGTAATGCGGGTACGAGACTTGACCGTGCCTTCGATGGGTAGCGGGGCGTGAATTTCCATTTCCTGTTCGCCATGCACTACCTTGACGTAATCGACACCTGTCGCCGGGTCGCGCAACCACGCACCATCATAGCCCAGCACGTTGACCATGGCCGGCATCACCTGGGGCGACTGTCCCTGATCCAGAAAACGTAGCTGCCCCTTATCGAGAGGATCGTCGCCATAGCCTAGGCCAAGGGCGTAGATTGCTGCATCGCGCCAGGTCCAGGAATGTAGGACCTCTTCGCGCTCGAGACCTAAAAGATATTCAGGATTCAAAGACATCAGCTCGGCTCCCAGCTGATGACATCGGCTGAACGTTCAAGCGGTGTCAAATGACTACGAAACGCATCGGGCAATACCTCAGCAATAGTTTCCGCCGTCCACCCTACTCTGCGGTGAATGCTGCGAACAGGGCGCGGCTGCGAAAACAGGTAGATCTCGTTGTTGCGAACCGAGAATATCTGGCCGGAAATCCCCGCCGCCGCATCAGACCCGAGAAACGCAACCAGCGGGGCGAGTTTCTCCGGCGTCATTCGCTTGAGTTTGGCAACCCGGTCGCGATCCGCTTCTGTCTCCGTTGGAATTGAGCTGACCATACGGCTCCAAGCGAAGGGTGCGATGCAATTCGATCGCACATTGTAACGCTGCATATCCATCGCAATGGCCCGACCAATGCCTTGGCCCTCGCCGGTCACGATGGCAGTTTTATCCTCAAGTATTCCAGTCAATTAAATGTATCCTCATTGTCTCATAGGGTGGCGGCCGTGCCCAAGATGGCCGTTGCCTGACTTGACAAAACGCCACCATTGGCGTGAGCCAAGGCAATTTCCGCACCTTCCACCTGTCGCTCACCAGCCACGTTGCGCAGTTGTTCAACGCACTCGATCAAGGTGTACAGCCCGTACATCCCTGGATGGTTACAGCTCAGCCCGCCACCGTTCGTGTTCACCGGCAGGCTGCCACCTGGCGCGATGGCGCCCGACGAGACAAAGCTTCCGCCTTCACCTTTGGCGCAAAACCCCAGATCCTCCAAGAACAGGAGAGTGCAGATCGTGAATGCATCATAAAGCATCACGTGGTCGATATCGGCCACACTCACACCTGCCTCGGCCATAGCGCGAGGGCCGGAAATCGCCGCACCGGTTTCAATCAAAGATGGCATACAGGCGATCTGCCGATGGGTGATACCTATCCCGCTCCCCAAGACCGGAACCAAAGGCTGTGCCAGATCACGCGCCCATTCAGTCCGGGTCAGAACAATCGCGCCGCCTCCATCAGTGACAAGGCAACAATCCGCCTTGGACACCGGGTCGCTGATCATGCGTGAAGACAGGACCTCTTCGATCGTCAACGGATCGCGGGCGAAGGCGTCCGGATTTTTCTGCGCCCATTGGCGGGCAGCACAGGCCACGTTGGCAAGATCTTCACGAGTAGTTCCGAATTCATGCATATGGCGCGCCGCCGCAAGCGCGTAACTCGACAATGGATAGCGTGGCGCATAAGGAGCCTCGAAAGCCTGAGGGTCGGGCATCGACACCAGCTTTCCACCCGCACTGCGCTGGTTAGAGCCATAACAGACAAGTGCCACAGAACACTGTCCAGTTGCCAGCGCCGCCATTGCAGACCGAAGGTGGAACAGAAATGACGCGCCGCCCACCATGGTACCGTCCGCATGACGCAGTTGTCGCGCTATGCCCAATCGTTCGGCAGCGTTCAACACCGGCAGGCCACTGCTTGAAATCGCACAATAGAGACCGTCGACATCGCTCAACGACAAACCGCAATCGGCCAAAGCAAGACAAGCGGCTTCCTGCATCTGATCAAAGGCTGTCAAACCCGGAGCGTTCCAGCGTTTCGTATTGCCGATACCGGCGATCGAGATTTCTCCGCGCAGCGAGTTCATTCGCTATCCTCCTTAGTACGGAACAGCACAAGGGGTTCTCCCTCTCCGACGATTTCGGCCCGGACTTCCATGCCTATGCGTACTGCATCGGGAGCAATGCCTTCGACGCGGCTCATCATGTGCGGGCCCTCATCCAGTTTGATGATCGACACATTGTAATCGCCGCCTCGGCTCCGGACGGTCGTGGTGGAATAAACCGTTCCGCTCCCTAGTGCTTCGACCAGAGGCGGAAAGGTCTGACCACACATCTGACAGCACGCGACCGGAGGGAACTGAACATTGTTGCAGGCGTCGCAGCGCTGGATCAGAAAACGACCGCCCAGGAGCCCCTCACGCCAAAGCGCCTCCGGGCCATCAAACAGGGTTTCTCTACTCATCTGGGTATCCTTTCGTGTCCGTCGTCAGATGATTTGGGACGTCTGAGCGTATTTCCTCCGGAATCTCTCCACCGGTCATTCTGAAGGCGGTCCGTCTTTACCTCGAAACGCGGGATCAAGTGCGCCTGCCCCCACGGGTATGCCGGTCAAAGCGGCATGACGATCTGCGTTTGGATCACCACGCCGGCGGGTTTGCCGTCGTTACGCCTGATCTCTGTCTGCCAGATGATGGTCCGCCGTCCCAGGTGAAGCGGGGTCGTGCAGGAGTGCGCGACATCCCCGACCTTGAGCGCGCGGAAGAAGTTCGTCTTGCTCTCGACCGTGGTCGTCGTCTGCCCCTCCTTCAGGTGGAAGGCCGTCGCCGTCCCGGCCACGTTGTCGGCGAGCGCCATCAGGGCACCGCCGTGCAGGACGCCGTTCATATTGGAATGCGCCTGTGTGACGGGCATTCGCGCCTCGATCCGCGTGGCGGCGGCCGAGGTGATCTCGATCTGCAACAGCTCGGCGAAGGGCGGCTGCACGCCTCGAAGCCGGTCGGTTAGATCGCGTTCCGTATCGTCCTGCATCATGCCTCCGTTCCGGGCCAGGCGGCCCTGGGCGCCACGAGGAATGTTCCGTGACAAACCACCCCGCGGCCCTCCACGCTCGCAGCGAAACTGGCTGTCCCGCCGTCGTTCCAGATTTCCGTCACCACGGCCTCGCCCGGCAGAACATGTCCCGAGAGGCGGGCCGCAATTTCGCCGAATCCCTCGGGCAGTCCGTCGCAGCAGGCCGTGATCAGGGCACGTCCAGCAATCCCGATGACCGCGAGGTCCTGGAGTATGGGACGTTCGAAGCCCGCCAAGCGCGCCACGTCGGCATCGTGGTTGACCGGGCTCCCTCCGCCGCTACCGAGGTGCACCAGCGCCAACTGGCCATGCGTGGGCATCTCAACCGTATGATCCGCCGGGCGGGACGATGGAGCACCATCCAGGGCATCGTCCTGCACGTGGACCAACGCCGGATCGTCGCCACAGCGAAGCTGCTGCCGGACCATCGCAAGCACGTCTCCGGCATCGCTCAGGATCTCGTGCTCCACCTCGATGGACATTTCCCCCGATGGTCCTTCCGCCGCTTCCGTTATCCGGCCTTGCACTCGCAGGTTTGCCTCGACGGGCATCGGCGCATGGAGCTGGACGACGATGCCCGTCACCGCATAATGCTCCGGGCCGCCATCCGACATGAAGGGCACCCAGTGAGACGGAGCGGCATGCGCCAGCGCCATGTGCGGCGCACTGCGCAATCGGTATTCGTCCAGCAGTTCCTGATCCTGATCGGCGCCGGGATCGACACCGGCCCCTATCGCGAGCGCGTGCATGACGCACTCGCGCCAGCCATGGTTCCGGCGGCCGTTCGCGACCTCGAGGCCGACGTATTCCGCCGGAACGGCTTTCATCAAACGGGGTCCCAGCTGAAGACGTCCGCCGACCTCTCGAGCGGGGTCAGCGAAGGACCGAACGCACCCGGCAGTTGCTCCGCCAGCGCCGAAGCGGTCCATCCCTCACCGCGATGCAGCGAGCGCACGGGACGCGGTTGGCTCATCAGAAATACCTCGTTGTGGCGCACGGCGAAGACCTGGCCGCTGATACCTTCGGCCCGGTCCGACCCGAGGAAGGCGACCAGCGGGGCGATCTTGTCTGGCGTCATCTGCTTGAGCTTCTCGACCCGGTCCCGCTGCGCCTCGTCCGTTACGGGGATCGAGCTGATCATGCGACTCCAAGCAAAGGGCGCGATGCAGTTCGACCGGACGCCGAAGCGCTCCATGTCCATCGAGATGCCCCGGCTAAGCCCGACGATTCCCAGCTTCGCCGCCATGTAGTTCGCCTGCCCGAAGTTCCCGATCAGGCCGGCCGTCGAGGTCATGTGCACAAAGGCCCCGCTGCCCTGCGCACGGAACTGCTTGGCCGCAGCACTGCTGACATTAAAGCTGCCCGTCAGGTGGACATTAAGCACCGCCTGCCATTCTTCGCCGGTCATGCGGTGGAAGATGACGTCGCGAAGGATGCCCGCGTTGTTGACCACTAGGTCGACGCTTCCGAACGAATCCATCGCCTGTTCGACGATCCGCTGCGCGGCGCTCGCGTCGGACACGGACTCGAGGCTGGCGACGGCTTCGCCGCCCGCCCTCCCAATCTCCCGCGCCACTGTCTCGGCCGCCGAGGGGTCGTCAATATCGCCTGTCAGGGTAGCGCCGATATCGTTCACCACGACTTTCGCGCCTTCAGCTGCAAGCCCTTCCGCGACCGCGCGTCCGACGCCCTGCCCGGCGCCCGTAACGATCGCAACCTTGCCGTCCAGAATTCCGTTCACGTCTTCACCTCTTTCTCTTGTGTCTTCGGGATTCGACGGTTCACTCCCCGGTGAATGTCGCCGTTCGTTTCTCCAGCATCGCCGCGACGGCCTCGTCATGGTCGCCAGTCGCATGGGTCAGCGCCTGCATAGCCGCCGAGGTCTCAAGTATGCTCGACAGGCTGGATTGCCCCGCTTCCCGCATGAGTCGCTTGGTCATGCGAACGGCATGAGGCGGATTGGCCGCGATCTGGTCGGCAAGGCGGCGCGCCTCGGCCAGCAGGTCGTCCGCGGGCACGATCCGCGAGATCAGACCACAGGCAAGCGCCTCTTTGGCCGAGACGGGCGCCCCGGTGAGGGCCATCTCGCAGGCTTTCGAGAAGCCGACGATCCGCGGCAGAAGCCACGCGCCGCCATCGCCCGGCACGAGCCCGACCTTGACGAAACTCTCCGCGAAGACAGCCTTGTCCGACCCGATCCGCAGGTCGCACATGCAGGCCAGGTCGCATCCTGCGCCGATGGCGGGGCCGTTCACCGCCGCAATGACTGGAACTTCCAGGGCCTCGAAGGCGAGCGGAAGACGCTGGATACCAGAGCGGTAGTTGCGCCGTGTACGGACCGGCAGCGGATCGTTCAGCCCGCCCGACTGCCCCATCTTCCGCAGGTTGCCACCGGCCGAGAAGGCCTTTCCCTCGCCGGTCAGGATCACCGCGCGGACCGACACGTCGGCATCCGCACGCCCGATCGCGTCAAGCAGCGCCTCGATCATGTCGGTGTCCGAGATCGGGTTGCGCGTTTCAGGCAGGTTCAGTTTCAGCGTTAGGACGTGGCCGTCGCGTTCTTCCAACACCAGCTCGGACATTATTTTCTCCTCCTACATCAGTATCATCGAAGTCCCAGTCCACGGGCGACGATCCCGCGGAGGATTTCCCGTGTGCCGCCGCGCAGCGAGAACGAGGGCGCGCTGGCCATCGTTCGTCCCAGAACCGCTGCAAAACCATCGTCGGGGTTCAGCGATGGCGCGGTATCGATCAGACGGCGGGCAACCTCGGGAATCTCCTGTTCGAACGTGGCGCCGAGGTCCTTGACCATGGTCGCCGCCAAGGATGCGTCACCTCCCGCCGCTAGGGTTTCGGCAACCCCGGTAGACATGCGCCGCAGCACGGCCAGGCGCGCCGCAAAGCACCCGATCGCCTCCTGCGCGGCCAAATCGGCGTCAGGCCCCAGTTCCCGGATGAGTTCGATAAACAGCGTGATGGAAGAGAGGAACCGCTCGGGCCCGCTGCGCTCAAGGGCAAGTTCGCTCGTGACTTGGGCCCACCCCTGCCCCACGGCCCCGATCAGTGCCTCATCAGGCAGAAAGACATCATCGAACGCGACCTCGTTGAAGTGGTGCTCGCCGGCCAGGTCCAGGATCGGACGGATCGTGACGCCAGGTGTTTGCAGGTCCACCAGGAACTGGCTCATGCCCGCATGGCGGTCGCTGTCCCCGTCGCTTCCGGAATCGGTCCTGCAGAACAAGATCATGTAGTGGCTGTGATGCGCGTAGGTCGTCCAGAGCTTCGTTCCGTTGACCTGCCAGCCTCCGTCGACCTTGCGAGCCCTTGTACGGGCCGCTGCCAGATCGGACCCGGAATCCGGTTCGCTCATGCCGATGCAGAAGAACGTCTCGCCCCGGATGACCCCTGGGACGACCTTCTCGGCCTGTTCCGGTGTACCGAACCGCAGGATCAGCGGCGCGCTCTGGCGGTCCGCGATCCAGTGCGCCGCGACCGGTGCGCCTGCGGCCAGGAGTTCCTCCAAGACGACATGGCGTTCCAGCGGACTCCATTCATGCCCGCCGATGTCGCCTGGCATGGTCATGCCCAGCCAGCCGCGTTCGCCCAGCTTCCGGCTGAACCCCGCATCGAAGCCCATCCAGGACTGTGCCCGCTCGAAGGCGGTCCTGTCGTGGATCGTCTCGGCCAGGAACGCCCTCACCTCCTGCCTGAGCTCTTCGCGCGGGGCGTTGCCGTCCCGTGCCGTGAGGTTCGGCCAGAACGCATCGGCGCCGTCCCGGAGCACCCGGCCGCCGATCATGCGTGACCAGTAGGTGTCGCTTCCGCCTTCGTCACGCCATGCCCAGAGGCGGCGCGTCAGGAACTGGAGGACGTGTTCCGAAGTAAAGCCGATCGCGCCATGCACCTGGTGCGCGTCCGCTGCGCAGATGCCCGCAGCCTGGCTGGTGGTCACTTTCGCCGCGGCAATGCTCTCGGCGTCCACGCGTCCATCTGCTTGAATCGCATAGCCCGCCAGCTCACAGGCCGACCGGGCGGCGGCGACCTGCGCCGCCATGGTCGCGATCATGTGCTGGATGGCCTGCCGCCGGCTGATTGGCTTGCCGAACTGGACGCGTTCACCGGCGTAGCCGACCGTAAGGTCGAGCACCCTCTCCAACGCGCCGGCCAGGGCCACGGCGCGCAGCGCAGCGCCGATTGCGGGAAACGAGCCCATAGTCAGGCCGTCCGGTGTATTTGCCACCGAATGCGCGTCCAGCTTCGTGTCGAACCAGAGGGCGTCGCGGCGTTCACCGGCAATGTTCCGACCGGGGGTCAGCGTGGCACTCTCGGGCGACACGAGGGCAAGCGCGGTGCGGTCACCGGACCGGGCAGGTACGAGGACTGCCGCCGCTCCCTCGGCCCAGGGCACGTTCCGGGCCGCGCCGGTCAGGCGCAGCCCGTCGCCGTCCCATGTCAACTCGGCATCCGTGTCGACAGCCAGCGCTAGCCGGCCGGCAGGAATCTCAAGCCCCGCAAGCTTTGCACACCACGTGGCGAACATTGCTTCCCCGAGAGGCACTGGCAGCGCGGCGCGGTTGATGAGACGCACGATCTCGAGCCCCTCGGCAGGAGACAGGTCCGATCCGCCTTCTTCGGCAGGCAGCAACGCACGCGGCAGGCCCAGCCCGGACAGCTCCTGCCACAGGTCCTCCGGCCATTCTCCCTGCTCGCAGGCACGAAGAAGCTCGGGATCGAACTTCTCCGTCCCGAACCGGTCGATCATTTCCGACATTGCGGCATCAAGCATGAGTTTCTCCCGGCTTCTTTTCTGTTTCAGGGCACCGGATCAAACAATTAAATACTACTGGGTATCATTTCAACAGGTAAATCACATCTGCGTGACCTAATGGGATGAACTGCCTTCCCGCCAAGATTGCAGCTATTGTCGTGTCAATCAGCGGAGAAGGAAGAAGATTTCGATGGAGATTACAGTTTTGGGCATCGATCCGGGGCCTTCAGTTCGCCGCGCACCACATCCGATACCGCCCCGGCCCGGTCATCTCGCGGATCAGGCCGCATGCCTCCATCCAAGCTAGGTTGCGCTGCACTGCCGCGCGGCTGGATCCAGTCAGGACCTCCGCCATTGGCGCGGTAAAATCAGACCATCCGACGGGGCCAACGAGAATTCTGCTCCTAAAAGCTGGAGCGTTTGCTTCAGCTCTGCTCGTTCGTCCTCATCAGTTTCGCGGGAATTCTGACTCAGGGTACAGGGTTGGTTTAGGTCAGAAATTTTCAGAGTTACGCCGCAGGGTGACAAGATCATGCGGGAGCTGGTGACGATCACGAATTCGACAGTGGATGTGTCTGATCCTGGTTCCAGGCAGACAGGGGATCTGTGGTTGGCTGTGGCTCAGTCTCTGGGAGTGAAGGTCGAGAAGGAGAAGCGGGAAGCTGCCATCGCTCAGGCTCAGGAACTGGTTCAGAGTGGTGGAGCCTTCCGTCCGGCAGTGGATCTGATGAAGCTTTGGCTTGATGAAGAGGGGATGGGTCAGTTCCGCCAGAAACGCCTCGTGAGTGCCATTCGGGATGCTGGGAAGCCAGTGACCATGAAAACCATCCATGCGCTCCTGACGGTGGCCCAGATGGAGCAGGCACACAAACTGGGAGGGGAAGCCCTGACCCAGTTCCAGACCTCTCTGGCTCTGGAAGCAGACGGTGTGACGGACGGTCCCATCAATGCCATGGTGCATATGTTCAGCGGGACAGTGGATGAGTGGTATCTGAAGACCTTGGCCAAGGGTGGTTGGTTCTTCGATGGCACAACCCGCACCCTCAATGAACAGAGAGCCAAGGACGAGGATGACCTCTACCATGAGGGTGCCGCACTCTTTGATCGGGGTTTGGCAGATTATCTGGGTGGTCTGAAGGATGAGGCCAAAGAGGATGCTCTGCGGGTCTATCGGGTGCTCGATGCGCTACTGGACGGGTTTGATGCCAAGAGTGAGAAGGCCGGTGCCGATCCGCGGTTTGCCTCTGATCGTGCTGTGGTCAAGAACCCTCTGACCGTGATGATCTATGGATCCGCCAAGAAAGGCACTGTCGGCAAGCCAGCCTATTCTGGGAAATCCGGTAGGCGTCGATCTTGCTGCGGTACCAGCAGCTGGACCTTAGGGTGTCTCAGGCTGAAAGAGGGGTCTGGGAAATTGTTAGGGTTTAGGAGCAAAACTTCCGAGTTTTGGCAAAGCCAGACTCAATTTTTAAGATAGCACCGTGCTTGGCTGTCGTGCCGACCTATGGGTGCCCTAAACTCTGGAAAGCTAACCGCAGCATTCCTAAGCGAAATCGAAGACCATCCCTTGGGGCTGCCAGTCCTTGAGAGACGCCATGAGCATCCTCGCTTTGAGAACGTTATTCGGCCGCGTCTGCCTTGCCAGTGCCGAGGCCGCGAAAACACTGGCCGATACCACGGGTGCCACAAACGGTCGATCTAGCCAGTGCCAGTGCTACAAACGGTTGGGTTTTGGCCCATCCTGCGCTTCAGGGAAGGTCCGGAACAACCCTTCACGCACCGATACCCTCAACGATTATACGAAAAATGCACTTTAGCTCAGTGGGTTGTCGTCAAAAGGCTTGGCGTCCTGTCGTCCCATTCGCGCCGCCATATAACCCGCGCCCTCCTCGCTATATGGGGGCGGGAGGGCGCTCGCGAGGTGATCTAGTTAGGCTCGAATCTGGATTTCAATCTGATCTGGTTGAACCCCCAGAGTCTTTGCCAACATAGACTTTGCCTTCTGTATGGTCAGAGGACCGTCCAATCCTTCTGCATTGAAGGTTTCCTCTTCGGTTTCTGAAATTGGGTCAGAAACCTGTTCGAGTTCTTCAGCCTCACCAGCGGCAACCTGTCCGAGGCTGACGCGGCTATACGACCACTCAAAGCGGGAAGAGCTGCCTCTTCGACCTACGATGAACTCACCGCAGCCTGCCTCTTCGAGAGCCTTCGCCAACGATACAGCCGCGCTTCGAGAAATCCCTAGCCTGGCAGATATTCTTTCGATGCTTGTTGCTGTCGCATCACGCTGGAGCGACGCGACCCAATCAAACAATTTCTTGGCGTTATCATCTTGTTCGTAAAGCGATTGCACGGCTTCTACGATTGCTGGTTGAAAATTGTCGTTCATATAATGTCCTTTCGGTTGAAAACCAAGCCTTATCGCCTGATAAGGTTAATATAAGTGGCTTTATACGATTTATCAACCCCATAAATTAAATAAAAATATCTTATACGCATTATGAGTGTCTAATAGAGGTTGGCTTTGACTCCGCCGGACGTTACCATCCCTAACAATCCAAGTTGTTCGGACGAGATCGACGTCCTTCACCGCCGTCGCGGAGAAGCTTCGCTACTACACCGATCCAGAGTTCAAGGGGCTGTTCGTCCCGCAGGGCCAGTAATCTCAAGGACGCCTACCGATGCCAGACCAACCCGACCTCCCTGCCCTCTCCGACGATAATCTGCGTGAAACGCTCGATCTCATGGCAACGGCTGTCGAAGCCTGCGTGTTCTACAGGCGCTAACGGATGAAGCGCTGTCGGTGATCGACTCAGTCTGTCAGGCTGGGTGTTATATATGTGTTAGAGTCTGTGTTACGGGTGAGCAGATTACACGTAGTATTTTGAATTTTATTAACTTTTCCCACCAGCTGGTAACTGATAACACGAATCTTGGTAACTGAAATCCTGCTTTCGGTAACTGATAACACGAATCTTGACTGTGGTAACTAAAACCACGAATGTAGACCCATGGTAACTGATAACACGAACGCCCTCGCCCCACTCCTTCCGGATCGTCACCCGCAGCATGACCTTTTCATCTGCGATGTGGCTGACGCTGTGTTGAAGGACGTGATGCAACATATGGAGCATCCGTTCTACTCGCTTTCAAAGAAGCCGGAAACGACGATCAAGCGATACGAGAATGGCAATAAGTGGCTGCAGATCACGCCTAGTGTGAAGGGTCTCGCAACGATCTACGACAAAGATATTTTGATCTACTGCATCAGCCAGATCATGGCGAAACTGAAAGAGGGCCTTCCAGTTTCGCCCCGTGTTCGGATCAATTCCAGAGAGCTGCTTATCTTCACAAATCGCGGTACAAGTGGCCGGGAGTATCAGTCCCTTCTCGATGCCCTGGACCGTCTTGAAGGAACCCGTATCAGGACGAACATTGTGACCGGGGACGAAGAACAGATCGATGGGTTCGGCCTGATCGACGCTTCCTCAATCCGCCGCAAGCATGGTCTCGATGGTCGCCTGCTCTGGTGTGAGGTGAAGCTGTCGGATTGGGTCTTCAACGCGATCCGCAATGAAGAAGTTCTGACTCTGCATAGAGACTACTTTCGCCTGCGTAAGCCCATTGAACGGCGGGTGTACGAAATTGCTCGTAAACATTGTGGCCAACAGAAATACTGGCGGATCACACTGGCTAAACTGCTTCTCAAAACTGGTTCTCAAAGCCCTCTGAAGCGTTTCCGGCAGATGATCCGGCAGCTTGTAGAGCATGACCACTTGCCGGACTACCATGTCACTTTTGAGGATGAAGCCGACATGGTGGTTTTCACCAATCGTGGCACGATGTCACCTAACTCGATCGTAGAGGGCAGCATTCCGCCTTTGCAGTCCGATACCTACGAAGAAGCGCGCCATGCTGCTCCTGGATGGGATGTACGTTTTCTTGAAAAGGAATGGCGCAGCTGGTGCGTAGAGCCCCCTCGCAATGCTGATAGAGCTTTTGTCGGGTTTTGCCGGAAGTGGTTTGAGAAACGCGGAAGGCCTTAAAATTAAAAACCGGTAATGGAAATAAAACCGGTTACAGATTTAAATCAGGTACTGGATATTTTTCCGGTATAAGATATAAATCCGGTAACAACAAAGTGGCAGGATTGAGCAATGCCCGTTATCGTCATGGCAAGCCCCAAGGGTGGGGTAGGCAAATCAACTTGCGCCGTACTGCTGGCGTCTGAATTCGCTCGCATGGGAGCGGATGTCACAGTGCTGGATTGCGACCCGAATAAATCTTTGACCAGATGGGCTTCGCATGGATTGCCTGCTGGCGTGACCCTCAAGAGCGAGATTGGCCGTTCAGAGATCGTTCCCACTATTCGGAGTGCTGATAGCGACGGCAAGATCGTCATTGTGGACCTGGAAGGCGTCGCATCACAACTAGTCAGCCGTGCTATTTCACAAGCCGACTTGGTTATTGTTCCGATGCAGCCGACAGCTCTTGATGCAGAGATCGGTTCCGAGGCGCTGGCATTGGTGCGAGAGGAAGAAGAAGCGCTCGGACGTTCGATCCGGCACGCAGTGGTTTTGACCAAAACCAGTGCCGCAGTCAAAAGCCGTGTCCAGAAAGAGCTGGAAGAGCAGCTCAGAGGGGCAGGGATCGATGTGATAGAGCCATCTTTAGTGGCGCGTGCGGCATTCTCGGAACTGTTTGCCTATGGCCGCGATCTGACTGCGATGATGAACGACCCTGAGATGATGACGGGCGGAAAAGTGGATAAGGCGTTGATCAACGCACAAGCGTTCACGGAGGCTGTTTATGAGCGGCTCAAATAGACTTGCAGGATTGAAAGCACGCCCCAAGGATACGACTGTTGACGAAGTCCGGCGCGTGGATGAGGTCGGAGAGGCGAGGGGGTTCCTAGACAGAACACCTCGCAAAAAGCCTGGGCGAAAGCCCAGTCCGCGGACGCATCAACTACACCCCAAGGTTTTCCCATGGGTGGGAGAAGCCATTGCGTCAGAAGCTGAGAGACTCGGTATAACGCAAGGCCAGCTGATAGAGCTAATGTGGGAAAAATATGAAGGATCGCATTAACCAAAAGGTTTGATGCTAGGCAGATTTTAAGAGAGATGAGCGCAATGCGACCAATCGGAATTGATCTTTTTGCAGGGGCAGGGGGGCTAAGCCTCGGCTTTGAACAAGCAGGCTTTGATGTGAAGGCCGCGGTCGAGATCGATCCGGTGCATTGTGCCGTCCACGAGTTCAACTTTCCTGAAACCACTGTGATCCCCGCCTCTGTTGCCGAGCTTTCCGGCGAGGAGATCAGGCAGCGTGCTGGCCTAGAGAGGAAGACAATCGACTGTGTATTCGGCGGCGCTCCATGTCAGGGCTTCTCCCTGATTGGTCACAGAGCGCTCGACGATCCTCGCAACAAACTCGTTCTAGATTTCGTGCGGCTTGTGCATGAACTCGACGCCGAGAGTTTCGTGTTCGAGAACGTCAAAGGGCTCACTGTGGGCAAGCACAAGGCGTTCCTGAAGGAGCTTGTAGGAGCATTTGAGCGGGTCGGTTATGAGTGCCGACTACCTTGGAAGGTGCTTAACGCTGGTCACTACCGTACGCCGCAATCGCGCGAGCGCTTCATACTCATGGGTGTGAAGAAGGGTGGGGCACTTCCTGAGTACCCGGCTCCGACGACTAACATCGCCGGTCGACCCAAGCTTTTTCCTGATCTCGACTTTGGGCCGTCCTGCGACGAGGCGATCGGGGATCTTCCAGATGCCGATACATTCGAGACCTTGAACGCAACCGATGCCGTCAAGACCAGCCGCCTTGGCAAACCGTCCGATTATGCTGCGGAACTGCGCGGGTTAAAGAACGACGCCTGGCATTTCGGTTATGTGCGCGAGTGGAATCCTGATGTGCTCACGTCGAGCGCCCGCACCAACCACACCGAGATTTCACGTCGTCGTTTCCGCCAGACGGAAGAGGGCTCTGTTGAGTCAATCAGCCGGTTCTTTAAGCTTTCACAAAGCGGTGTTTCCAACACGCTTCGCGCCGGAACGGACGGCGCGAGGGGCGCATTCACAAGCCCGCGCCCTATCCATTATCGTTATGCGCGCTGCATCACCGTACGTGAAATGGCGCGTTTGCACGGTTTCCCTGACTGGTTTCGACTTCATGCGACCAAGTGGCATGGCGCGCGGCAGATCGGCAATGCGGTGCCGCCACCTTTGGCTAGGGCGATTGCCTCGAAGATGATTGAGGCTCTCGGTATCGAACCTACCAGACCTGTGGAAGCCTTGTTGCTCGGCGATCCCGCGCTCTTGACGCTAGACCTATCGCAGGCGTCACGCCGCTTCGGGATCACTCCGCCGCCAAGCAAACGCGACCGAAAGAGCGGGGCAAAGAAGCGCACACAGGAACAGATCGAGGAAGAGATCAATGCGCGGAGGGTAGCCTATGGCTAAGCCGCCCAACCGTTATGGCGCTCTCGTCGAGAAGGTTTTCTTTGACCGATACAGTGAGGGAACAACCAAACTCGAATTCGCCCGCACCGATATCGAAGATGCAGCCGATACCTTGGACATCAAGCTCCCGAAGAACTTGGGCGACGTGCTCTACTCTTTTCGGTTTCGGGCGGCATTGCCCGAGCGCATCGTCGATACCCAGCCCGAGGGTATGGAATGGGTGATCGAACTCGCAGGGCGTGCCGTTTATAAGTTTCGCCTGGTCAAGATCAATCGCGTCCTACCCCGCGAAGACCTAGTGACGATCAACATTCCCGATGCTACGCCCGAGCTGATCCGAGCCTATGCGCTCGACGACGAGCAGGCGCTTTTGGCTATCGTGCGCTACAACCGGCTGATCGACACGTTCTTGAGTCTCACGACCTACAGCCTTCAGAACCACCTTCGTACAACGGTCAAAGGGATTGGGCAGATCGAGATCGACGAGCTCTATGTCGGGCTCGACAAGCGTGGCTGCCACTATGTCATCCCCGTGCAGGCCAAGGGTGGCAAGGATCAGATTGGCATCGTACAGACGAGCCAGGACATTCGCTTCGTCGAAGAGAAGTTCCCAGGCATGCGGTGCAGAGCGATCGCCGCGCAATTCATGGAAGCACAGGTGGTCGCGCTGTTCGAGCTCACCTTGCAGGACGATGAGGTAAAGGTTGTGGAAGAGCGGCACTATCGGCTTGTCCCGGCAAAAAAGCTCAACCCTGACGCGATACGGGACTATCGAGACTGATAGATTGCCCTTATCGTGATTTCTATATCATTGGTTTTGGGGAGTTTTACATGATACCAGGTGGCAAATCCAAAGCGAGTGCAAACCCGACCAAGGCATTCTTTGTCAGGATGATTAGAGTACAGGAGCTTGGCTTTGATCTCCTGGAGCATCAAATACGTTCTTTTCAAATATATTACAAATACTTACCAAACTTCGCCGAAATCGTTTCTTAAACTCGTCGCACTGTTCGTTCGCTGACTTTGAACAAGTGGGCAATCTCTGAGATGGCACGGTGGTCTTCATCTCGCATACGACGCACCTCGTCCTTTTGAGCGGGCGACAGGGCAGCGGGCCTTCCTCCTATCCGGCCCCGCTTGCGAGCGGATGCCAGCCCTTCCTTGGTCCGCTCTGAAATCCGCTCCCGCTCGAACTGGGCAATGGATGCAAAAACATGGAACACAAGACGGCCGGCCGGCGTCGTAGTGTCGATGTCCTCGGCTAGGGACCGAAAGCCGGCGCCGCGCTCACCGATGGCCTCCACAATTTCCAGAAGGTCTTTCAGGGACCGGGCCAGGCGATCATATTTGGTGACGGTCACAACGTCGCCGTTACGAAGCTGCTCAAGCATCCTGTCCAGCTCCGGTCGCGCACGCTTCGATCCGCTGATCTTGTCCGCAAAAACCTTGTCCGCCCCAGCCGCTGCCAAGGCGTCGGTCTGTGAATCAAGATTTTGGTCGTCAGTGCTGACGCGGGCATATCCAATAATCATACCTCACTGTGACAAAAACCTGCCAAAACCGCAAAGGTTTTGCTGGGGGTTTTTGTCATGGCTAAGCGATTGATCCTACTCGGGACAGGGCAGGGCGGCAAAAACGACCGTTATTGTCTTCTAGGGTCTCCACAATCGCGCTGGCCACACTGGTTATCTATTGGCTATGAGTTCTGACCCTAAGGCAACCACTGTCCATCCCTTTGCCACAGGTTGAACCTCATTCAGTTGTGTCGGGATTGAACGGGACAGGTTCTTCACTTCCGAAGGTCAAAAGCCAGTGAAGGACCACCGGCTGACGCCGGAGGCATCACTTGGAGAAATATAATTCCAGGCACTGCTTGATGTATCGTCGGTGACGTTGAGCCCGATAGAACGCCAGCAGGTCCACCGAACCGTCAGGTGACCGCGATCAGGCTGCGTAGCGGAATTCCCCGTGACTCAGGACAACTTCGCCGGTGGACTCGATCCGTGCCAGGAACCCAGCCTCGCCTACTCCGGTATGCCATGCTTCGACAGAGATGCGCTGACCGGGATAGACCGGGGCCGCAAACCGGCAGGCCATGCTCTGCACGCGCTCCGGAGCATCTTCGCAAAGGCCCTGCACGAGCGCTTGGCACGCGACGCCGAAGGTTGAGACGCCGTGCAGGATGGGGCGGTCGTATCCGAGCTCCCGCGCCATCACAGGGTCCGTGTGCACCGGGTTGTTGTCCCCCGACATACGATGAAGGAACGCCATTTGCGTATGCGTCTGGCGGCTGACTTTCAGGTCGTAGGTGCGATCTGGCACGGCCGCAAGCCGCCTCGTAGGCTTGTTGACGCCGCCGAATCCGCCCGCGCCGATCAGATAGAACGTATCGGTGATGACAGCGTAGAGCGTGCCGGTTTCACTATCCCGCAACTCTCGTTCCGCCACGATCAGCGCCGCGCGACCCTCGCCCTTGTCGAGTATCTCGACGATGCGACTTCGGCCGGTCACGTCCCCATCGACAGGCATGGGTCGATGTAGAGTGAGAAGAAGCTCGCCATGTACGACATGACGCCAATCTACCCCCGCCGACAGGTTGCGCAGCCAGAAGCCGGGCGCACCTAAAGTTGTCGCGATGGCCGGCGAAACCAATGGCGCATCAGGCCCCGCATAGGCCAGTTCGCGCGGTTCGCTCGCCTCGATCCCGCATCCGATGCCCAGGGCATACAGCCTGCGCTCCTCAAGGCCGTACCGCTGACGTCTGGCGGGAATTTCTAGGGCCGCTAGTTTCATGGGATCAAATTGCATGCGGGTCTTTCAATTGGAGGGTCCCGTGCATCTCGGCCCGCTCGAACGACTTCAGTAGCGCAGTACACCGCGCAGCAGGAACTCGGTGTGCTCGTCCGAGATATGCTTGCGCATCTCCTCGGTCTCGTCCGGGCGCTTCCGGTACCAAACCGTCATCCAGTTCAGGGCGCCGAGAAGCGGTTTTATTAGGATACGCGGGTCGCACTGCCGGAATTCACCTGCTTCGACGCCTTCGACTAGCACGTTCAGGAAATGCCGCTCGTACTCATCGCGGGCCACGATCAGGTTGTCGAGCGTCTTTCGCTGTTCGGGCGTGGTACTGCCGGCCAGGTGCATCTGGACCCCCTGCACCGACACGCATTGTAGCGGCAACTCGTCCATTATCAACTCGGTATGGGCGACAAGCATCCGCCGCAGCCGGTCGGCCGGGCCGGTGGTGTCCGTCGCGATCGGCCGGATCTTGTTCAGGTTGATCTCCATCGCTAGCCGATGGAGGTCGAAGAACAGGTCCGCCTTGCTACGATAGTAGTAATACACGCGCCCCTTGGTCGCCCCGAGAACCTCGGCGACGGAATCGATCGAGGTGGCGGTGTAACCGTGATCCATAAACACTTGGGCCGCGGCCCGGATTAGTTCCCAGCGTGCGCTGTCCGCCGCTTCATCGGATTGACCGTCGCGCCGGCGACGGGGTGTCCGCCTTACCATGGTCCCTTCGGATGCTGCGTTCATCGTTCACGTCCTCTTTTCTCTACTCTTGCGACCAGCGGTCGGCTTCGAACCTGCCCACCCCGAAGACAAGTCCGCCGGAACCGCGGTGGCCAAGCCGGGTATCGCTGGACAGGAATCCCCGTCAGCCGAACCCAGCCATACCCTGCGCGGTCTTCGCCACTTCATTCCGCTGCACCTTCCCCGTTGCCGTCAGCGGGAACTCTGTCACGAAATGCACTTGCCGCGGAACCTTGTAGTCAGCCAGTGACCGGCGGCAATGCGCGATAATGTCTTCGGCGTTCGCATCCGCACCATTGACGAGCTCGACGAACGCCCATGCCACTTCACCCATTCTCTCGTCCGGAACACCGACCACAACCGAGGATTTCACGTCGGGATGGGCGGCCAGCATCTGTTCGATCTCGATCGGCGACGTGTTTGTCCCGCCGATCTTGAGCTGTTCCTTGAGGCGTCCGGTGACGGTCAGATAGTTGTCATCGTCGAGAACGCCCAGGTCGCCCGTGCGCAGCCATCCCTTCGAGGTGATCGCATCGGCCGTGGCGTCGGGATCCTTGTAATACCCCATCATCACGGTCTCCCCGCGGCACCAGATTTCTCCCTCCGTCCCGCGCGGTACGCTCTTCAGGGTTTCCGGATCGACGATACGGACCTCGCAGGGGGAAAGCAGCGGCGCCTTGTTGCTGCAGCAATACCCGATAGGATCGTCCCAGTCGTTAAAGCTGGTCGAGATCGTATTCTCGGTCATGCCATAGGTCGATAGCAGGCGAGGTAGCCGCATCGACCGCATGATCCGCTCGAAGGTCTCCTTCATCACGGCCGATCCGCCGATCCAGGCGGCCTTCAGCGACGACAGGTCGTAGCTGTCCAGGTCCGGCAGGGCGCAGACATCGTAGAAATGCGTCGGGATCCCCCCGAACATCGTGACCTTGTGGCGCTCGATCAGTTCCAGCGCATGGCGGGCATCCCACTGGACCATGGGCACGAGGGCCGCACCGAGGTTGAGCGACGTGATCAGCGCCATGTAGAGACCGGCGGAGTGATAGAACGGCATGTGCGCCAGCACCCGGTCGCCGGGCTCGACAGACAGCGCTCGACCGACGCGGGTCGCCTGCGCGATGACGACGTGATTATGCATCACGCCCTTCGGCTTTCCCGTGCTGCCCGAGGTGAAACAGATCAGCATCAGATCCGACGCAACGACACGCGCCTCCGCCTCGCGGACGGCCTCGGGATCGTCCCGCATGATGGAAGCGAAGCTCATCGTGCCTTCAGGGGCCTCGCCCCCGATCACGATGACCGAGCGGAGGCTGGGAAGCTCCGGCAGGTCGAGCGCGCCGGGAGGCTGGTCGGGAAGACCGGGCGCCAGATCACACAACATGCCGTAGTAGTCCGATTTCCACATGCGCTGCAGCATGATGAGAGCCTTGGCATCCGCCCTCTCGATCACGTAGCCGGCTTCCTCGGTCTTGTAGCGCGTGTTGACCGGAACGGTCACGGCGCCGATTCGTGCCGTCGCGCAGAACGAAAGAAGCCATTCGTAGGTGTTGGGCAGCCAGATGCCGACGTGATCGCCCTTGCCGACCCCGAGATGCAGAAGGCCGGCGGCCAGCCTGTCCACCTCCCGGTCGAACTCGGCGAAGGTTACCGACCGATCGTCGTCCAGAAAGCATGGAAGCTCCGCGTAGCGCTCGGCCGCGCGGCGCAACATGTCCGATATCGTCATGGTCTCCAATGAACGCTCCCTCAGATCGAGTATCCGCCATCCAGCGCGATGCTCTGGCCGGTAATGTACTGAGCCCGGTTCGAAGCGAGGAAGACCGCGAGGTCCGCCGCTTCCTCGGGCTTGCCGAAACGCCGGAGCGCCGTGTTCTTCTTCATCGCTTCCACGAACTCCGGAGTCACGCGTTCCCGCAGCCGGTCGAAGAGACCGCCGTCGATGACGCCGAGCGCGATCGCATTGGCCCGGACGCCTGACCTGCCCTCTTCCCGTGCGACACCGCGCACCAGAACTTCGACCCCGGCCTTCGGAACCGCGGACAGAACGTCCTTCTGAGCGTAGCGGTGCAACGCCGCCGAGGTCATCGCGACGACCGACCCGCGCGTCTTTTGAAGATGCGGGATGGTCGCTTTCAGGACATTGTAGGACCCGGTCAGGTCCCCGGCAATGGTTCTGTCCCACTCGTCGTCATCAATGCCCGACACCCAGGTCATGCTGATGTCGGCCCCCATGGCGATAACGACCGTATGCAGTCCGCCGAACTCAGAAGCCGCGCGTTCGACGAATTCGCGCACCGCGGCGCGGTCCGAGATGTCGACCGATCCCGAGAGCGCCGATTGCCCGGCCGTCCGGACGGCGGCCACGGCTGCATCCGCCGCTTCGACGTTGGAGCGATAGGTCAGCGCAACGTCGCTGCCGGCTCGGGCGAAGGCTTCGGAGACTGCGCGCCCGACTCCTCCGCTGCCGCCGATTACGAGGACACCGCCGGAGCCGAAGTTTCCATCATACAACATCGTTCGCCTTTCTTTTATGTTCCGTTCCAGCCTCTTTCGGAGCGGATTGCGCAGCATCGCCGCCGTCCGGAGCCGGCTGAAGAATGAAATCCGACAGGTCCGGATCGTGCGTGAGCCGCCAGTAATCGACTAGCCGCCACGGCTGGTTGGTAATGATCCGACCATTCGGATTCTTATACCACGTCGTCACCGCGGGATGACTCCAGACCAGGTCGCGCAGCCGCCTGTCGATGTCCTCGTTGTATTCGTCATGGACGTCGCGCCGGATCTCGGCGGTTTCGTATCCGCCGTCAATCATCTGGGCCAGCGTCTGCGAGATGAATCGCATCTGGCATTCCGCCAAGAAGATCGCGCTGCCACCGTGTCCGAGGTTCGTGTTCGGACCGTACATCACGAAGAGATTAGGAAATTCCGGCACGGAGATGCCGAGGAAAGCGCGCGGATCGTCGTCACCCCAGATTTCCCTGATGCTTTCTTCCCCCCGGCCCTTGATATGCATGGGCCAGAGCATGCGACCCGCCTGGAAACCAGTCGCGAAGATGATCGCATCGACCTCGATCCGCCGCCCGTCGCGCATAATAATCGCATCCCGCTCGATCTTCTCGATCGGCGTCGAGACGAGCTCTACGTGATCCTTCTTGAGCATCCGGAACCACCCGGCGTCGGCAAGGACCCGTTTGCCGAAGGGCGGGTAGTCCGGGATCACCTTCTCTAGCAGGTCCTCGCGATCGTCCAGTTCGCGGCGCATGTGGCGAATCATGGCATCACGAAGCTTCTGGTTCTCCGCGTTGATCGACTCGCGCCCGCCGTCCCATTCGGGATCGATACGCAGCGCTCCGAAGAGTCCGTCCGCGAAACCCCAGAAAAGCTGGAACCGATACCACGAGGCGTAGAATGGGACTTCCTTCAGCGCCCACTTTTTGTCGTCGGCAACACGGCGGTCGATGTTGGGTCGCCGGGCCACCCATGCGCCGGAGCGCTGAAGGACCTTCAGCTCGGCCACGTCATCACTGACCGCCGGGCCGACCTGAACGGCGCTGGCGCCGGTGCCGATTAGGGCCACCTTGCGCCCCTTCAGATCCAGACCGCCCTCGGGCCATTGTGCGGTATGCACTGCGTCGCCAGCAAAATCCTCGAGCCCCAGAATGTCAGGTATGGACGGACGGTTCAACTGCCCCACGGCCGAAATCACCGCCCGCGCCTCATGCACTTCTTCCTGCCCGTCGCGCGTGGTAACCTTCACGGTCCACATCCGACGGTCGGGATCGTATTCGGCCGAGGTCACTTCCCGCCCGAGCCGCATGTTTGGCGCCAGATCGTACTTGTCAACGCAGTGGCGCAGGTAGTCGAGAATGCTTGCCTGGTGCGAGAAATACTCGGGCCACTCGTCGTTCGGCTCGAACGAGAACTGGTAGAAATGGTTCGGCGTATCGACGGCGCAGCCGGGATAGCGGTTCTCGTACCAAGTCCCGCCGATTCCCTCGTTCTTCTCGATGAGAATGTACGGTACGTTCATCTCGCCGAGTTGGATCGCGGCGCAGATGCCCGAGGCACCGGCCCCGATGACGATGACCGGGAATTGCCCCGCGCGATCCGGGTCTGGATGCGGCGCAGGAGCACGGGCCCCGGACGAAAGGTCCATCTGCTCGAGCACCATTGGCACGTATTCCTCGTCGACGGTTTCGCCAACGGCAACACTCATCATTCTGCGCAGCGTGTCGGCATCCGGACGCGGAAGCTTCCACTCGCCGCTCTCAAGCGCCTCGGCGGCCCTGTCGCGGATAAGCGCCTGCAATCCGTCCGGAAGCGAATGCGAATAATCCCACGGACCACGCACATACGGCCCGACCTCGTCGAGAATCGCAAGGTCGCCCGTCATCTGTGCCAGCGCCAGTGCAAGCGGAACGCAGTCAGCCGCCTCTAGGCGCGCCCTTATCCCGGTCAGCGTATCGGTGGTCATGATGCCTTCCGTCCTCCATCATCTTAAATAGCGTTATGGACAATTATGATACTGAGTAGTATCATGCAACACGTATCGTTAAGCTCGTTAAATCGTTAAGCTCGTTAAGCGGAACGCTCGTGTCTCGACATTCGGTCACCGGCCGCGCTCGGAACACCCCGCCGCCGAAAGAGTACGGACTGCGGCCGCGGATGATCGCGACTGCAAAAAACAGGTGACGGGCTTTGCCCGCATATGGGAGGAACATCATGACACTGAACAGACGCGCCCTGTTCGCGGGCGGCTTTGGCGCTGCGGCCGCGGCACTCGCAAGCAAGACGGCCTTGGCACAGGGCGGAGAGGTCTACACGCTGAGCTACCAGAGCTCGCATCCGTCGAATCAGGCTTTCACCACGATCACCGGCGGTGGCTTCCGCGAGATCGTGGAAGAACTCAGCAACGGCCGAATCAAGTTCGAGACTTACGATACTGGCGCGCTCAGCTCCGTGACCGGCATGCTCGAAGCGGTCGACCAGGGCATTATCGACGTGAGCCAGTCCTACGGCGCATTCTATAGTGGTGACGTGCCGGAGGCCGATGTCGAAGTCGGCCTGCCGTTCGCTTGGAAACGCCCTTGGGAGGCCTACGACGCTTATTACAACCGCGGCCTGCGCGAGGTCATCAGCGGCGCGTATGAAACGAAATTCAACGTCAAGCATTTTCCCGCGATTCTCGGGATGAACTACGGCGTCGCGCTGAGGGACGAGATTTCCAGCATCAGCGACCTTGCCGGCAAGAAGATCCGGGCTGTTGGCGTCTACGGTGAGTATGTGCAGCAACTCGGTGCGTCGCCGGTCGTCATCCCGGGCGCGGAACTCTACACCGCGATGCAGCTCGGTACGATCGACGGAGTGCTCTATGCCGCCGAGGCC
>NZ_JBRJGQ010000023.1:0-26793 GCF_053628575.1 Roseovarius sp. MBR-51
GTGGACGCGTTGCTGGCCAAGAAACGAGGAAGCGTCACCGTCAGCACCAGGGCCACAACCAATGCACCCAGACCAAACCAGGGCAGGCGGCTTTTGAGACGATCCGCTTTCTGTTCCCGTTCGAACACCGCTCGATAAGCTGTGGACCTGTCATCTTCCGATTTGGCCAAGGCCCCGATGGTCTTGTCCGTCTGGACGCAAAGCCGTCTGACAATCTCTGTCATCGCGTCTGCGGTTGCGCCCAGGTGGCTGTCGAGGGTCTGGCCCAGAAGATCTCCGTACTTTTTCGGATTGGTCTGGTCCCGTGCGGCGAAGGCCGCGATCCGCGCTTCCGTTGCAACCTTGATCTGCTTGTCCGCCACGGCGGTCAGATCGTCGATCCTGTCGGACATACTGGCGACAGCCGTTGCCATGAGATCGAGCGTTTCGCGCAGATCGTCGTCGGAGAGG
Source organism: Roseovarius sp. MBR-51 (assembly GCF_053628575.1). Lineage (NCBI taxonomy): Bacteria > Pseudomonadati > Pseudomonadota > Alphaproteobacteria > Rhodobacterales > Roseobacteraceae > Roseovarius > Roseovarius sp. MBR-51. The sequence goes on from NZ_JBRJGQ010000023.1 coordinate 451, forward strand.
GCAGGGAGGTCGGGTTGGTCTGGCATCGAGAGGCGTCCTTCGGATTACTGGTCCTGCGGGACGAACAGCCCCTTGAACTCGGGATCGGCGTAGTAGCGCAGCTTCTGCGCCACGGCGGTGGCTTGCCCCTGCACGCGCAGGAGCTGGTTTTCCGGGCGGAGCTGCATAATTTCATCTGGAGTGAGCAGATCGCGGCCCGTGAGGTTGTTGCTGAAGCTGGGGCCGTCACCGGGCTTGAAGCTGTCAGTCTGGAATCCGGCGGTTTCCTGGCCGATCATCTGGCTCAGCCACTTGGCTGTCTCGAAGTCATTCACCCCGAAGACCTGCTGCACCCCGGCATTGGCAATGAAGGTGCCCGCGCGTTCGCCGTAGAGGTCCTTGAGCTGGCTCATGTCCTGCAGGATTGGCCAAAGCTGGAGGCCATAGCCCGCCATCAGCCCCATGGCGCGCTCCACGGCCTCCAGACGGCCCAGGGCCGCAAACTCATCCAGGAGGAACAGCGTGGGCGTCCTGAGGCGCTGTGTACCTCCCTGAGCGCCTGCAGGGCTACTCAGGGGCCTCACGGACGCCTCAGCGTCCCGAGCGATGTCCTGAAGGGCCTGAGACACCAGAAGGAGAGTACCGCAAAGTGCGGGGCAGTTGCCGGTGGCGGGTGTTGATGGCAGTGTCATAACATGGAAGCATCGGGGCAAATCTATCAGCTGAAAGTTCGCCTTCTCGGTATCAGTCCGATGATCTGGCGGCGGGTGTTGGTGCCTACTTCGACGACCCTGCGCGAACTGCACGGCATTCTGCAGGTAGCCATGGGCTGGGAGGGCATTCATCTGTTCGTCTTTGACATTCATGCTGTGCGTTACGGCTCGTTCGAATTGTTTGCCGCGAACCCGGATGTGTCACTGTACCAGTTTGGGTTCCGCGAAAATGATCGGTTCTCGTATGTCTATGATATGGGCGATCATTGGGAGCACGAAATCCGCCTTGAGGCGATCAACCCGCCACCAAAGAAGACTTATCCGATCTGCACGGGCGGTTCGGGGGCTTGTCCGCCGGAAGATTGTGGGGGGCCACACGGGTATGAAGAGCGCCGGGATGAAGCTGACGGGTATGATGCATGGCGCGACATGGGCGTGATGTCAGATTTTCTTGAAGACATCGTCGCGGCGAATGCCCCCGAAAGGAAAGTGTCTGACTTTCTGAATGACGATGTTGAGGATGCGATGGAGCGGATCAAGGCACGTCAGCCGTTCCTTGAGGACAAGTTTTCACGGGGTGATGCGAACAAGCGATTTCGCGCCGGGGAACACCGTACCCTGATGCACCAGCAGATGTGGTAGAGGGTGTCCGGAAAGGATCGGTTACGTACATGCGTTGCAGATATGTCCTAAAATTATATTGACGGCATATTGAACACACCTATGATTCTGGACACCCATTTCTTTACAGTGTGCGTCCATGCCCAGAATTTTTGCCTATACCCGGGTCTCAACCACAGAGCAAACCCCGGAAAACCAGCTTCAGGAAATCGAAGCGGCGGGTTTCAAGGTGGAACCGCACCGCGTTGTCGAAGAAACCGTATCCGGGTCCGTGGCCATTGCGCGCCGCAATGGGTTCAGCCGATTGCTGGACAAGATGGAACGGGGTGATGTGCTGATCGTCACCAAGCTGGACCGGCTGGGGCGCGACGCCATCGACGTCAGCACCACCGTGGCCAGACTGGAAGAGGTGGGCATCCGTGTTCACTGCCTGGCCCTTGGAGGGGTGGACCTGACCAGTTCCGCTGGAAAGCTGACCATGGGAGTGATCAATGCCGTTGCCCAGTTCGAACGCGACCTTTTGATCGAACGCACCCAATCCGGCCTCGCGCGGGCCAAGGCGCAGGGAAAACCACTCGGGCGACCGACTGCGCTGACGACAGGTCAGCAAGCCCAGGTGCGCGAACGGATTGCTGCTGGCGAAACCGTTTCGGCCATCGCCCGCGACATGGGCACCAGCAGGCAGACGATCATGCGCGCAAGGGATGCGCAGCCCACATAAAATAAGAGCAGGCAGGAAAACACATGAACATCGAGATCGAGGTCAAAATCACCGGGCCGGACGGTGCGGCACATACGGAAAAGGTTGCGATATTCAGAAAAGGCACTGACACTGTTGGCGAAATCGGATTTTCGATCAGCGAAAGCAAGGAGCTATTGCTCAAGCTGCAGCAGGAAATCGTGTCTGCGCAATGCGTGGCTTATTGCGCAAAACGTTCCTGTTGTCCGTGTTGCGGGCAAAAGCTTCGCGGCAAGGCGCGGGGCCAGATCCGGTATCGCACCGTGTTCGGCGATGTGGCCGTCCCGAGTCCACGCTTCTACAATTGTCAATGTCACGACGGTCCGGCCAGCACCTTCAGCCCATTGACCGAGCTTCTGCCGGACCATGTCGCGCCGGAGCTGCTTTGGCTGGAAACGAAATGGGCGTCGTTGGTGTCATTCGGTGTGACAGCTGACATTTTGAAGGATGTTCTACCAATCGACGCGCGGCTCAGCCCGGACACCATCCGCAGGCACCTTGGCCGCGCCGCCACACGGATGGAAGCCGAACTGGCTGAAGAACGGTTCAGCTTTATTGAGACCAGTGCCGTTCAGCGAGAACAACTCCCCAATCCGGAAGGGCCGATCACGGTCGGAATTGACGGTGGATATGTGAAGTCACGGGACAGGGGCCAATCTCATTTCGAAGTGACGGTGGGCAAATCAATTCCCACGGACCGCCCGAGCCGGTATCTCGGTCTCGTCCAGAGCCATGACGACAAGCCAAAACGGCGGTTGCATGAGGTACTGAAAGATCAGGGCTGGCAGGAAAACCAGCCGGTGACATTCATGACAGATGGTGGCGATACTGTCATCAACATGGCGCTGCACATGGCACCCGCCTCGGAACACATCCTCGATTGGTTCCACATCACCATGCGCCTCACCGTCATGCAGCAATATGTGAAAGGCCTGGCGCATTATAATGAAGGGGATGCCGAAAAGCTGGCCAGGTTGCTCCGCCAGATCAAAGGCTTCCTCTGGAATGGAAACCTGCATGACGGGCAACTGGTGATCGAAGATCTGGTCATGGACCTGGACGAGATCGAGACGGATTACGCCAGCATCAAGGCGTTGCGCAAAGCCGCGACCGAGTTCGAGACATACATCGCCAACAACAAGGACATGATCCCGAATTATGCCGAGCGACGACGCTACGGCGAGCGCGTCTCCACCGGTTTTGTTGAAAGCACCGTCAACACCGTGGTCGGAAAACGCTTCGGAAAACGCCAGCAGATGCGATGGTCAAAACAAGGTGCTCACCTGATGCTTCAGACTCGTGCCCGCACCCTCGATGAAACGCTTAGGGCCAAGTTCGAGCAGTGGTATCCCGGTCTGAAACCTAACGCGGAAACGCAAATGGTGGCCTGATTGCCCCTAACTTTGCGGTGCTCTCCCAGAAGGCGCAGCCAGCGGCTGTAGGCGTCCATCCGGTTCGGCGGCAGCACCAGAAACACCGAAGCGATCCGGTGGCGCAGATCGGAGAAGTGGAAATCCGACTGCGACAGGACTCTGGCAATGCGCGGACTGTCGAGGAAATGGGTGTGGCGCTGTGCGTTGGATAGCTGTAACGGATTGCATTTATCCGGCGCTCGGATTGCAAACAGCGTGATTTTTCGCTCGGATTAATTGCATTTATCCGGGGTGGCAAACTCACATTATTTGCGAATGCGATCAGATTATTTGCGACGCGATTGCAATCATCCGGCTCGGATCACTTTATATGCGAACGGGATGTCTGACAAACGTAGGTTTGCCTGACGGTTCTGTTGGGCGGCAAGCCTGTGTTGTTTTTGTTTGGCAAATTTGTCTGTTTACTGCGTCCTGATATCAGCGTATGCATTTCAGACGTTTTCGCGGAATTCTAAACGAACCCCATGCTGATTGGCTACGCGCGCATTTCTACCGAGGATCAGAACCTCTTCTTACAGCAGGATGCCCTCCGCGCAGCTGGCTGTGAGCGCGTATTTGAAGATAAGATCAGCGGGGCCAAGGCGGAACGCCCAGGATTGGAGCGTGCCTTGGAACAGCTGCGTGATGGCGACACCTTGGTTGTCTGGCGTCTGGACCGTCTCGGGCGATCCCTGAAGGAACTGATTGCCCAAGCCGAGGAGTTGAAACGTATGGGCGTCGGCCTGAAGAGCCTTCAGGAATCCATCGACACAACATCCAGCGGCGGCCAACTCATTTTCCATATGTTTGGCGCGCTTGCAGAATTTGAGCGCAATCTAATCCGGGAACGGACACACGCAGGTTTGACGGCGGCGCGGGCACGGGGTCGCAAGGGCGGGCGGAAGAAGGCGTTGGATCCAAAGAAGCGCGCGCATGCGGTCGAACTTTACCGCGCACGTGAGCACACAGTGCCTGAGATATGCAGCTTGATGGGGATCTCGCGAGCCACGCTTTATGCCTATATTGACGAGTTTTCCGATGGCAAATAGGAGCCGTCGACTTCCGCCGGAAACACTTCTGGCTTTGCGCACCCGGCTGTCGGGATTGCCACCACGATCTGCGGCCCGTCGGGAAGAGGTGGCACGCATTGCTGACCTGTTTGGCGTCAGCCCCTCGACGGTTTACCGCGCCCTGAAAGCTCTGCACCAACCAAAGGGACTGCGCCGTGCGGATCGCGGCAAGCCGCGTGGTCTTTCTGAACAGGAAATGATGCGATACTGTGAGATCATCGCGGCCCTGAAAATGCGAACGCGCAACAAGAAGGGGCGGCATCTTTCGACCAACCGCGCCATTGAGCTCCTGGAAGAGCATGGCGTTACTACGCCTGAGGAGGGGCATATCCAGCCGCTGAAAGGCGTGCTGAAGCCTCCAACGGTAAATCGCTGGCTACGGACCTGGGGCTTCGATCAACCGCGCATGACGCGGGAGGCCTCCGCCACTCGATTTGAAGCGCGCCATTCCAATTCCTGTTGGCAGTTCGATATCAGCCCGTCTGATCTGAAGCATATCGAGCAGCCCGCTTGGGTGGATCCGAAGCGAGGCCAACCTACCATGATGCTCTACAGCGTGGTCGATGATCGTTCTGGCACCTCCTATCAGGAATACCGCTGCGTCTACGGAGAGGATGCGGAAAGCGCGCTGCGCTTTCTGTTCAATGCCATGGCCCCCAAGGAAGACAGCGATTTTCAGGGTATTCCGGAGATGATCTACCTCGACAATGGTCCGGTTGCCAAAAGCCTGGTGTTCCAGACCGTGATGGAACGCCTTGGTGTGGAATGGAAAGCGCACATGCCCGCTGGTTCAGATGGGACCCGCACCACTGCCCGGTCCAAGGGCAAGGTTGAGCGCCCCTTCCGAACCGTGAAAGAAGCCCATGAGACGCTCTATCATTTCCACGCCCCGGAAACCGAAGCGGAAGCCAATCTCTGGCTGAAGAATTTCATCAACAAGTATAACGACAAGCCCCACCGCCGGGAGCCACATAGCCGGATTGAGGATTGGGTGGCCAATCTGCCAGAGGCGGGCATTCGCGAGATGTGTTCCTGGGAGCGGTTTTGCGCTTTCGCCCGGGAGCCGGAACGCCGCAAGGTATCCTCAGATGCACGCGTCTCCATCGACGGGACTTATTATCAGGTCGACACCGACCTTGCTGGCGAGGAAGTGCTGCTCTGGTGGGGATTGTTCGACCATGAGCTATTCGTGGAATGGGGCGACAAGCGCTATGGCCCCTATCGCCCTGAAGGCGGGCCAATTCCGCTGCACCGTTACCGTAAACGGAAGCCGTCACCGCGAGAGCGCCGGGCGGACGCGGTGGCAAAACTGGCTGAGCACATCAGCCTACCGCGCACGGCACTCGGCGGAGCTGTTGAAGAAGTCGCCGCCGATGTTGTTCCGCTTCCCAAGGTGAAGTTCAGTGACCCCGATCCTTGGGGTCAAATCGCCTATGAGAATGAGCTCAGCGCGAGGCGGGCGATATCCTACCTGCTGGATCGCCCCCTCGCGGAGCTTTCACAAGAAGACAGAACGTTTGTCGGTGAGTTGGTTCAGCGAACCCTGAACAAGGGCGAGATCGAGGCTGAGATCAAACATCGTTTTCAGAAGAGGCCTCCGGAATGTTAAACCGACAGATTATGGAGCATTTCCGCATCAGGCGACATTGGAACCAGGCCGGGTATTTCGAGACCGAGCGGTTGGCCCAGTTCCGGGAAGACGTGATGACAGCGATCATTGGAGGGCATTTGGTTGCGATCACAGGCCCGATCGGTGTCGGAAAAACAGTGATGATCAACCGCCTTCAGGATGAGATCACGGCCAACAAGAAGATCATTGTTGCACGCAGCCTGTCTGTCGATAAGCCGCGCGTCGTGTTGCCTGCGTTGATCACAGCGTTGTTTCTCGATCTTTCTGGCGACCCGGAAATGAAAGTGCCGACGCAGCCGGAACGCCGTGAGCGGCTCTTACTGGAAGCTGTGCGCAAGGCCAAGAAACCGATTGCCCTCTTCATTGACGAGGCCCACGATCTGCACGGTAACACTCTGAGTGGGCTGAAACGGCTCCGGGAGGTGGTCAGCGCCGGCGGCGGAACGCTATCCGTCGTGCTGGTGGGCCACCCGCGGCTACGCAATGACCTGCGACGCGCCACGATGGAAGAAATTGGCCATAGAACAGTCAAGTTCGAGTTCAGCAGCATTGGCGATGACCGACGTGAGTTCATTGCCTGGTTGCTTGGTCAATGCCTCGAAGACGGCGTGGATACGTCCAGTGTGTTCGAAGATGCCGCTCAAGAGTATTTGGCTGACCGTCTTTCAACACCCTTGCAGTTTGCGGAGCACTTGAACCGCGCGTTTGCCGACGCCTATCGGATGGGTGCGGATCAGGTCACCCGCGACATCGTGGGCGAAACCATCTCCGTGGGCTTTGATGATCTCGATGCGCGGCTGGCCCGCATTGGCTATACGCCAAAGGCGCTGGCTGATCTTGCCGATACCCGGCTGCCTGAAATGCGCCGTTTCCTGAAGGGGCAACTGGATCCCGATAGGACAGACGAACTCTCGACCCTCATGCGAAAGGCTGGGCTGCCCATATGACCTCCCTCGACAAACCGCTCAGCTATGCGGAACAAGATCGAATTGATGCCGTGCTTGCGCAGAAAAACGGTGGCTACATTCAGACTTTCTCGGCTCTGGACGGAATGCTCGCCGCTGTTGTCTGCGCGCCCGACATGGTCATGCCAAGTGAATATCTCGAAATCATTCAGGAAGGGGAAACAGATGACGACTACCTGTCGTTCAAGGATGAAAAGGAAGCGGAGAAATTTTTCCGCCTGATTATGCGGCACTACAATACCGTGCTTAGCTGTATTCGGGATTTTGGCGAGGTGGTCGATGGGGAGTACGTGTTTTACACCCCAAGCCTGCTTGAAGATGAGAACGGCCATGTCGTCACTGAGGAATGGGCCAAAGGCTTCCTGACCGGCACCCACCTGAGGCATGAAGAATGGGCGCGATTTACCGATGCGGCCCGCTATCCAGACGGTGAAGAAACCCCGCTCTTGAGCACGCTTCTCTTGGCGTATGAACACCACCCGGACCCAGAGCTACGACCGTTCAACAAACCTCTAACGGATGAACTTCGACAGCAACTCGTCGCCACCGCGGTGATTGGCATCAAGGAAATCTACGATGAGTTCTCAGTCGAACGCAGCGTCTATCAAGGAGGGACAGGCCAGCTGGATGATGGCTCGGAGGTGTTCATGAGAAACCAGCCAAAAGTAGGTCGAAATGACCCTTGCCCATGCGGTTCAGGCAAAAAGTTCAAGAAGTGCTGCGCCACCCTGAAAATCGTTCAATGATCCCGTTCGCATATAAAGTGATCCGAGCCGGATGATTGCAATCGCGTCGCAAATAATCCGATCTCATTCGCAAATAATGTGAGTTTGCCACCCCGGATAGACGCAAATAATTCGAGCGGGAAATCACGCTGTTTGCAATCCGAGCACCGGATAAATGCAATCCGTTACAGATAGCACCGAGGCCGCTTCGCGATCCGCCTTGCCGAGGAAGCGGTTGGCGGCACGGGCAATCAGCCCGCCCGCCGCATCGCTGTCCTGCATCAGTTCCAGCAGCGCGCGCAGCTTTTCCGGGGGCAGGGTGAGATATTCCCGGACGGTGGCGAGAGACCGGCGGTCGCGATCCTCGTGGCAGACGCAGAACATGATCAGGCCGCCGAGGATGGCCTTGGCTTCCTCGTTCCAGTGCGCTTCCGTCACCTGGCCCGGCGGGTCCATGACCAGCGCCTCTGTCAGGGAGGCCGCATCCTCGCCCAGATCGAGGCTGTCCGGTGTTAGCCGGTCGAGTGGGTTGTAGGCGGCGGAGGGATGACCGCTGACCTCAAACGGATCGAGGACATGGACCGTCCCGAACCGTCGCCGGGCTTCCCCGGCGATCCGGGCATTCTCGCCCTTGGGGTCGATGACCAGAACCGAGCGTTCCGCCGCCAACAGGTTCGGGATCACAGTGCCGACGCCTTTCCCGGCCCGTGTCGGGGCGAGGGTGATCAGATGGGCGGGACCGTCATAGCGCAGCAGCCGTCCGGTGTGGGGGTTGCGCCCGATCAGAAGGCCGTCTTCCCGCTGGAGCTTCTTCAGTTCCTTGCGGTTGGCGAAGCGGGCGGAGCCGTGGCTGTCGCCGCTCAGTCCAAAGAAGGCATCGGCCCCGGAGGCCATGCGCCAATACTGGAACCCGAAGACAGCGCCCACAAACATCAGGGGACCGAAGACCAGCCACTGCCACGCGCTTTCACCGGGCGGCTGGTCAAAGAAGGCGAAGATGAACGGCGTGGCCACGAGCGCCCCGATCATCGCGCCGAACAGGACCGCGCCGATCATCCAGCCCAACAGGATGGGCGTGAAGATCAAACGACCGAAGAACCGGAACAGCCCTCCCAAGACGAGCATCACGCCCCGCATCAGGATGGCGTTTCCGGATCAGAGCCGGACGGGGCAGGGGAGGGAGTTCCCCAGTCCGCGAAAGCCTTGCGGTCCTGTTCGCGGGGCAGGTTGCGGATCAGCCGGTCGAGTATGGCAGCGGCCCCGGAATCCCGCTCTGCCAGATCGAGGAGCGCACCGCCCAGGATCACCTTGCGCCGCGTGTCGAGTTTGCGCTGTCTGGTGGCTTCCCGATTCTTCAGCGCCTGAAGACGGGCCTTGGCCTGGGCATATCGTTTCTCGGCGCGCTCAAGTTCTGTTTCTGCCAAATCTCTACCCTCGCCACCAAACATTCTTTTGGTTGAAGTTCTTCTTGCCAGATCAACCGATAGCGCTTACCCGTAGGCCTGTAAAGGACAAGGGCGCACTTATGCAAACTCTTCACCTGCGGTTCCGAGATTTGCGTGCGATCTCTCTGGGGCAAAGCCCCGGCCGATGGCCATCCCCTTCGCTGCGTGCCGCCGCGACATGGAAGGGCGCGCAGCCCCTTCCAAACCATCCCAGCCCAACCTTGGCGGTTGGATCGCGTCCCGCAAGGTCGCGCCAGCGTCTCGCCCGATGCCCCACGGTGGGGGCCGGTCTGCCGCTGGCGTCTTCCTTGCGGGAGGTTCGTGTCGTCGGACCTGACGGTGCCGACACGAACCGGGTTTGCCCCCGGCAAACCGCCAGTGATCTACCCCCATATCCCGCCCCCCATGAGGCTGGGGATCTGGGGGTAGATCACTGGCAAGCCCGCGCGTCGGAGAGCCGTTGGCTCGCCTCAAGCGGGCTGTCTTTTCCCCTCAGACCGCGCCGGTTTGGGGCGCGATCCTGCGGAGAAAAGACGGCTGACCCGGTGGCCCATGTCGGGGCATGGGCCGGGATCAGCAGCGGCGTGCGTCGAGATCGTTTGCATCACAGGCGAGGGGAGGGCGCATGGCCAGCTACCACCTCTCCGTGAAGACGATCAAACGCAGCGCCGGTCGCTCCGCCACGGCGGCGGCAGCCTACCGTGTCGGGGAGCGCATCGAGTGCCAGCGCGAAGGCCGTATCCACGATTACACCCGCAAGCAGGGCATCGAGGAGACCTTCATCCTGACCCCGAAGGACGCCCCGGACTGGGCCTCGGACCGGTCCCGCCTCTGGAACGAGGCCGAGGCCAGCGAAACCCGTCGCAACTCCGTCACCGCCCGCGAGTGGGAGCTGGCCCTGCCGTCCGAGATCAGCGCCGAGGACCGGTCGCAGATCACCCGCCAGTTCGCCGAGGAGCTGGTCAGCCGCTACGGCGTGGCCGTCGATGTTGCGATCCATGCGCCGCACCGGGAAGGTGATCAGCGCAACCACCACGCCCACGTCCTGACCTCCACCCGCAAGCTGGAGGCCGAGGGGTTCACGGCCAAGACGCGGGTGCTGGATTCCGCGAAGACCGGCGGTGTCGAGATCGAGCAGATGCGTGGCCTCTGGGCTGAATTGCAGAACCGCGCGCTGGAGCGTGTCGGGGAAGTCGAGCGTGTCGATCACCGGTCGCTTGAGACGCAGCGCGAGACGGCGCTGGACCGTGGCGACAAGCTGTCTGCCGAGGAACTGGACCGCGACCCCGAGCTGAAGCTGGGGCCAGCGGCCAATTCCATGGAGCGGCGGGCGAAGGCGATGGCCGAGCGTCAGGGCCGGGAATACGTCCCGGTCACCGAGCGCGGCGCTGTCGTCCATGCCGCCCGCCAGGCCCGCGCCGCTTTCCGCGAAATGCGTGAGCGGCTGGATATTGCGCGGGAGACCTACGGCATCGAGCGCGAGGCCGGGCAGGGCCGCATTTCTGCCGGTCTGGCGGCGCTCAGGGCCGCGACTGCGAGAGATCGCGACGGGCGCGCGTCAGATGATATCCGGGAGCGGTTGTCGCAGGTTGTGGGCCGGTCACGGGACCAGGACGACGCGCCGAAGCTGGAAGGCCGCAATTATGCGCGCGAGCGGCTGAAGGAAATCATGGAGAAAGACGCGGGCCGCGACGGCCAGGCGGCGGTTCACAAGCTGGACGGTCACAGCGAAAATGACCTTGGTGAGGAAGCCGCGAGACCGTCGCGGACCCCCGCCCAGCGTCAAAGGCAGGACCGCTCCGACGACATCGCGCGCGAGGATCGCAAGCCGTCCGTGAACGAGCGTCTGAAGGATGTGCTGAATAAGCCCCGCGAGCGTTTGGAACCGGACAACGACCGCGAGCAGGAGCGCGATGACAACGAGAATGAAAACACGCGGGACAGGGATCGTGGCGAAGGCCACAGCCTGTGACGCAAGCCGATGACACAACAGAGGAGATTGATCGAATGTATGAAGTATTCAACGTGGGCAAGACGATCTTGCTGGACGGCAAGCCGCTATCGCTTGTGACGCCCGCAGGTGTTGAAGGCTGGATCGAGAAGGGCATCCCGCACAGCTACAGCTATGACCTGGTGCGCGATCCGCTGGACGGCAAGATGAAGTACCGCTGTCTCTATGAGAAGGACGGGGCCGATGTGCCGTTTGTCCTGGTCAATGACCCGGACGATGGCGACGGGAGGGTGATCTTGTTTGATGAGCAGCCAGACCATTGGCATCAACTCTGATCGTTCCAGCAATTATTGGCCGGAAACGATCAGAGAGGGCTTTGAACTCAGATTTTTCTAAGCGCCGAGACTCAGAGTAGGCTGCGTATTTTTAGAAGAAGGTATACCACAGTTAACACGGCGATTATGGTTTCAAGCATATGCGACCCCATTCCAGGACGCGGCAGGACTCATGAACTTTTGTCCAACACCGCGAGGGTTGAACTCCATTTCAGATCGGCCGAGCAGGAGGAGGATTAACCTGCGACGCTTGGAATGGGGCTGCTCTTTTCTTTGGTTCGGTTCGTTATTGAGCAGCGCATCTATATGGAATGGATGCCGTCTACTGCTAACATGGGTGATTGGCGGGGTTTTGCAAGGCTCGGTGTCCTCGCCTGCCGGTTACTTGCGTTCGAATGCTGCAAAATCATTGAAATAGGTACCGTGATCCCGGCAATGTGCCGGTCTCGCTTTGAGCGATAGACAAGGCTGGGGATCGACGGGCTGACGCTCGCTCACCCCAACCCTGACAGCTTCAAAAATCTGTTGATCCGCCTGCCATCCTGGCAGGTCCGAGAAAACCGGCAAGCGCCGCCTATGGCGTCGGTTCCGGTCGAGAATTCCGGTTCCTCCCACGCCCAGGCGCGCGGTTCCCTCCCAAATTCACGCCCTCCACCCGGTTGTCACGGCCCCGCCAGGCCGCAGGACGGGCTTTGCCCTTACCTGCTCTGCCCTTCGGAATGCATGGGCATTCCAAAGATCAGAACAGGAAGGCCCGCCCATTGGCGGAAAGGGGAGCAGACCCGGCCCGCGTCACTCGAAGGAGGGTCACAAATGACCGCAGAGAAGTTTGACGTTTATTCCCATGTCACGAACCAGATTGTCGCGCAGATCGAGGCGGGAACGCCGCCCTGGCGCAAGCCGTGGACCGGCGGCGGGGCATCGGTCAGCTTGCCGGAACGGTTCAACGGCGAGGCTTATCGAGGCATCAACATCCTGATGCTTTGGGCGACCGCCATGGCAAAGGACTACAGCTCAGCTCGCTGGATGACGTTCAATCAAGCCAAGCAGCTTGGGGGCCATGTCCGCAAGGGCGAGAAATCGGCAACTGTCGTGAAGTACGGCACCGTCGAGCGCGAGGACGAGAACGGCGAGGAACGCCAAATTCCCTATGCCAGGGCTTACTGCGTGTTCAACGCCGACCAGATCGAGGGCCTGCCCGCCGAGTTCTATATCCTGCCCGATCCGCCCCGTGATCTTGGCACCGTGGCCGATCCCGAGCTGGAGGCGTTCTTTGCCGCGACAGGCGCGCAGATCGACACGATCGAGGAGCCGCGCGCCTATTACAACATCAAGACCGACCGGATTCACATGCCGCCGATTGGAACGTTCTATCGGGCAGCTGGGTATTTTGGCACCTTGGCCCATGAGACAATTCACTGGACAGGCGCGACAAAGCGGCTGGACCGCTTAGGCCGGTTCAATGACCGCAAGGCCTATGCGTTTGAGGAGCTGGTCGCGGAAATCGGAAACTGTATGCTTTGCGCGCAGATCGGGGTGGAGCCTGAATTCGACCAGAGCGCGGCATATGTCGAAGGATGGCTTGAGGCGATGAAGGAAGACAGCCGTGCGATATTCCGCGCCGGGTCCGAGGCGCAGAAGGCTGTGGATTACATCATGGACCGCACCGCACAGGCCGACAGGATGGCCGCTGAGTAACCGCCCGCACCTCCTAAAGATAGCCCGGCACGAGGCCGGGCTGAGTTAGCGGGAATGCCGCTCAGGAAGGAAGGGATGAACCGGGCAATGGTTCGTCTATTCAGCGGAAACGGTGCTGTCAGAGAGAAGTGGGATTAAGACTTTTAAGGCACGGGCCGCCTCGTCGAGTGTGATCTTGTTGGAGGAGAGCCGGACCGCTTCCACATGGCCGTTTGGCAACATGTAGAGTGGGGTATGCGAGCCCTTGATTTTCCATCCGGCGACACCGTTCTCCCGCAGTTGAGCAACTACGTCAGCCGCCTTCATAGTCTCGTGACGGAAAGAAAAGATACCGCCACGGTTCCGGCCCGGATCAATAGCAGTGATACCCTCTAGCGCGGAGAGCTCCCTTCGGATCATATCAAGACCATCCGTCCGTCGAGCGTCGCACCCAAGCAATTCCTCGACAGCCGTCGCGAGACCTAAAATCGCCCCGCAATTCCGCTCCGCCGTTTCAAGAAAGCGGGCCGTACTCAGGTCTTTTTCGACCCGCCCATCGTGCTTGATGTCCGATAAGTGAAGGTCGACGAAACCGGCCGTCATCTTCTGCCGAAGCTCAGAGGAGACGTAGGCAAAGCCAGTCCCTCGCGGGCCGCAGAGAAACTTACGGCCTGCCCCCGTGAGGGCATCACAACCGATCGCGCTTACGTTTATATCGACTTGGCCAACTGCCTGACATGCATCCACAATGAAGGCAGCAGGGAAGTCCCGTACCACTTCTCCGATCTCCTCGACCGGGTTCACGATGCCGCAACAGGACGGAATTTGGACGACCGATATCAGTCCGACATCCTCGCTCATGTTCTCGCGCAACCATCTGAGATCAATGTCGCCAGTAGCATCGCAAGGGATTGTGACTAGCTCCAAGCCGTGCTTCTCAGCGAGAGCCAAGAGGTATTGTAGGTTGCCCGCGTACTCGTACTCGGTTGTCAAAACCCGCTTGGCGGCGGCCAGCGGAACGCGGCTCACCACCTCGATCCAGGCTCGTGTCGCATTGTCAAAGATCGCGACATCCTCGCGCTCACACTGGAGTAGGCGAGCGAGAAGGTTATAGATGCGCTCATCCAGATCAGCAGAGTGATCCAACTCGGTGTCGTAGGCACCCACAGATTGCTCGATCTTGAGATAGGTCGAAGTGGTTTTGAGAACCGCGTCGGAGACCGGACCAGCACCGGCCATGTTAAGATACGCGAAGGGCAACGAATGGGTGGAAGGTGCATCCATCGTCAATATCTCGCACCAAAGACGACGCGGCTCGGGTCATAGAAATCAGCGAAGGCTTCGAGAAGGTTCGGCGTATGCTCGGCCAACCGATGGAGGAAGTGCAACAGCCATTCCTCTCCATAGACACCGGTGACTCGGCTGGTAATGCCCTCATCTTTAAGCGCTCGCTGCAAGTCCGGATTGCATCCGTGCAGGGCGTCTACTTCGAGGGCCTTTTCAAGAAGGCCTTCTTCTCGGAGCCGCTGAATCAAACGACTGTCATGCGTGGCAATCGAGAAGTGTGTGCTCGACGATGCGAGCTTAGCCGCGATTTCCATATATTGATCATCGAGCGCTGAACCCCGTGGCAGGGCTAAGGTCGGATGCTCGTCATAGACGCCCTTTACCAACCTGATACGCCGTCCCGTCATGATCAGGTCAGGCAGGTCTCCGATCGTCCGCTTGAGGTAGGCTTGGATGGTGATGCCCAAGTTCTTGTGAGATGCCGCCAGCGACTTGAAGATGTCGAGGATCTGATCGGTGTGGGATGTGCGCTCCATGCTGATCATGATCGTCGCTCCTTGTGTGGCAGCGACTTCAGCGATTTTCGCCGTGTTCTCGGCAGCCAGCTCGCGGCTGATCAACATCCCCACGCTCGATAGGTCGAACCCGAGTTGCAAACCCTCAGAAAAGGGATGCTCGCGGGCGGCTTTTAGGAATCGGATGTTCTCTTCGACAACCCTCTCAACCTGAACTGCATCAGAGATTTCTTCCCCGACATGTTCGGCCCCGATCAGATACCCTTTTCCATTCAGGACGTTGAAATTTTCGGCAGCCTCCTCGATCGACCCACCGACGATGTATCGGGAGACAGGTGAGGCAAATAAGTTTCTGATCGCCGCATCACCTGAAAATCGTTCTCGAACCACAGGGTTTGCAGCAAGCCGTCGAAGGCCCATGGCAGCGTTGAGACGGGTAGTTTCGGAGACGTCCGACAAGTTTTTGCGAAACTCAGCCTTAGACATAGCTCATGCTCCTTGTGCCAAGGGATGTTGAACGAGAAGACGCTCGGCGAAGCTCTGGCGGGGTGAAGCCGGATTGCCTGTCATGACCTCGGCTTTGTATTTCTTCACGTAGGAGATCAGCGTTTCTTCGTCTGGGTGCCGACGGGTGAAAATCCCGCCCCACATGGCGTCCCACTGCCGGTATGCGTCGTCTTGAAGCAGAACATCATGGGCACGCTTCAGGTTACAAAACGGAATGGTAGGGAAGATGTGATGGACCAAATGATAGCGATCGTTGTGGCGACCGAACAGGAAGTTCTCAATCGCCCACCCTTTCCGATTGCGGGTCATAAGTAGGCGCCGATCTTCGGATTCCGGCAGAGGGTAATGCTCTGCCAGCTCGGCGCACCAACCAATCGCGATGTACGTCGTGAAGCATGGGACAATCCAGAAGAGCAGGAATTCCAGCCAAACATTGAACCAAGCGACAAGAGACAACACCATAATCCAGGTCGCCGCGAACAGAAGCCGGTCAGTCGTGATCGAGATCGGCATGCGGATCACTACCTTATCCTCAGAGAAGAGGATGCGATCATGATAAATGTACTTGATGTACTCCCATGATCGATATCCAATTAGCGCAAGAATTAGGTTTTTCCAAATGAACTGGGCATGGCTTTCCTTGGCTTCGTACAGTCCGAGCAGAATGTGGAAATTGTAGTCCGGATCGTTTTCAGGATCGCCGAAATGCCGATGATGAAACCCGACATGTGAGTTTCGATACGGCGTAAACATGTGAAAGATCAGATACGAAGTGAGAACGGTGCCGCCGATGAAATTGAGCAGCCTGTTTTTGGCAAAGTGGAAATGCGCAGCCTCATGCAGGATATTGGCAAAGGTACGCTGCCCCGACCCGATCAAGACCAGTGCGATCGGGTAGAACCAATAGGAAACAGCGAGAGTGAGGTAGATTGATCCGGCGATGACGGCATACTCAAATGCCAAAGTGCGGATTGCGGCGACATCGCTAGGCTCCGAAAAGTCCTTGAGCTGGCGAAGTACATCCTGCCCAATTTCGAAGTCATGCTCGGCATATTTCATCGAAACCTCCAACGGGGTGGGACAATTAGAGAACGGTCTGAAGTAGAGCGAAGGTGGCAACGCCGCCCATCATTGTTAGGATCACGTGGTTTGAGAGGATGGCGACCCCGAGCGCAGCGGCAGCGGCCAGCCAGCCCGCAAGGGACATATTCGCAAGCGAAGACGATACGAGGGCGACAATGAGGATCCCCGGCAAGTCCTGGAGGACCCAGGCGAAGCGAGACGCTTGAAAGAAATTTCCGGTTACCAAGCCTAGGGATCGAATGGCGAAGGTGGCAACGGCCAGACCGCCAATCAGCAATACGACATCATGGTTCATGTGTCGGCCCCCGCATTTCCCGGATCACAAACGTCGCGATAAGGCCACCGACGGTGCCAATAACGATGGCATTCGCGGTAGACGCCAGCAGCTTGACGGCACCGATCGAGATGAAAAACGTAACTGCCCAAGGAAGGAGATCAGCACGCGTGCGCCACATTCCCCGACCCATCGCGATGAATGCCGCTGTGAACGCAAATCCGAGGCCGAGCTGTTCGAGGTCCGGCGCGGTATACCCGACCACAGCGCCCATCGTCGTTGACGTGACCCAGGTCACGATCATGACTGCGCCAGCTCCGACCAAGAATCGACTGCCGATTCCGACGTCTTTGTTGGCCGCCGAGACCGTTAATGCCCAACTCTCATCGCTCGTAATGTGAACGGTCGCGAGCTTTGCCCAGAGAGACATGCCTTTCAGCATGTCCGTCAAAGATGCGACAATGCCTATGTAGCGAAGGTTCAGAACAGCCCCGGCAAAGATGGCTCCAAGGATGCTCGACGAGGATGCAAACTGCTCAACAGCAACGATCTGCGCAGAACCCGCATGGACCATTCCGCTCATGAGCGGGACGCTCCACCATGGTAAGCCAAGCTGGACCGCCAGAAACCCAAAAGCGAACCCATAGACAGCTGCGCCAGCGGCAAGGGGCAAGATCGCGAATTCGCCAGACTGAGGTGGAACGGTCATATGCATAAAGATCATTCAACCGCCGATTGCCGATATTTGAAACAGGAATTTATGGCGTTTTTCGAGTATTTGCTTCAGTATCAAGTGGTTTTGTGATCCAATACAATCATGGATGATTTGGATCGCAGAATCTTGGGGATTGTGCAGTGCGACTCACGCACGACAATCCAAGACCTAGCCGACAAGATCGGCTCGTCGACAGCATCGGTGCAGCGCCGCCTCAAAGCTCTGCGCGATAGTGGCGCAATCAAGAGCGAGGTTGCCTTGCTTGATCAACAGGCCCTCGGCCTTGGCATCACAGCCGTTGTTTCTGTCGAGCTAGAACGTGATACGGTTGACCAAACCGCAACCTTCAAACGCAAAGCATTGCACGACCCAAACATCACAAACTTCTATTGTATCGCCGGTGATGCAGACTTCGTGATGATCGTCGTGGCCAAGGATATCACCGACTACGAAGCGTTCACGCACCGCTTCTTCTTCTCCGACAAGAACGTTCGCAAATTCCGGACGTCTATCGTCGTGTCCACTGTTAAGGCCACGCTCGAACTTCCAGTCTGATTTCATCTTGGCCAAAGTATCGGCCTTGGGCCTTCGATCAACATTCTGCCGCAGCGGTAGCAAGGGTGGCCTGACAGCCAATTTTGACCAGCGGCACCAACTTGTCTCACTGGTTGTGAACCGGTTTGTGGGTTCTCTGTCATTACTGCCGCGAAAACGGTCGTTTCTGCCGCTCTACTCTGTCCCAAGTAGGATCAATCGCTTAGCCATGACAAAAACCCACGGCAAAACCTTTGCAGTTTTGGCAGGTTTTTGGCACAGTTAGGCATGATCATTGGATATGCCCGCGTCAGCACTGACGACCAGAGCCTTGATTCACAGACTGACGTGCTTTCGGACGCTGGAGCCGGGAAGATTTTCGCGGATCGGATCAGCGGATCGAAGCGCGCTCGACCGGAGCTGGACAGGATGCTGGACCAGCTCCGCAATGGCGACGTTGTGACCGTCACCAAGTACGACCGCCTGGCGCGCTCGATGAAAGACCTGCTGGAGATTGTCGAGACGATCCGCGCGCGCGGAGCCGACTTCCGTTCCCTAGCTGAGGATATCGACACGACGACGCCGGCTGGCCGTCTTGTGTTCCATGTTTTTGCTTCCATTGCCCAGTTTGAGCGGGAACGGATTTCAGAGCGGACCAGAGAAGGTCTGGCATCCGCCCGCAAGCGGGGCCGGATTGGAGGAAGGCCCCCTGCCCTGTCGCCCGCTCAAAAGGATGAGGTGCGCCGCATGAGGGACGACGAACACCGCGCGGTTCCAGAGATAGCGCGACTGTTCAAAGTCAGCGAGAGGACCGTGCGGAGAGCATGAGTTCTGGATCGAAACCCACTCGCCGATGCCATTGGGTGCCGCAAGCCTATCTAAAGGCATTCGCAGCGGATAATCGAAAACCGCCACGTATCTGGCGTTTGAGTAATCAGGAAGATGATGCTGAGTTGAAGCGCATCGACCGGGTGGCCGTCAGAAACCATCTGTATGTTGTCAGGGATAAAGAAGGTCAACGTGACGACGCTCAGGAAAAGCGATTTGCCGATCTCGAGCAGTTCTTCTCTTCAAAACCTTGGAAAGCCCTGCAAACCGGTTTTGTAGACCTGTCAAACCAGAGCATTCGCAAAATGGTCGCCCTTCTGGCAGCTACTATGTTTGTCAGAAATCCTGCTCACTTCGAGCTTTCGACGCGTATCCATCAGTCTTTCGTGGATGCCTTCACCGGGCCTCGGGGCTTGCCGGATGCCGTGATTATCGGAGGGAAACGGATCGCGCTGGACCACTCTTCATGGTCAGAACATGCGAACGCTTCTGAGGATGATCTCAAGCGCAACTGGTTCGACATGATGAATTCTTGCGGAGACATCGCCAAGATGTTCCTTGGCATGAGGTGGGCCATGGTCGCATCGGACGAACCCGTTTTCATTACATCGGATCAGCCAATTACCTTTCTACATCCCGACCTTCACTTTCGCGGTATAAAAAACCTGGAAACATCAGTGATCTTTCCGATCAGTCCTACTCGTGTTCTGTGTATGGACCATCGGCACGGGGAACCAGCCAACGAATATTATGCCGCTCAGAACGACGGTGCCGCGATCAACATGCTGGTTTGGCGCGAGGCGCTTGAGTTCATGTTTTCGCCGCGAGACCCCCACGAGGTCTGCCGCCAGATTCTGAAACTGGAGGAGGACATCGCAGCGGGTGAAGGCGAAGGGCCGACAGACAGATTGGATATTTCATGACGACGAGAAAGGCTCTTCCGAAACGCCTCGAAAAGACGATCTATCAGCAGTTTGGCGCGCAATGTCCCTTCTGCGGCGAGCAGGACGTTTCGACCTTGCAGATTCATCACATTGAACCACACGCTGTAGTTCAAGAGCACTCAGCCGAAAACCTTCTCCTGACATGCGCCAACTGCCATCAGAAGATCGAGGATAGAAGGATATCCGCCCGGGATGTTCATCGCGCGAAGTTCGAGGCCGAGCAGGGCGGTAACGTGAGACCCAAAGCGTCAGGCACTGCAAACTCGAACACGGTGACGGTCTCAGGCGACAATCACGGTATGGTCGCGAACAGTATTTCCGTTCAAACGTTGAAAACATCTATAAATGTCGCGCCGATGTCAGGGACGATCTCAGCCAGCTACTCCCGGCGAAACTACGCGAAGTATCTGATCGACAGATACCATGATTTCAAACGAGCTGAGGTTGGCAAAGGGAATGTTCGCCACGCCGTAATTTACAAGAGCATCGAGCGTGAATTCGGGGCGAAGTGGGACAATCTTCCTGAAGAGAGGTTCGAGGCACTGGTCAGCTACCTGCAACGGCGGATTGACAGCACTCGTCTTGGCAAAAACCGAAAGGCGCGGGGCCAAGCTCGATATTCAGCCTTCGATGAACATCAGACCAAATGATTGTCATGCTTGCGAATTGCTCTAACCAAATCGGTTACCCGCAGAGGGCGGGAACCTCTGTGCCGCGTTGCGCCCTACCTCTATCGCCGAAGTTAGCAGACCCCTGCCCTCACTAACCTCAGGTCCCCCATGCGAAGGCTGCCATCGAAACGAAGCGTGAGACGGTTACCGGCATGGTCGAAATATTGGGTGTGAAGGAACTCGAATTCTGCGCGCTGTGGGCGTCTGCATGTGAAGTGCTGAGGCATTTGTGCATCAATTGATTTTAAGTTGACGCCCAAAATGAGAACATATAGTGAACATTGTTGTAAAGCGTGACGCTACGCAGCACGGTGAAAAGCAACCAAAACAGAGGGTTCGAGCCGCATGGCAACAAAAGAGCAACAGAGCGCGCCAATCCATCCCGGCGACTTCGTGCGATCCGAGATCATTGACCGGCTGGGCATTTCCATCACTGACGCGGCACAGGCGCTTGGAGTTACACGGCCAGCCTTGTCGAAGTTGCTGAATGCACGCGCTCACCTCTCGCCAGAAATGGCCCTTCGGATCGAGAAGGCCTTCGGTGTGTCCATGGATGTGTTGATGAAGATGCAGAACGTCTTCGACATCGCCGAGGCGCGTCGGAAAGAGAAGCAGATCAAGGTGGTTCCTTTTACACGAAAAACCCCTTTCCAGCAGGCGAGGTCAGCATGAGACCGGCAGCGAACACGGTTGCTGAACTGATCGGAAGCGAAGCCGAACTGGTTGCAGCGTCCTTGGCCCTTGGTGCAATGGAGTCGGGAGGCCCGTTGGCGAGTGCAGAGATCGAGCTGGCCAGGATGGCGGCTGACATTCGCCTGCCCGATATGACCATCACTACACTTCGCGCGCTGATCGAGAGCGGAGAAGACCCACTTGGGTCGGCTTTTTCTGTCCTACGGTCTGCCGAAGAGAGGCGCGCTCAAGGGGCGACCTACACCCCTGCCCCAATTGTTCGGAACATGATCGAATGGGCCGCGAGCAAGAGAACACCCTGCCGGGTCATTGATCCGGGTGTCGGGTCCGCCCGGTTCCTCAAGAGCGCTGGGTTAGTGTTCTCCAAAGCACAACTTGTCGGCATTGACGTTGATCCGCTCGCGACGCTGATGGCTCGTGCCAACCTCGCAGTGGTAGGCCTAGGGCATCGCTCTAGGGTGATCCTTGGGGATTTTCGCCAGTTCGACGACCAAGTCGACGGAAGTACGCTCTACATCGGCAATCCACCTTACGTTCGGCACCATCAGATCGACCCAATCTGGAAAGAATGGCTTGGGGTTGAAGCCGCGAAGATGAACCTGACAGCGAGTAAGCTGGCGGGGCTACACGTTTATTTCTTCTTAGCCGCAGCCCGTTCCGCGAAGCCAAAGGATATGGGGGCGTTCATCACTGCGTCAGAGTGGCTGGATGTGAACTACGGAGCGCTGGTGAGATCGCTCATGCTGGGGCCTCTAGGTGGCAAGAGTATCACTGTCATAGACCCGACAGCACAACCCTTCCCCGACGCCGCCGCGACTGCCGCTATTGCGACGTTCGAGATCGGCGCGCAGCCCAAGTCAGTCTATTTCAAAAAAGTCGACAACCTGTCGGCCTTGGGAGACCTAGGGAAAGGTCGCCGGGTGCATCGGGACAGGCTGGCCGCGGAAGGACGTTGGTCGCACCTAACGCGAACCGCAGAGAAGCCGCCCGAAGGTTACGTTGAGCTTGGAGAGTTGTGCCGGGTTCACCGTGGCACTGTGACCGGAGCGAACGGTGTCTGGATTGCTGGAGAGCATAGCGTCGGCCTTCCGGCATCGGTGTTATTCCCGACCATCACGAAAGCGCGCGAGGTTTTCGACGCTCATCTAGGCTTGCTTTCCGCTTCTACGAAGCTGCGCTGTGTGATCGACATTCCGCCTGATCTCGACCAGCTCGACGCGGTAGAGCGCAAAGCCGTCGACAAGTTCCTCAAAGTCGCACGCGCCATGGGAGCGAGCAGCGGTTATGTGGCACGCCATCGAAAGGCTTGGTGGTCCGTAGGACTACGCTCTGCGGCCCCTATCGTGTCGACCTACATGGCCCGCCGTCCGCCCGGTTTCGCCATCAACAAGGCCGATGCACGGCACATCAACATCGCACATGGCCTCTACCCACGCGAGCATCTTTCCGAGAAAGCAAAGCGGGCACTAGTGGACTTTTTGCAGACGAATATTTCCCAAAAGTCCGGCCGGACCTATGCGGGTGGCCTCACCAAGTTTGAGCCCAGAGAAATGGAGCGCATCTTTGTTCCCAGCCCTGAATTGCTGACTGGTGGAGTTGCCCTTTGATAGACCCGCCTATCTGGAGCGACGGCCAGCTCGAAACTGACCGTCTCAGTGCTATTGCTGCCTTCTCAAAAGAGCGCCTTGAGGAGCCTCTCGAGGATTATCTTGAAGCGTTTGACGTTTATCAGGGATATGTCGAAGAGGTCTTGGAAACGACCATCGACCTGTCCGATCTGGACCACACCGGCCTTGATATCCTGAGCGATCCGCGTCTTCTGGAGGCGTTTCGATATCTGGCCGGTCCGCCAATTTCTGAAGATGATCTGAAGGTTTTGGCTGACGCCCGGTCGCTAACCAAGAAGAACCTTGAGACCGAGCCGGAACTCGTTCAGCGGCTGATAGATATCGTTCGTCAGGTTCTGGACCGTCGAAGGTTCGCATGGGTGGTGGAGAACCGTGAGCCTACGGAGGCGGAACGAAGCGCCGCTGTTCTAGCGTCTGCTGCCCTCATGGCCGCCAGCCGCACCCAGACGAAAAGGCGCACGGCCGGGAAGAACCAACAGGAAGAACAAGTGAAAGAAGCCCTGCGGCAGCTTGGCTTCAAGGAGGTCGCGACGCGAAAAATTTCGACGATCTCGGAAGCTCCTGCCCCAGGCGAATTTTGTGGTGAATGCCTGCTTGGCAGCAGGAAGGGCGATATCATAGTCCGCCTATGGGATCAGAGAGTGATGCCTATCGAGTGCAAAGTCTCGAACTCTTCGACAAACTCGGTAAAGCGCCTCAACAACGACGCGGCCGTCAAGGCAACCAGTTGGAAGACCGATTTCGGGCTGCGACAGGTTGTTCCGAGCGCTGTCCTGAGTGGCGTCTATAAGCTCCACAATCTCACCGATGCGCAAGAACGCGGGCTGACGATTTTCTGGGCACACGATCTTGAGCCTCTGACTGACTGGATCGACCAGACTAGATAACATGCTGTCCTGCACTCTCCGGCTTCAGACCCAATGCACGCTTAGCACCAGTTGACGGTGGGCTTGTTGTGTCTCAAATACTCAGTTACAATTTTGAGTAAATACACAAATGAGGCAGAACGATGAGCATAATTTCCGTCCTGAATCCAAAAGGTGGCAGCGGCAAGACCACCATCAGCACCAATCTCGCCAGATCGCTGCACGAGATGGGATACTCGGTTCTGATCGTGGACAGCGATCCACAAGGCAGCGCACGTGACTGGCATGCAGCGAGTGAAGATAATCCCATCGAGCTAGTCGCGCTGGACCGTCCCAACAACGTCAAGACGCTGACCAGTATGGCAGCAAACTACGACTACGTGGTAATCGACGGTGCGGCAAAACTAGAAGACATGATCGCCGCCTGCATCAAAGTCAGCGACTTCGTTCTGATCCCCGTTCAACCATCGCCATACGACATTTGGGCCGCGTCGGACCTGGTGGATTTCATCAAGGCTCGCCAAGAGGTCACGGATGGATCGCCGCGTGCCGGGTTTGTGGTCTCCCGCGTCGTGGAAGGAACCCGGCTGGGCAGTGACGTGCGAACCGCACTGGACGACTACGCCTTGCCTGTCTGTGAGACGACCATAACACAACGCCAAGTCTATCCTCAGACGGCATCGGAAGGGCTGACCGTATTCGACGCCGACAATGCGAAGGCGAGAGCGGAGACCACGGCGCTGAGCAACGAGATACTGGCAGTGCTTACCACCGCGACACGGGAGGTCGCGTGATGGCCCTTTCCGCTAAACGTCCAAGCCGTGGCGACGAGGCCCGCAAACGCATCCTGCACGAAGTCACCGAGACGACTGAGAAGAAGAAGCGCCTGAATGCCGAGATCGAAGAGGCACTTTATCGCAAAATCAAGATTAAGGCGGTCGAGGAGGGTCGGTCAATCTCCGACATCACCCGTGATCTTTGGTCTGAGTATTTGAGTAAATGAGTGTTTGAGTAATTACTCTACCAGCCGTTGCGCCCGCGTTTCTTGAACCAGCTCTTGCAGAAACCGAGGAACGCGGCGTCCGGGTTCCTCGGTGGCTCTTTCTGTCTGGCGGCGTAGGCCCGCCACTCTCCGACCAGAACCTTGATGTCCCATGTCGGTGCCAGTTCCCGCGCCCGTTCCAGTGTATCAGGCGAGAGAGGCATGACATAGCCGCCGGTCAGTCTGTCCTGTTCTGGTTTGGGCGCATAGTTCTCCAGAAATTCAGGTTTGGGCGTTACCGTGAGGATGTCTGCTTCCATTCGGAAGGCATAGTCCGGCATGTGGTTGTGTTCCTCGTCAGCCTTACAGATTGCTCTGACGAGCCGCCGAAATTCCTTATCAGAAGATGTGGAGCCGGTTCGGTCCTTCAGCTTGTCCAGACCGCATTTCCATTCCGGTTGCGTCCCGCATTGCTTGCGTGCCAGCTCATACAGACGGCGTTCCAGAGGCTTACGAAGCTGGAAGTAGCGACGATTGAGCGTGAGAACGTCATCCCCAGCAATGGCGTTGAAAACCCAATCGGAAAGTGTGACTTCTAGATCGAGCATCCGGCCATCGCGGGTTTCGCGAACAATCCGGTAGCGGTCTATCAGGCTAAAGCCGTCAATCTGCTCCACGCCGCCCGTGGTGATGTTAGTCTCGATCTGCGTTCCCTGGAGACGTTCCAGCGCGGCTTTCAGGCCGCTGTAACCGGTTCCCGCAACTGGACGGTTTGTTGCGACAAGTAGGTCGTACGCCTTAAACCGAAGGGTTCTGTGAACCTGTTTTCCGTCATTCAGAGCCGCCATCACTTGAGAAATGCAATAGATCAGCACGTCACGGTCGTGGACAGTTGCGAGACCTATCATGTTGGGCCTGATTTCCACGTAGCTCTTTCCATCGGTAGCCACATAGCGTCGTTTTTTGGTGTCAGGCTTGGTCGAGAGGGTGAAGATTGGATGCGCCATCGACGCCATGTCGCCCTTGGGCGCAGCGTCGAAGATATCACAAACGAAGAAATCCCCCTGTGCATGTCGCAAGGGAAGAAGAGGCGTCCGATCCGGTTTCGTAATTTCACCCACCATGCCACTACTATTCGTAATTTCACACACCAAGGCAAGGGATTCGTAGTATCACCCACCAGACAGGCTTTCGTAAGATCACACACCATCTTTCGTAAGATCACACACCTGCTAACGTAATATCACCCACCAGAAACTAAAAATAAGCCGAATTAAATAATATTTTTCAATATCATAGGTGGTCACACGATTCGCGTAACACAGACTCTAACACATATATAACACCAAGCTCGCCGAACCGAACGAGCCACGAGCGCAGGATTGTTCGTTACCTCTGATAAAACACGCACGCATCGACACCTGTGGTTGTCGTGGTCCATGACGCGCCGAGGACAGCGCATGTGGACGCGTTGCTGGCCAAGAAACGAGGAAGCGTCACCGTCAGCACCAGGGCCACAACCAATGCACCCAGACCAAACCAGGGCAGGCGGCT
>NZ_JBRJGQ010000024.1:0-25922 GCF_053628575.1 Roseovarius sp. MBR-51
ACTGTCATCCGTACCGAACCTAGTCTTGGTTTTTGCCCGATGTAGCGCCAAAATCAAAGACAAGGAAGAACTCCCGGAAACTTTGCGACAGAACCAGTTAATGTGACAACACCTTCTCCATGCCTCGCTGATATTTCAGCACGTCACGACCCACATCGGATGAGCATGAGAATATCCGTCACACCTTCCCCGAAGCGGCGTATAGCATTACCCCGCCTCGGCAGCGTGGAAACCCATACCCGTGGATCATCACCAGGTCGATATCGTCCGGTGTTTTTGCAATACCCTCGTCAAGGATAGAGCGGGCTTCATCAGCCATGGCGCCCACCAGTACGTTTGTGATGTCGGTGTCACTGACCCGTTGACGTTCAGCCCCGGTTTCCCGCGCAACGGTTTCGATAAGGTTTTCGACCAATTCCGAAACCGACGCCTTACCCTCGGAATAGTCGTACCATCCTCCGCCGGCTTTGCGGCCAAGACGCTTGTGATCTTCGATAAGGCGATCCGCGACTGTTCTGAAAGTCTGGTGCTGCCGCGCGCGATTGCTGTTGGCATAGGCGATATCAAGACCTGACATATCCTGCGCCTCGAATGGCCCCATCGCCATACCAAACTCGCGCATTGCTTGGTCAATCTGAACCGGCGTTGCGCCCTGCAAAAGCAGCGTATGAGCGGCCTCGCGATAGCGTTTCAGAATACGATTACCAATGAATCCTTCGCACACACCGGACAGGACTGGGATCTTGCGTAGTGTCCTTGCCAACCGGAACGCCGCCCCCAAAGTGTCTTCGGACGTTTTATCGGCACGGATGACTTCCAGCAACTTCATGATATGGGCCGGACTAAAGAAATGCAGTCCCAGAAACCGATCGGGATGGCTTAGCTCGGCCCCCATTTCATTGACATTCAGGTAAGATGTGTTGGTGGCAAGGATGCATGTCTCGGGCAATACCGCTTCGAGTCGGGACAGAATATCTTTCTTGACTTCCATGTCCTCATACGCGGCCTCGATCGCCAGATTGGCCGGAGACAGTTGATCGTAGCCCGTAACATACGCCATGCGTGCGCCAATCGTCGCGGCGTTTTCCGGCGTTATCAGACCGCGCGACTGAGCCGCTGAAATTAGCGCCTCGCAATTCGCTTTCGCCTGCACACGGTTGGCCTCATCGCGCTCGACCACTTTTACAGATACGCCCGCGGTCGCCAAGGCATAGGCGATGGAGGCTCCCATATTGCCGCCTCCGACGACACAGGCAGTGTTGACTTCGCGACCATCATCGGGATAGCTGCGAGACCGCGATTGTGCAGCGCGCTCTGCAAAGAATACATGTCGCAACGCACGGGCCTGCTCTGATTTTCTGAGTGTCAGGAACGCTTTGCGTTCGTTCACCAATGCTGTGTCCAGCGGCTCTGTCGCTGCCGCTTCGATCAGGTCGATGGCCTGATGCGGAGCGGTCTGACCCGGCATCCGGCGCGTAGCCGTTGCACGGGCGGAGTCAATCTCGTCATCTGTTTGAACCGGCGCGGGAAGGTCGTTCGGACGCAGCAGTTCATCCAACTCGGACAAGGTCATCGACAAAGCATAGTCCAGCGGCGTGTCGGAGAGTGCCGTCACCGCGCCTGCGTCCAATGCGTCTGTCGCGGACAGCGTTTTGCCCGATACAATCACCTTAAGCGCAAGCGGTATCCCCACAAGACGCGGCAAACGTTGTGTGCCCCCCGCGCCCGGCACCAGACCAAGTTGAACTTCTGGCAGGCCCAGTCGCGCCGCCGGGCTCGCGATGCGCGCCCGGCATGCCAACGCGATTTCGCACCCGCCTCCCAGTGCGGCCCCTTCGAGAACGGAAATCGTGGGTATGGGCAGCGTGGCCAAGACCCACAGCACGTCGTTTAAATGCGGCGCTTCGGGCGGGCGCCCAAACTCACCCGCATCCGCACCGGCCACGAAAACGGAGCATGCGCTGGTCAAGATCAGACGATCAATGTCATGCTCCTTTGCCGCCTCGATACACCCGAGAAGTTCGGTCCGGACCTCCCGGTCGATCAGGTTCAAGGGAGGCGCGTTGAACGTGATAACCCCGGCCCGCCCACGGATTTCCAAGCAAAGTTTGGTCTGCATCACACGGTCATCCGTTCGATGGCCAGCGCTTCTCCCTGACCTACTCCGACGCACATCGTTGCAAGAGCCAAACGCGCCTCGCGTTCTTCCATCTCGATCAGGGCCGTGCCAATCAGCCGCGTCCCCGACATGCCCAATGGATGCCCCAGGGCAATCGCGCCGCCATTCGGGTTCACATGTTCTGCGTCATCCGACAGCCCCAACTCGCGCAAGACGGCTAGCGCCTGGCTCGCAAAGGCCTCGTTCAATTCAATCACGTCGAATGCTTCGATAGACTGGTTCAGGCGGGCCAAGAGCTTTTGCACCGCAGGCACCGGCCCGATCCCCATGACGCGCGGCGTAACACCCGCCGATGCTCCGCCGAGGATGCGTGCCCGCGGCTTCAGGCCATAGGCTTTACAGGCTGCCGCCGAGGCGATCAACGTGGCCGCCGCGCCGTCATTTACCCCCGACGCATTGCCCGCCGTGACCGATCCGCCCTGACGGAACGATGCTCTCAACTTGGACAGTTTTTCGAGCGAAACCTCCCTCGGGTGCTCGTCGCGATCAAAAAGGATATCGTCGCCGCGTCGCTGCGGAATAGTTACCGGCACAATTTCCTTGGCAAAACGCCCGCTGCTTTGGGCCTTGGCTGCACGCTCCTGCGAGCGGGCGGCAAAGGCATCCTGATCTGCCCGGCTGATGTCATAATCTTCAGCCACGTTTTCGGCGGTTTCAGGCATGGAATCGATCCCAAACTCGACCTTCATGCGCGGGTTAACCATGCGCCATCCGATCGTGGTGTCTTCTACCAATGCCGCCCGGCTGAACGCTTGTTCCGGCTTGGGCATGATAAAGGGCGCGCGGGTCATGCTTTCGACGCCGCCGGCGATCATCAGGTCCGCTTCGCCCGTCTTGATTTTGTTCGCTGCAATATTGACTGCCGCCAATCCCGAAGCGCAGAGCCGGTTCACCGTCAGGGCCGGGACTGTGTCTGGCAGCCCCGCCAGAAGCGCAGCCATGCGGGCGACGTTGCGGTTGTCTTCCCCTGCCTGATTCGCGCATCCCATGATCACCTCATCAATCTTTGCGGCGGGCATACCGCCATTGCGCTCCAGCAGTGTCCGCAGAACATGCGCGCCGAGATCGTCCGGACGAATGGTTGAAAGACTGCCGCCATATCGGCCGATCGGGGTTCGAATATAGTCAACGAGAAAGGCATCCATCGTGAAGGTATCCTATGTTGGCGCGTAAGCGCTGAGTGCTAAACAATGCAGCATCACAAAAACCGACATCTCACGATTCTAGCAAATCTGCACCAAATTTGGTCACATATTATGACCACAGCACCGCATCGAAATCAAAATGAATTTGCGTTCCGCATAGAGAAACTTCACAAGGTGCGATTACTATGCGGAACATAATTTTAAACAATTGCCGCTCAGCAAAAAAGAAAATTAATGGTGTACAAAATTGCTTCGGGTTGTTTGTCGGGGGATAAGCCTCTGTCTGGAAAGGCCCGCGCCAACCAAGGACACTTACATGCCAACCGATCCAGACGTTCTGAGCCAAATACTTGATACTGTTCGCCGATATGTCAGCGAACGCCTGATCCCGGCTGAAGAACTGGTGGCGCAAACCAACGCCATTCCAGACGATATTCTTGAGGAAATGAAAGAAATGGGCCTGTACGGCCTTTCAATTTCCGAGGAATACGGGGGACTGGGGTTTTCCATGGAGGACGAAGTCCGGCTGGTTTTTGAACTTGGTCGCGCCGCGCCGGCGTTTCGCTCTGCGGCAGGGACCAATATTGGCATTGGGTCCCAATCCATTGTGATCTCAGGAACTGACGAGCAAAAGCAGCACTACCTGCCCAAACTTGCCACCGGGGAAGTTGTCGGGTCATTTTGCCTGACCGAACCGGATGCTGGGTCTGATGCCATGGCGATCCGTACAGCGGCTGTTCGTGACGGGGATGACTACATCCTTAATGGCACGAAACGCTACATCACCAACGCGCCCAAGGCCCAGCTTTTCACCGTCATGGCCCGAACCGCGCCCGAGCGAAAATCTCGCAGCATCTCTTGTTTTCTTGTGGATGCGCAGACGCCGGGTATCACCCTGGGGCCGCCCGACAAGAAGATGGGCCAGTCCGGTGCGCTCACCAGTGACGTGATCTTTGAAAATTGCCGCGTGCCCGCCTCGGCGCTGCTGGGCGGTGAAGAAGGCAACGGCTTTGTCACCTCGATGAAAGTGCTGGACAAGGGGCGACTGCATATTGCGGCCCTGTGTACCGGGATTGCCGCGCGGCTGATCGAAGAAAGCCTCAGCTACGCCTGTGAGCGCGAGCAGTTCGGCCAAAAGATTATTGATTTCCAGATGATTCAATCCATGATCGCGGATAGTCAGGCCGACACTTATGCCGCGAAAACCATGATCCTTGATGCGGCGCGACGGCGCGACTCAGGCGAAAATACGACCCTGGTCGCTGCCAGCGCCAAAATGTTCGCGTCGGAAATGGTGGGTCGAATTGCCGACCGTGCTGTGCAGATCCATGGCGGAGCTGGATATATGTCGGAATATGCGGTGGAACGGTTTTACCGCGATGTGCGGCTCTTTCGTATATTCGAGGGCACAACCCAAATTCAGCAAGGCATCATCGCCCGCACCCTAAAGGCCCGGTTCGAAGACACCGGCACCTATGAATTATGAGCGTTCCAGGGGGAACCGTCGCTCAAGCGGCGGCGCGGGCGGAAAACGCCAAACATGCGGTGGGCAGGCAAGCGACCCGCGACATCCCATTGCGGGCGATGCTTCAGTGCAAGCAGAGCCCGGCCCCTGTGCCTATGTCCCGAACAGCACTTTGGTGCTACGCAGTGTCAAGATCGTCTATAACGTGGTCATTGCGCCGGGTGAGGCGCTCGACCCGGCGCTTGATCCCAAGCAGTTTATATCCAAGCAGGTGCTGTTTTTCAGGCGGCAGCAACGCAGCAGGCGCACCGCAGGTCAGGGCATAGATCCATGCCCCATCCAAGGATCGGATCGGCACCGAAACCCCGTTGATATCCGTAGCCCAACTGCGGTAGGCGGTGACAAACCCCCTGTCTTCGACCTGGTTGAACCCTGCATTTATGCGTTCCAGCAACCGGTTCCAATTATCCCCATGCCGCTCGCGCAGCTTGTGATAGATGAAATCGCGTTCCTTCTCTGGCAAATGGGCCAACAACGCCGTGCCTGTCGCAGTACCCGCCAAAGGCAGGCGCGATCCAACATCCAGCTTCAATGTCATCAAGGTGGATTTGCTGTGACACACTACCATCTCAAGTGCATCCAGCCTGTCCCGTTTGGCCAGCGAGGCATGCACATTATAGGTATCGGCAAGATGCTGAAGCTCGGGACGCAGCATTTCCCCCAGCGTAAAGGGCAGCCGTGCGGCAAAGCCCAGCGTCAGAACAGGCGCACACAGCCGGTATTGTCGCCGGCGGCCTGAGCGATAGAGATGCCCAAGCTGCTCAAGACTGCGCACGAAACGCACGACTGTCGGCTTGGGCAGGCCGGCTATCCCGGCGATTTCCGAGACGCTCATCCAGACCATGTCAGACTTTGCAAAGGTCTCAAGGATCATCAACCCGCGCGCCAAGGCCTTTACGAAATGACGGTCTTGGGCCACATGTCCCGCCTCAAACCTCTCTCGTGCGAAATCGCGAGGGGATTTAGCATTTTGCGTCTCGGGGAAACGGCCGATCTCGGCGTGGTCAGCCATCTCTGAAAGTCGCTCCAATCTGGTCCATTCCGTTGCTGATGTCGCTCGACAGGATCATAAGTTCTGGCCCCAATGTTTCTATATAATGATCACGGCTTTGGTTGCGTTGTCGCGCGCCGCAATTTATGGCGGTGACCGATTTACCGCGATCCAGCCACAAGGGCGCACCCACGGCGTATATTTCGGGCCGCCACGCACCAAATGAAACCGAGTACCCGACCTTGCGCGTGTCCGCGATTTGTCCGGGCAGGCTCGTGAGGTCGTCTTCGGGATAGTAATCCGCAACCGCGTCCAGATGCCCTGCCTGCTGATCCTCAGGTAGCGCCGAAAGATAGGCCACTCCAATTGCGGATTTATGCAGCGGAACCAACGTGCCTACACTCAGGCGCATCGTTGCCGTTTCGTGCCCGGCACAATAGCAAACATAGATCATTTGATGACCATGCCCGACGCCGATCGCCACGGATGTTTGATGCTTCTGCGCAAAATCCATCATAAGGGGCTCGGTCACGCGGGCCAGCGTAAGCGAGCGCAGATATGCATTCCCCAGCTCGGTGACATTATCGTCGAGATGGTATTTGCCCTGCATACCGGGCTGCCGCAGATATCCCAATTTGACCAGAGTTCGACTGAGACGGGTGACGGTGGCCTTGGGCAAGCCCGTGCGTTCCGTCATTTCCTTGTTGGTCATAGGCGCCTGACGCGAGTGAAACGCCTGAAGAATGCTCAACCCACGGGACAGAGATATGATTTCGGTTTTTTCATCACTTCCCTCAGGCATTATCATCCCTTTTCTCTACGCCCTTGCCGGATAGGTGCCCGCTTTTCAGGATTACCATGCGGACCTTCCTGCGCATCTTTGCTTGCGCAAACGGTTCCGTATACGTTGCGCTTCTGTCAGTCCTGCACCGCCCCCGGCGGCATAGCGGTGAGCGTTGATCACTCTCACTGAGAACGGGGTATTGGCCACAATAATGCGCGAGGATCCAGGCATGCTATCGCGCAATGTTACCGCACGGGCAGAACAAAATAACCTCTGTATCGCACAGTGATAGAAACCCTGTCAACTATGGTTGCCAACCATAGTGCAGAGGGTTCTGACTGCGGCACTATCAAGCAGGGACGCAAAAGGTCCGCTCAAGGTCATAATCCTGCATGAGCAAGCCTCGGGGAGCGTCATCCCCGCTCACATTGCAACAGACACCAGCTAAACAACTGGCGGAAAAACGGTGGGTATCCCACAGAAACTGCCGTTACCTTCACGATCAACGCTTCTTTGCGCCGTAGCTTGCGGAGAGGCCTTCTGCCGGGTCAACCACGACACTGTAAGGAGTAATTGGATAACGCAGCCCGGTCTTGTGCAGCCCTTTCAGGCCGTCAATGCCACTCAAGAATTCATCTGGCGGCATGGCAATCAACAGCTCGTCATCCGCGACCCCGCCGAACCGTCTTTCAGCGTAGCAGGGGATCGAAATGCTGGTTTCGCGTGTTTCAAGCGCCCGACCCCAACTATCGGCACAGGCGCTTTCACCCGTGATCGAGAGGTCATACCGTTTGTAGTTCTTTCGTTGCAACCCGTTAACGAACAGGATCATCTGACCCGGTGTCGCGTAAAACATGCAGATGTCAGGGGGATCGAGCCGGGCGTTACGAAGCGGCGATGCGACCAAACCGCTATACCGTCCGGGGGGAACACGCGGCATCTGCGCCTGATGCGCTCGTGCTGCCTCTCTGTTATCGAACCAAACCCCGTCCATCTTTTCGCCGCTGAGATAATTCTCGCCCGGAACGTTAAGGCCAACGACCCCGCCGCAGTTGGAATTGGGTAGAAGGTTGTCGTGCACAATGCCAAGTGTCGTGCCATTGTAGCGCGATTGCGTAACAAGCTGACAGGTAGAGAAAACCTTTCCATCGCGTGGGGTGCGGATCCCCTTGGTAAGCATCATCTCGTCCACATACTCGAACAGTTTCAGCCCGATCGGCAGAGTGCGCAGTTTCAGCAGGTCCACGAGTTCGGCTGTGGCCGTGGCCAGGGTCGCAGCGCCCGCGGTTTCGCCAGTCGTTTGAGTTTCCATGAAACAGTGCCTTCTTTCAGATTGCGAGGTCAGGGGCGCGTCAGGACAGGCCTAGGGAGCGAAGCTGGCGTAGCCAACGTGTCAACCACCAGCCGATCTGTGGCGGTATGTTGTGCCCGGCCTGATTCGGGTCGAGAGTCTGGCTGGCATGTTCGGGCCAATTCGGATTGTTCAGCGCGCCCCGGCCAATCGCGATCATATCAGCATCGCCTGCGTCGAGAATGGCTTCGCCCTGTTCCGGCGTCAGGATCAGCCCCACCGCCATAACCGGCAGGCTGGCATGGCGCTTGACAGCAGCGGCATAAGGAACCTGAAATCCCGCGCTACGCAGCAGGTTCTTGGCACCCGGCGCCGTCGCCGAGGCCGCCAGACCGCCAGACGAGCAATCCACAAGATCGACTCCGGCATCCCGAAGCAGATCGGCAAGCCGTAGTGTATCCTCAAGTTCCCATCCACCTTCCATCCCATCCACCGCGGAAATGCGCACGAAAAGGGGATTCCCGGCAGGCCAGATTGCACGCACAGCGCGAACAATCTCCAGAGGCAAGCGGCAGCGGTTCTCAAAACTACCGCCCCACTCATCTTCACGTATGTTGGAGAGCGGCGACAGAAAGGAATGCAGCAGATAGCCATGTGCAAGGTGAAGTTCGACCACGTCGAAACCGGCCCGTTCGGCCCGTTTGGCAGCGGCGCACCAAGCCTCGATCTG
Organism: Roseovarius sp. MBR-51; assembly: GCF_053628575.1. NCBI lineage: Bacteria > Pseudomonadati > Pseudomonadota > Alphaproteobacteria > Rhodobacterales > Roseobacteraceae > Roseovarius > Roseovarius sp. MBR-51. The sequence continues at coordinate 8,646 of NZ_JBRJGQ010000024.1, forward strand.
TGCAGTCATATCCTGTGGCGTCATCTCGCTCGGAGTTAACCAACCGTCGTTACTCGGAATGGGGCTGGGTGCGATCACTGACCAGGGCAATTCTCCCCGCGCATGATCCTCGGGTCCAAGTGCGGCATTCCCACGCCAGGCACGCTGCATGCTCGCCTTACGGCCTGCATGAGCGAGTTGTATGCCGGGAACCGAGCCGTTCGCCCGCAGGAAATCCGAAATCCGTCGCAATGGCGCGATCTGATCGTCGTTATAAATCCCGAGATCACCGTGGGAGATCCGGCCGCGTTTCTCAACGGCCGTCGCTTCTACCATCACGAGACCCGCCCCCCCGATGGCAAAGCGCCCCAGATGTACAAGATGCCAGTCGTCGGCCAGTCCGTCGGTCGCGCAATACTGACACATCGGTGAAATCGCTATGCGATTGGGGAATTCAACCTCGCGCAGCCGGAGAGGCGTAAAGAGCAGTGGTGAGGAATCGGATGTCACGGTGCGTACCTTCTCATTCTGAAGCGGGAGCGGCGACGCGCACCAGAGGCTGCCCTGACGCCACGGTATCGCCTGCCGTACAAAGGACCTCCTCGACGGTACCATCGCTGTGGGCGAGAATGGCGTTTTCCATTTTCATCGCTTCGACAACGGCCAGGACCTGCCCTTTCGTAACCTCTGCGCCGGCTTCGACCAACACGGCCGAGACGACACCGGGCAAGGGGGCAACAGCCGTTCCGGACCCCCCCCCGAGCATGTCGTCGACGATGTCGGGCCGCGCAAGAACATTGCGCCAGCCGTCAATCTGGGTGTCGTACCCATCGGCGGTGGCGGCGGCTGTCCACTTCCGATTGTTGATAGTACCAAGCCACGGCATGCCGGGCGATCCGGCCTGTGAAATCTCTACGCGAAACTGCTTGTCACCGATGGCCAGTTGCGCCTGATCACCGTTGCGCGCAAGCACGCGAACCGAACAGGGAGTTTCCTGCTGCAACACAGTCACGGTGCCCAGTTGCGCCTCGGGTGAAAGCGTCTGGCGGTCAAACCCGCCCCGCCCCTGTTGCCCAAACCAGGGAGAGGCACAGGCATCCGAATGTGGCGGCCGAATGAGTTCAAGAGCGGCAGCAACCGCCGCAGTTTCATCCCCGGGCGCACTTGCAGTCAGAGCTTCGATCTTACGTGCAATCAGACCCGTGTCAGCGGTCCCGGCAATCACATCGGGATCGGTCAGAAGGCTGGCCAGAAAGCCGATATTTGTGGCAACCCCGATGAGTTGCGTGTCAAGGAGGGCGGCGTGCAGAGAATGTCTCGCGGTTTCGCGGTCGGGTTCGTGAACGATGATCTTGGCAATCATCGGATCGTAAAACGCCGGAACTTCGCCGCCCGACATCACGCCCGTATCCACGCGCGCGCTATCGGGCCAGCCCGCATGGCTCACATACCCGGGTGCGGGGCGAAAATCATGTAACGGATCCTCGGCGCAGATCCGTGCCTCCATCGCATGACCCCGTGCAACAATCGCGTCCTGCGCCAAGGGAAGTCTATCCCCGGCCGCCACCCGCAATTGCCATTCAACAAGATCGAGGCCGGTAATCGCCTCGGTGACCGGATGCTCGACTTGCAGGCGCGTGTTCACTTCGAGAAAGAAGAACTCATCCTTTTCAGGGCTGTAGATAAATTCGAACGTACCTGCATTGCGATATCCAAGCGCCTCTGCCCCCTGCACCGCAGCCTTGCGCATCGCAGAGCGCGTCGCGTCGGAAATATTGCTAGCAGGCGCTTCTTCGATCACCTTTTGGTGACGCCGCTGCAAAGAACATTCACGTTCAAACAGGTGAACGACATTGCCGTGACCGTCTCCGAAAACCTGAATTTCAATGTGGCGCGGACTGGTGATGAAGCGTTCAATTAACAGCCGACCATCACCAAAGCTGGCCTTTGCCTGCCGGATGGTGGCTTCGGTGGCTTTGATTAGGTCGTCAGGATTTTCGATGACGACCATACCTTTGCCACCACCCCCGCCAGTCGGCTTGAGCAGCACCGGAAATCCCGCTTCATCGGCAAGTTCTACAAGTCGCGCCGGATCTTCGCTGGCCACATCGCTGCCTGGCACCACCGGCACACCGGCGGCCCGCATCATCGCTTTTGACCGTGCTTTGTCGCCCATGGCCTCAATCGTTTCAGGCCGCGGACCGATAAAGGCTAGGCCCGCATCTTCGATTGCATGGGCGAAGGATGCATTCTCAGACAAGAACCCGTAACCCGGATGTATGGCCTGACAACCAGTCGCCTTGGCGGCCTCGATAAGCTGATCCGCATTGAGGTAGCTTTCGCTCGACGGTCCGGCTCCGATACAGACCGTTTCGGCGGCACCTTCAAGATGTAGCGCCCCCGTATCCGCCACTGAATAAACAGCGACATATTCAATACCCAGAAGGCTGCACGTTCGGGCAATCCGGCAAGCGATTTCGCCACGGTTGGCGATAAGAATACGTGAGAACATCTTCATATCCTAAATACACCAAAGCGCGTTTCCTTGCTTGGCCCTCCAGCAGCCATAGCCAACCCCAATCCAAGCCAGTCGCGGGTTTGTTGGGGGGTGATGATCGAATCCACCCACATCCGTGCCGCTGCATAGAGCGGCTGGCTGCATTCCTCATAGCGCTTGAGGATCGGTTTCTTGAAGGTCGCCTGCGCTTCGGGGTCGAACTCTTCGCCCTGATTGTTCAACTGTGCCTCACGCACCAACGCCAACACCGTGGCCGCCTGTTCACCGCCCATCACAGATGTACGCGCGTTCGGCCACATCGCCATCAAGCGGGGGCCAAAGGCGCGCCCGCACATGGCAAAATTGCCGGCGCCGTAGCTACCGCCGATGATGACGCTGAACTTGGGTACAGCCGCACAGGAAACGGCATTCACCATTTTCGCACCGTGGCGCGCAATGCCATCAGCCTCATATTCCTGACCGACCATAAAGCCATTGATGTTGTGAAGAAAAACGAGGGGGATGTTACGCTGGCAACATATCTCGATGAAGTTTGCGGCCTTCTGGGCGCTCTCCGAGAACAGCACCCCATCGTTTATGAGTACTCCAACTGGGTAGCCACCAATCGCGCCTGTGCCACAGAGGATCGTTGTCCCCCAGCGGGCGCGGTATTCGTCAAACCGGCTACCATCCAAAATCCGTGCCAAAATCTCACGGGGACGGATCGGTTCACGAGGATTCGCGCTGATCAGACCGGGAAGCTCTGCCGGATCATAGAGCGGTTCTTTAGGCGCGAGCGGCGGACCGGCCGGCGTAGCACCCGGACTGCGCGCTACAATATCGCGCACGAGGCGCAAAGCATGCTCATCGTCATGCGCAAGGTGATCTGCCACAGCACTCTGGGTTGTGTGAAGATCGGCACCGCCCAGAGACTCCGCATCAATTTTGACGCCTGTGGCCGCCTGAACAAGTTGTGGTCCACCAAGGAAGATCGTGCCTGTGCCGCGGACAATCACGGTCTCGTCGCACATCGCTGGTATATAGGCCCCGCCAGCGGTGCATGACCCCATGACAGCCGCGATCTGTGGTAAACCCAGCGCCGACATCTCTGCGATGTTGCGGAAGATCATGCCAAACTGGTTTTCATCGGGAAAAATCTCGTCTTGAAGGGGCAGAAACGCGCCACCGGAATCGACCAGATAGATACAAGGCAAGCCGTTTTCACGGGCAACCTGCTGAGCGCGAATATGTTTGCGGATGGTGATCGGATAATAGGTTCCGCCCTTCACGCTGCCATCATTGGCAACAATCATCACCAGCCGGCCACTGACCATGCCGATACCGGTTACGATGCCGCCGGAATAAATCGTGCCGCCATACATGTCATGGGCGCCAAACTGGCCCACCTCTACAAAAGGTGAACCGGGGTCCAGTAGTCGATTGATCCGAATACGTACCGGCAGTTTGTCGGCCTTCTTCTTTCCCGAACCAGCCAGGATCGCACTGCGCGCTGTTTCAATAGCCTCCAACTGCACATCAAAGGCAGCCTGATTGTTGCGAAACGCCTCCGAGGCGGGATTTATCTCTGACCGAAAGACGCTCATGCGTTGTCTCTGTCCACCGGCAGCCGCAGAATGGCGTTTCCAAGGGCTTTGCCGGTCTGGTCCAGCCGCAGGGTGCGCGTGGCACCGCCTCCTAATGCGGCCTCCATATAAACAACCACGGATTCAATATTGTCCATTTCATAGATGGCGATGTGGCCTTTCACCCAGTCACCAAACAGATCACGCACCTTGTCCTCTGTAACGCTGCGCTTGATCCGCGGGTAATCTGAGGGCGTACGGGCAATGACGCCAATGGTTACGGTGTCGCCTTTGTCACCCGAGCGGACATAGGCGATATCGGCCAAAATTCGGCTCATGAGTTCAAATCTCCAGAAGGGTGACAGATTGGGTGACGGCGGCATGGTCGATCAGGGTTGGCCAGACGGCCACCACAGGGCGCGGTTTGGAAGGTGTTCCAAAAGCCGACCCGCCTGGCCCCATGATCCAAAGCTGGGTACAGGCACGGCGGATTTTGTCGGCTTCGCTGCGCGAGCTGGTTTTGACCGCAACACGCAGGCCGATTTCGTTCAGATCGGGGATGTCGGTGTCTTTGGTCGTCGGGCCATGAAGTGTATCAAGACCGACAAAGCTGAACAGGATGTCGTCGGCCTGAAGCCCGAGACGTTCAAACCGTTCGGTGAGGGTTTGCCGCGCCTTTACGGCACGCTCATACGCGCGCGGCCAAGGGAACATGACCATGCCCTCTCCGATCCAGCCATCCTGATAGCCGACCACCAGCTTCAGACGTTCCGGAATGCCCTTGCCGCGCACACCGCTGATGCGAACCCGGTCATTCCCGAGATCTTCAAGCGTCAGAGTCGTGAAATCAGCGATGCCATCCGGCATTATGTAATTGGCAGGATCCGCGATTTCATAGACAAGGTGTTCCTTGACCGTGAAACTGTTCACCTTGCCCCCGGTGTCTTCGGGCTTGGTAATCACGAATGTGCCATCGCGCGAGAATTCGACGATGGGAAAGCCGACCATACCCATTTGCGGCATTTCATCAAAGCACGAGGACATGCCACCGCTGCACGCCGAAGCACATTCGACAATGTGCCCGGCCGTGATCGCCGATCCAATCAAATCCGCGTGTGCTGTTTCCTGACTCCAGCCAAATTCGTGCATGATCGGTCCCACATAAAGCGCATTGTCCGACACCCGCCCCGTGACCACCACGTCCGCTCCTTCGGCAAGCGCCTGACGGATGCCAGAGCTGTCGGTATAGACATTGGCCGCCACGACACGCTCGCGAAGTTCACCAAAACCGTCCTCGCCTGTTTCCATATTCAGAAGAGGTTCGCCAGCATCAACCAGTTCATCAATCCGCTCGACCATGTCGTCACCTTCGACAACAGCGATGCGCAGGCCGGCAAGGCCGAGTTCGTCAGCCAGAAGGCGTAGCTGTTCACCAGCTGCCCGCGGGTTCACGCCACCGCCGTTGCAAATGATGCGTGTGCCCGATTTACGCGCCAGCGGTAACAGCGTGCGCATATGGTCGATCAGGTCGGGGATAAAACCGGCATCTGGATTTTTCATCTTCATGCGCTGCAACAGCGCCATGGTCAGTTCGGCCAGATAATCCATACATAGATAATCCAGCTTGCCTTTGCGCAGACTTTCCTCTGCCGGATCAATGGCGTCCCCCCAGAAACCGGACCCCGAACCCAAACGTACAACATCTTTCATTTTTCAGCTCCGTTTCTCAGGCTAGCCGCGACTGGCGTGTGATTTTTCGAGAAATTGACCCAGCCGCGCCTTGTGCTCACGACTGCGGAAGGCAAAACTCTGTAGATAGGCCTCGTATTCCAGGCTGGCATCAAAGGACGTCTCGGCCCCACGTCGCAGCGCGGTTTTGGTGATGGTACTGCCGCGACGGGACTGCTTCGCGATCAAGGCTGCGGCCCGGTTTGCGGAGCTCAACAACTCAGCCGACGGCACAACATCCACAAAGAGACCGAGGTCGCGCCCGAGTTCTGCATCTATCACACCACCTGTCTGCAGGTAATAATGCGCCCGTGGCGCGCCAAGTGCGCGCAACAGCAGCGTCGGCGCGCCCATATCCGCCGCTGAAAGCCCGATCCGCGAGAAGGCAAAGTGATAAGCCGCCGCGTCGCTGGCAATTGCGAAATCACAGGCTAGGGCAAGGCACGTACCGCCCCCTACAGCAGGGCCATTCACAGCCGCAATAATCGGTCGGTCGAAATGATAGATCCGCGAGATCAGCCTGTTATAGCCGAGCACCAGATCAAACTCCCATTCAGGGTCTGTCTCTTCTGTGCTCATGATTTCATTGAGATCGCCACCGCCGCCAAAGACCGGCCCTTTCCCTGTCAGGATGGCCACGCGAATTTCGGGGTCGGCCTCGACCTCGTCCAGCGCCGCCAACAAAGTGGGGGTAAATTCAATACCCTGCGCATTGCGCTTGTCCGGGCGGTTCAACGTGATGGTTGCTATGCTACCATCTTTTGAAACAAGGACATCCGGTGTGGTCATATTACTATCCTAAATGTAGGGGTCAGAGTGCCTGGCGGCCAAGAATCTCGCGGGCGATCACGAGCCGCTGGATCTGACTGGTGCCCTCGCCGATTTGATACATCTTTGCATCGCGTAGAATACGCTCGATCGGGAAGTCGCGCATATAGCCGTAGCCACCGTGAATCTCGACCGCCGCATTCGCAGCTTTGAGCGAAGCCTCAGCGGCAAGAAACTTGGCCATCGCACCCTCGGTTTTGATCGGAAGTCCTGCATCATACATGCGTGCCGCATTCAGCGTCAGTTGCCGCGACGCCTCGATTTCGACGGCCATCTCTGCGATTGGCCACTGGATACCCTGAAAACCCGCGATCTTTCGTCCAAACTGTTCACGTTCCTGCGCATAGCTGACAGCTTGGTCGAATGCGGCTTGTGCCAAGCCGACAGACAGCGAGGCAACATTGACCCGGCCACGATCGAGCGTCTGGGCGAATTGGCGAAAGCCCTCGCCCTCAGTACCGATCATGTTCTGCGCGGGTACGCGCACATCGTCAAAGAACAGCATCGCTGTAGGAGAGCCGTTCATCCCCATTTTCTTGTCCTGCGGTCCAACGGAAAAGCCGGGCATCCTCTTTTCGAGGATGAACGCCGAAATGCCCCGCGATCCGGTGCCTTCGGATGTCCGGGCCGTCACAACGAAAATGTCGGCGACGGTGCTGTTGGTAATAAACGCTTTGGTCCCGTTCAGAACGAAATCGTCGCCATCTCGTTGCGCCGTGCTCTTGCAGCCCGCCGCGTTCGACCCGCCGGATGGTTCGGTCAGTCCGAAAGCCCCGATGCTGGCCCCGCTGGTCAGCGCAGTCAGATATTTTTGCCTATGATCGTCGCTGCCATGATCCGCGATGACCGACGAGGCAAGGCTGATATGGGCGTTCAGGGAACTCCCGACTGCACCGCTTGCACGCGACACCTCTTCAAGCAGCAAACAAACCATGACGGCGTCACAGCCCGCCCCACCATACTTCGGATCATAGGGTGCGCCGAGAAATCCCAACTCAGCCATTTCAGCAAACAACTCTGCCGGAAACTCGGCAGTCCGATCAATCTCTGCAGCTTGTGGCGCAATGCGTTTATCGCAAAAGCGTTTCACGGTTTCATGAAAGACCATCTGGTCTTCGGTCAGAAAATAGCGATGGGTATCCATTTTAATCCTTTGCGGTGTTCGGCAATGTGTCGCGCAATACATGACGACGGATCTTGCCAGAGGCCGTCAGCGGCATCTCGTCAATCAGGTGGATGACGCGCGGTACCTTGTAGCGGGACAGTTTCTCGCGGCAGTAGGCGATTATTGCATCCGGGTCGGGGGTCATTCCCGGCTTGGGAACAACAAAGGCATTGATTACCTCACCGCGGATATCGTCTGGAATACCGACGACGGCACATTCTCTGACATCGTCGATCTCATGGATGACATTCTCGATTTCCTTGGGGAATACGTTGAACCCGTTGGCGACGATCATATCCTTGGTGCGGTCGAGAATCCGGATTACGCCAATCTCATCGATAACGCCGACATCGCCGGTATACAGCCACCCGTCCACGATGGTCTTGGCCGTCAATTCCGGCTGGTTCCAATACCCCAGCATGAAGGTGTCAGAGCGGAAACAAAGCTCACCCGGCTCATTGACCGGCATGGCTTTCCCATCTGGCCCGACCGCACGCACCTCGAACCCGGATAGCGGCTGTCCACAGGAGTCGGATGCCAAATCGTCGGAGGCTCTCTGGACGCTGGCCACCGGTGATATTTCGGTCAGGCCATAGCTTTCCACCACGTTAATGCCGAATTGCTGCGCCAACATATGTTTAAGGCGAACGGACACCGGCCCACCGCCCACATCAATCAATCGCAGGCTTGAGACATCATGCCCCGCGACGACCTCGTCGCTGAACAAACGGGCAAACATTGTCGGAACCCCGGCAAGAAAGGTGACACCGAAGCGTTCGATACTTTCAGCCGCCGTCGCTTCATCAAATTTCTTGAGGATCACGGTGCTGTTTCGCATCACTGCCACATGGATGAAATCGAAGGCAAAACCGAAGCTTGAGAACAGCGGCAAGAGAGTCATCGACCGGTCTCCCGGTCGATACCTCAGAGCCTCGGTCACGGCCTTGCCGTTTTGCACGATGCCATGATGGGAAAGCAAAATGCCTTTAGGCTGCCCGGTCGTGCCAGAGCTATACACCATCATCGCGGGGTCATATTCGTCAAAGTCCTGATTAACAGGAAGCGGATCGGCAGCGGCGACCGCCTGCTGATAATTCTGCCAATCCGACGCCTCGGCGTCAGCCAAAAGCCGCAGCTTGAGATCGGCGATAGCAGGAACGTCTGCAAGCCGCAAAAGATACGCGGCCCCGGTAACGATACCCGAAGGCTTGCAGTCGTCCATAAGCGCAGCGATTTCAGGTGCTGTGCTATGAAAATTCACCGCAACCCCGACAGCCCCGGCGATTGAGCATCCAACAAAGAATTCGATCGCTTCACGGCTGTTTTCCAACAGGCTAAGCACCCGGTCCCCCGGCGAAATACCCGCTTGGGAAATTACCGACGCCAGACGAGAAGCGCGATCAAACACCTCGCCATAGCTGGCCGAGGTGCCATCTTGAAACAGCAAAAAAGGCGCGTCACGACTATCTTCAGCGGCGGCCTGCAAGATGCGGTCTATCCTGTTTTGAGGCATGATCATGTCCATTTTCTCTGACCAAACGGTCCATACGTTGCAAAAAGACGGGCCGTTCGTGTTTATCTCAAACGCTCATGCGCTGCCCGCCATCGACGACATAGGTTTCGCCAGTGATGAAACGTGCTTTGGGTGACGCCAGAAAGGCAACAAGATCAGCCACCTCGGATGGCTCACCGATCCGCCGTTGCGGTATGCGTTTTAAAACGTGCTGCGACAGCTTCGGGTCATCGAGTACGCGCGCCGAAATATCACTGCGCACATAGCCCGGCGCCACGCAGACCACCCGAACTCCCGACGTGGCCCATTCGGCAGCCAACGCGCGCGTCAACCCTTCGACTGCGGCCTTCGAAGTGCAATAAGATGCGGCAGATGCCACCCCCAGCGCGCCAAACATTGAACCAATGTTGACAACACACCCCTTGCTTTCGCGAAGATGCGGGTAGGCAGCGCGCGCCAGCAGGAAATGCGACACCAGATTTATATCCATCACCGCCCGAAACGAAGCAGCATCTGTGTCTTCTGTTCGCTCCTCCCGCATCACACCGGCATTATTGACCACCAGATCAATGCGACCATGAAGCGCCACAGCTTCGTCGACATATGCCTCAAGTGCCGCATCGTCGGACACATCGCCGATATGCGCCGTAGCTGTGCCACCGCCCGCTTCGATCTGGGTGATGGTTTCAGCCAAGGCCGCCTTGTCCCGCGCCAGACAAGCCACCTTGTAGCCTTCCTTCGCCAAGGTCAGAGCAATGGCCCGGCCAATGTTTCTGCTTGCGCCAGTGACAAGAGCAACGGGCACGGTCATAGCGTCGCATCCGGCAACAAAAGCGCGCCCTTGTTCAGCCATTCGGCCCCGTCGATTGTCAGAACTTCGCCATTCATATAGTTGGCCGCGTCCGAGCACATGAACATCCCTGCTTCAACCGTCTCTTCCAAAGTGCCGAAACGGCCCGTCGGAATCCGATCCATGAGGTGCTGTCGCGCTTCATCTCCGGGCCAGAGCTTTTCACGGGACTGCTCGGTGTCGACAAAGCCCGGACACAGGCAATTTACCTGAACGTTGCGCCCGCCCCATTCGACAGCCAGCGTTTTAGCCATGGCGATCAAACCCGCTTTGGCCGAGGCGGAATGGACCGTTCCAGGGCCGCCGACCCATGCATAGCTGGCTGTGACGTTCATGATCTTGCCAGAACGCTGCGGCAACATATGGCGCGATGCGGCACGCGCACAAAAGAACGAACCATTCAGAACGATTCCGACCACGGCAGTCCAGCCGTTGGCGGTGATGTCTTCGGCGCGGGCAATGAAATTTCCGGCGGCGTTGTTGATCAGAATGTCGAAACGCCCAGTCTCATCGACCAGCCCGTCAAAGCCTTTTTCGACGGCATCATAGTCGCGAATATCAAGCGGCATGACGACTGAGCGCCCGCCAATGTCGCGAATTAGGGACGCTGTCTCTTCCAATGGCTCGGAACGACGCCCCACCAGACCGACGGTTGCGCCCAATTCGGCCAATCGAAGGGAAAAAGCCTGGCCTAAACCTGTGCCTGCACCGGTGACAACGGCAACCTTTCCCTCGAATGAATCAAAACCTTTCATTCTTCCTCCTGTCCTGATTGCGACGGCGCACGCACCGTCGATACACCTACTCTATTCAAAACCTTGATAAGCGGTCTGTCGCGGCCCTGTCAACCAAATTAAAATAATGTTCCGCACAATGAAATTAGCGATTTTCACCCTGCCATATATTTGCGTTCACAACAGTCAAGTACTTTACAAAAGATGCGCGCGATCGGCTGCCGCATAGATGCCAGTGGTCATGGCTCCGGCCTCATAAGCATCTATGATCTCGGTGCCGGCGTTGTCGTTCTCTGTGGTTACCAGTGTCGCGTCCTGCGGCGTAATTTCTCCAGCGATGATCAGTACCCCATGCTCCACCGCAGCCAGCTGGTCGCGCCAGTCATCCGCTTGTGTGATTACCTCAACGCCAAGCGCCGCAAGCCGATTGTGCGACACTTCACGATAGCCCGGATGCGCATCATGCGCGACATCACGCATTGCGGTCACAAGACGCGTCTTGCGCCCGGCTGTGGCAAGACGAATAGCGGCCTCGGTGGTCGCGACATCACTGCCAAAGACCACGCATTTTTCATCCCGGTCGTCCAACCCGTCCCGACCAAGGATGGTGGCGGCGGGCACTGCATCAGGGCGGATTCTAAGGATGGCTGCGGTCAGGGGGAGTTTCCCGGTTTCGCGCCAAACCAGATCTGCGAGCGACTCACCGGGCTCGACGGCGCGCGCACCCGCGCTTTTGGCACGAAGCCATGCGGCCTCGGTTGTTTCACCGTATTCCTGCATTCCCGGCACTCTGGAGCGCCATCCCTGCATCCCGCCAAATGACTCGGGTCGAACCACAAGTTCCACCCTATGCCCACGTTCCGCCGCGACCCAGGCCGCTGTCAGGCTGGCAAGAGAGCTGCCCTCGATACGCAGATGCAGCGGTTTCCCGGTAGGTGTGAATCGCCAGCGCGCCTCGTCTCCGATTGCCGGGTTAACCGGGCAGATGGTCTGCGGGCGCGAAGATCGGCCTAGGCAGATATTACACCCGATGCAGAAAACCGTGGTGTCCTCACGACCGGCACGAGCCTTGGCAGGCAGGTCGGGATCGGCCAGCGAGGCGCGCCCGAAGGCTGCCAAATCCATATCTTTGCGTGCCAGCGCCTGTTCCGCGACCTCGGGGCGTTTTAATCGACCAACGCCCATCACCGGAATCGAAACCGCTTGTTTGACCCGACGTGCAAGCGGTAACCAGCGCCCCTCGTCTTCGCCTGTAATCATCGACAGGCGATTGAAGGACTCATAGGTCCCGACCGACGCCGAAATGGCCTGAACGCCGGCCGCCTCAAGGGCAACTGCGATCTTGCAGGTCTCATCGGGGGTCAGCCCATCGACCACGAACTCTTCCACACTGAGACGGACGCAAATGGGAAAGTCCGGCCCGCATTTCTGACGGATAAGGGCGATAATCTTTAACAAGAACCGCATGCGGTTCTCCAGACTTCCGCCAAAGTCATCTCTTCGTTTATTGGCGTAATTCGACAGGAACGCGGCGACCAGATAGCCATGGGCGCCGTGAATTTCGACCCCGTCGAACCCCGCCTGCTGTAGCCTGAATGCGGCGGCGGCAAAGGCATTCACCAACATTTCGATCTGCTCTTCAGTCAGTTCAAGCGGCATTTCCCGATTGAGCGGACAAGGAATTGGTGAGGGAGCAAGCAGCGGTTGGCCCGTAATCTTGCTGCGTGTCTGGCGGCCCGCATGGCTGATCTGGCCAAACAAAAGCGCGCCGTGGCCTTTGACAGCCTTGGCAAGACGCGCCAGATGTACAATACGTTCATCGGTATCCGCCATACCCATGCGGGGCATCACCCGGCCAGAGGCATGAACGCCCAGGTTTTCAGTCACGATCAGGCCGAAGCCACCCGCCGCCCGCGCTTCAAGATAGTTGATGAGGCGGTCACCGATATCACCGTTTATTTCGGCGAAGTTCGTCGTCAAAGCGGGAACGACGAACCGATTGGGAACCTCCAGATTGCCGATACGCAACGGCGAGAAGAGATGAGGAAAATGCGCGTTACTGTCGGTCTGTGTCATTGGCGGACCCCGGTTTTAGCAATTCGGCAAAGGCGATCTCAACTACACGATCAAAGCAGTCCCATCGTTTTCGCGATGACGTGCAGCTGAATTTCGTTGGTGCCCTCACCGATCCACGCCTCAGGCGCATCGCGGAAAAGCCGCGCAATCTTCATGCCTTCCATGTAGCCAGCGCCACCATGCAAGAGCATTCCGGTGGTGGACGCATTCACGGCCAGTTCGCTGGCCAGAAACTTGCCCATCGAGGCTTCGCGGTCGCATTTTTTATTACTCATAAACAGACGGGCGGCGCGATAGATCATCAGGCGCGCAGAATCCGCACGCACCCGCATGTCAGCCACTTTGAAAGAGACCCCCTGAAATTTGGCAATGGGCTGACCAAAGGCTTTTCGCTCCTTGGCATATTCCTCGATCAGCTCGCAGGCTTCCTCGCCAATGCCAAGGCCACGATTGGCAACCAGAATACGCCCCTCAACCAGCGTGTCTTTAAGTTGGCGAATTCCTTCGCCGTGCGCGCCCAAAATGGCAGAGGCAGGCACGCGTACATCATCAAACGAAATCAGTGCGGTTGAGGACGAATGATTGCCCACCTTGTCCAGCAAAGTCCGCTGTATACCCGGATCGTCAGTGGGTACCAGAAACAGAGTGAGCGAATCCTGTGCGCGGTCCTCTCCGGTCCGGGCTGCGACCAGAATGAAATCAGCGATCGTGCCGTTGGTGATGTAAAGCTTCGAGCCGTTTATCACATAGTCGTCACCGTCACGGCGCGCGACCGTGCGAATGCCGCGAATATCGCTACCCGCATCAGGTTCAGTCAACCCAAAGGCCCCGATCATCTCGCCCGTCAGCCCCGGTGTCAGATAACGTTCTTTCTGCTCATCCGTACCAAACCGCATCAGCGGGGTCAGAGCAAGGTGTTGATGGGCGAATACACCGGCCGAAATACCAGCCGACGCGCGGGTTAGTTCCTCATAAAAAATGCACCCGATCAGCAAATCCCCGCCACCACCGATCGGGTCGGGAAAATTGACTGCGAGATAGCCCTGCTCACCCAGCAAACCGTAGATTTCCCGTGGAAAGCGATGTTCTGCCTCTGCCGACTCCGCAAGAGGTACAAGACGGTCCTGAACAAAGCGCCTGAACTGCGCACGAAACTCTTCGTGCTCCAACTCGAGGCCGAAATCTCGAAACTCGTCCATTTGCAGTCCTCACCTTTCCACCACGTTTTCTCGACTCATAGAAACTAAAATAGTGTTCTGCAAGATGAAACTGGTGCTTCGGGCCGACTTGATGCAAACTGGCTGGAGTGGCGCTATTGTCTGTTTGAACCATTTCGTTTGAGCTACACACAGTCTCACCAGATATTTGCAGGACGGATCAGGCTATGCAGGCAGTAGATAAACCGAACGCTATAATCTCGCTGGAACGGGGATTGGATCTTTTGCGCGCTTTCAGGTGCGAGGAAAAATCGCTTGGAATTCATGACCTGTCCCGACTCACCGGGCTGCCCAAAGCCACTGTGGCGCGGCTTGCTCATACATTGGTAACGCTGGGATACCTGGGGCAGACCCATTTTCAGGGCCGGTATCACCTTGCAGACAAAGTGTTCGATCTCGGCACATCATTTTTGTCCAGCATGCCGGTTTGTCGAGTGGCAGCGCCTGTGCTTCAGGACATCGCTGATCAGTTCAACATGTCCACCGCGTTGGGAATTGGCGACCAGGCCGATATGGTCTATCTGGCCTATTGCCGTGGCAAGGATACTGTCACGTTGCGAATGCGCACTGGCGCCCTAATCCCGATGGATAAAACCGCCATGGGCAGAGCCTTCCTTTGGGCGATTGGCCCTGAACAACGCGCGTTTCACTTGAAATGTATCGAAGAAAGCGGTGCCGACATGGCCGTTGTCGCTGAGCATATCGAAAAGTCGACCGCCGAAATCGAGGCAACGGGGTTTTGCACTTCGTTGGGTGACTGGCGCCGCGATATCTATGCGGTTTCGGTTCCACTTGTCATAGACAACGGCAAAACTGTACTTGCGATAAACTGCGGCGCTTCGCGTCACGGGCTCGGGCTCTCGATGTTCCGTGAAGAAATCGGGCCAACCCTGAAAGTCGCAGCGCGTGAGATCAACAACACGATGGAGGAACTACGATACAACTTCTGGAATGACTAAAGTTCGTCGCGGGCGTTTCGAACCTAAACTGCAGCTCAGACTGAATGACTACCGGCTGGCGCCGGTAGGATCAGTGATGTGCTGTTCCAGGTACCGAAGTACGATGTCTTCAGTGATGGCGCCGTTGGTTGCGTATTCCGGGATGATGCGCCCACCGATTCCGATTTGCTGCGCCCACCCGTTCCGATTTCATCCGCCCACCGATTCCGGGGGATCCGCCCACCCCTGTGACGTGCTGCTGCGAGGCAATCTGTAACCGGCTACCTTCCGCCCTTTTGGCACGAAGGAAGCCCGATGAAGAGATTGCCGATGCGGAAGATACGAGATATTTTGCGGCTGTCAGCCGAGGGTCTGTCGACGCGCCAGATTGCGGCGAGCCTGGCGATTGGGCGGACAACCCTTCGGGGTTACCTTGATCGCGCTACTGAGTTGGGTCTGGGCTGGCCGCTGCCACCAGAGATGTCCGATACAGACCTTGAGCGCCTGATTTATCCCCGGACGGCGCGTGATGTTTCAAACCGAGCGACCCAGCCTGACTGGGCGCATGTCCACCGCGAGCTGCGCCGCAAGGGCGTGACGTTGTCGCTGCTGTGGGAGGAATATCGCGCCGATCACATCGAAGGCTACGGCTATTCCCGGTTCTGCGAGCTTTACACGCGGTGGGAAGGCAAGCTGTCGCCGGTGATGCGGCAGCGTCATCCGGCGGGCGAACGGTTGTTCGTCGATTACGCAGGGCACACGATCGACGTGATTGACCCTACGACTGGCGAGGTGCGCCCGGCACAGCTGTTCGTCGCGACCCTCGGGGCCTCAAACTATACCTTTGCGGAGGCGACGTGGACGCAATCGCTGCCGGACTGGATCGCGAGCCATGTGCGCGCCTTTGACTTTTTCGGGGGCGTAACGGCGCAGATCGTGTCCGACAACCTGAAGGCCGGGGTCACGAAGGCTTGCTTTTATGATCCGGCGATCAACCGGACCTACGCGGATATGGCCAGGCATTACGACACGGCCCTGGTGCCCGCGCGGCCGCACAAACCGAAGGACAAGGCAAAGGTCGAGGGGGCGGTTTTGTTGGTTGAGCGGTGGATGTCGCGCTGAAAGCGCGCCATTTGGCTTGAGGCGCACCTTTGGTGCGATTGCGCGATTGCGCAATCGCCAATTCTTCAGCCTCGCAGAGGTGAACGCGGCCATCCGCCCGCTGCTCGACCGGCTCAACGACAAGACCTCGCGCCATCTCGGCGCCAGTCGCAAGCAGTTGTTCGAACAGTTGGACAAGCCGACCCTGAAGCCGCTGCCGATGGCTCCTTACGTTTATGCGGAATGGAAGAAGTGCCGCGCCGGGCTCGATTACCACATCGCCATCGACAGGCATTATTACTCGGTGCCCTATCAGTTGCTGAAGAAAGAGCTGTGGGCGCGCATCACCACGCGCACGGTCGAAGTTTTCCATGCCGGGCAGCGTGTTGCATCGCATGTGCGCACCTCCGGCAACGGGCAGCACTCCACACAGCGCGATCACATGCCTGCGCACCACCAGTTCCGTGAGGACTGGACGCCACAACGCATAACGGCTCGGGCCGCCCGCATCGGACCGAATGTCGCGACATTTGTCGAGGTCGTGATGCGGGACCGCACGCATCCTGAACAGGGCTATCGGAGCTGCCTTGGCGTCATCCGTCTGGCCGACAAGTTCGGCCGGGATCGCCTGGACGCTGCCTGCAAACGCGCCTTGGAGGTCAACGCCAGATCCTACTCATCAGTCCATTCGATCCTGAAGAATGGGCTCGATCGCAAGTCCCGCACCCGCGCCACGGAGGAGCCTGCCATCCCCCACCCCAACATCCGTGGTGCCGATTACTTCCATTGAAAGGATACGTCATGCTTACCCATCCAACCCTCGATCACCTGAAGGCCCTGCGGCTCGATGGTATGGCCGAAGCGTTCTGCGAACTGCAATCTCAGGACGGCGCTGCTGAGCTTAGCCACGCCGAATGGCTTGGCTTGCTGGTCGACCGCGAGGTCGCAAGCCGAGAAACCAAGCGCTTTGAAGGGTTCTGTCGCAAGAAATCTATTGACCCGAGAACGGGCGATTGCTGGACGCAATTATGCTGCAAGCGCCGCAAATTGCTGAAAGCCGGTGGCCCC
>NZ_JBRJGQ010000025.1:0-24749 GCF_053628575.1 Roseovarius sp. MBR-51
CGTTTTACGCTTCCTAGAAGGGCAATATCTGTTGGCGCGCTACACGAAGCGGTTAGGTTATCCACAGTTTCAACCGTCTGGTAATTAAGGGTGCAATATTGCAATTAACGGTACAATGCGAAAATTAAGGGTACAAACTTCCATTGATTCTATGGGACAATTTCAGGCCGGATTCTGATTAATTAGGGTACAGTGACAGCTTGGCCGAGCCCTGCCCTACGTGTCGCGACGGCTAGCATTCGTGGCACCGCGATGCGTGTCATCTGGCAGGGCAGCAGCAGGGAGACCGTCGAAGCAGTCACACCCTGCACGGCTCACCTGGATTTCGACCGTGAACCGGTACCGCGCCCCGACAGTTTGCGATTTCTTGCATCGTGCTGATCACCGGCCCTCTGCCAGCTACAGCAAATGCAATCCGGAGGTCGTCGAACAGCGTTTGCGGCCAATGATCGCGGAACAGCATGTCCGGTAAAGCGAAGAATAGCACCGGCTAAGGCGCGGTGGACGAGACCATTGAGGCGACCCGCCCCGCCCCAGCGACCGTTACCGAATGGCCGAAATGAAGCGTTGCCACGACCATGCGACGGCTGGTCGGGCTGGCTCCGGAGGAGACTGCCCGGCCAGCAGCACGTCGCAGGGAGAGGCGGCGTTTCAGCTCGGGGAGGGCGGCTGCGTGCAGCCGAACGAGTAGGGCACGGTCCTGGCCAAAGGGCAGGAGGGGCCAAGAACACCAAAACCTAAGGCTTGCACATCACAAAAACCTATACATTGCTCGGAGTATTCGGTTGTGAGCGACAAGAACGTGATCATCTTGAAAGCTGGTTTGACATGTTTCGTTTTTGCTCACCATGGGTATGCAACCTGGCCAGAAGCCGAACCTTCTGACGATCTCTGTGATACCGAAGGCAACCAGCGCGTCCCAACCCATCCAAATTACTAACATCGTCGTTGCACACTAACATTATCAGTGTTAGTTTCCAAAATCATGTTAGAACTGGATGAAAAATTCTCTCAGGAGCTCTTCAAGGCAGCGCAAGGTTACCTGCGCACCACGCTACACCTGCCATCCAGTTTGATGGCTTGGAGTGACAAGAAGGGACTTCCGCTCTTCCTGGAAAAGGGGTTCGATTTCCGGCAGGCGGAGCTACTTGGGCATGAGCTCCTGCTCACAGTCCCATTGTCCGAGAGCTCCCAAAATCCAACCGGGCTTTCGAAGCAGCTTGGCTCCCTCGAGCGTCACTTTGAGGGGATCGTCGTCCTTGTCTTCGAACAGCTCTCTGCTTATCAGCGCAGCAGGCTGATAGAGGAATCTGTGCCATTCATCGTTCCCGGAAGCCAGCTCTTCATCCCTCAGCTTGCGATGGACCTCAGAGAACATTTTCGGCGAAGACGTGATTTCTCGGAAGATCAACTGTCACCGGCAGCACAAGCGCTCTTTTTGCGACACCTGAATCGCAAGGACGTGGAAAACGCGCGACCCAGCGATCTCGCGGAAATCTTGCGATACTCGGCGATGTCGATCGGCCGCGCCTTCGAAGAACTGGAGGCCGGCGAGCTAGCGCATGTGGAAACGAGAGGGCGTAGCAAACATATCCAGTTCTCAGAGGCTCCTCGCGAACTGTTCGAAGCGGCGGTTCACAAACTGCGTTCGCCCGTCAAGGCCGAGCATTGGTTTCGGGCACCCACCCTGCCGAAGGGCTTCCATGGCAGCCCACTACCTAATTATCTGCCAACCGGTGGCGAAAGTGCGCTTTCAGAGCGCTCGACGATGTCCAAGCCCCGCATCCTGCGTTTTGCTGCCGGGCCAAAGGACTGGAAGCGGATACAAAGTGGCGAGTTCGGGAAAGAGGTAGAACAGGACGAGGAGCCGAACTTCGCGATCGACGTTTGGTGGTACGACCCGGATATCGTGTCGGGTGCGCGTGAGGTCGATGCGCTGTCGCTCTACTTGCAGTTCCGCGATAATTCGGACGAGCGGCTGGACGCCGCCGCGCTACAATTGTTGGAGGAGTTTGAATGGTAGTCGGCCTGGACAAGTTTCGTGAGCATTTTGCGGACCATGCCGACCATTATGCGGTTATCGGCGGCACCGCATGTTCTATGATTTTCGAGGAGGTCGGCATCGATTTCCGCCAGACCAACGACATCGACATGGTGCTCTGCGTCGAGGTCGTGGATCCGACTTTCGCGCAATCCCTGAAAGCCTTCCTAGATGGGGGTGGTTACCAGGCGCGCGAACGCAGCAACGGGCGACGCGAGTTTTACAGGTTCCATAAGCCAACCGACCCAGCGTATCCGGCAATGCTCGAGCTTTTTGCGCGAAAGCCCGAAGCGCTGGAAATCCCGGAGGATGCCGGGCTGACGGTGGTGGAGGTTTCGGACGAAACCCTGAGCCTCTCCGCGATCCTGTTGGAAACGGACTACTACGAGGCACTCCTCGAGAGCCGTCGCGCCATTGACGATATTCTTGTTCTCGATGAGCGCCTGCTCATCCCGTTCAAGGCCAGAGCATTCGTCGACCTGTCTCAGCGAAAGGATGATGGGGACGCGAATGCCAAGGGAAGCGATATCAGGAAGCACCGGAACGATGTGTTCCGGTTGCTTCAACTTCTCCCGACCGATCAGCCCATCAAGGTTACCGAGCCACTGAAAGCTGACCTCAGGGCCTACGTGGAAAGGGTGAACGGGCTGGCAGACTTCGACCCGAACGCCTTCGGTGTTCCCATCGCTCGAGAAACTGGCCTCGACCTGATCTTCCGTCTCTACCAGCTCTAACGACTGCTATGGTGGGCCGCTGTCGTTACCGGACCGGCCGACACGACGAGTGCTTATCTCTACCTCTCGATGGTCAACGTGAGCGCCCGCCTAGCAAAGCCGCCAGCAACTTCTTCACGAAACCGGACAGAACGGCCGCGGTTCGACGCAGCCAGGACGCAGGTTTTGTATCTTGAGAAGAGTGGCGCGCAATCTGCGCCTGCATGATCCTGGTTGCCTGAGCCCCCGAAAAGGCTGGGAGCCACTGGACGTTTCCCGCGCGAACTACATAGTGGGACTTGCACGGCGCATCGAAGACGCCGACTGACGGTTGAATGGTGGCATATCCACCTTCATCCCAAACCCTGTGACTATCTGGAAGCTTTGAAGCCGAGAGTGCGCCCGGTGACGCCCTTGATAAACCGATGATCCTGCTCGAGGATATTGTTCAGGTATTTGACCTGCAGGATTTTGATGGTCTGCCCTGTTCCAGTGAATTTCAGGACCACATTCACAGCGTCCAACCCCGTCAGATTGGCGCCGTTTTTATCGATGACGACACGGTCGGGGACGCCGTTGTGGGAGACCATCGCTCCGCACTATCCTGGTCTTGATTGTGACCCCGAACGCCCGTGTCTGATCCTCGGATTGTCGTTGAAGGCGTGCTGTGGATCGCGCCACGGGGTGCCCGTGGCGTGATCTTTCAGAAGAGTTTGGAAGAGCAACTCGGTTTTCAAACGGTTCCGAAGATGGGTTCAGGCAGACGCGTTCTAGAGCATGTTCAAAGAGTTGGCCGAAGATGCCGACTTCGAATACGCTATCTTCGACGTCAGTATCGTCAAAGTCCACAGCCACCATTAGGGCGCACAAGCGGGACGCAGAGCCAGGCCACAGGACGGCACAACCACCAAGATCATGGCGCTGACCGACGCGCTTGGCAATCTGACGGACATCCGTTCGCTGCCGGGGCGAGCCCACGATCTACGCGGCACGGCGTTGATCGACGGGCTGTCCTGCAGCCAGTTACTGGCTGATCGGACTTTCGACGTGAGTTGGCTGAGGGATGCACTGACTAGTGCCGAAACTGGCGCAGTAATTCCGCCCAGACCCAACCGACGGTTCCCAGCGGAGTTCGACCGCGACAACTACCGCAGTCGGCCCCTAGCCGACAACTTCTTCGAAAAGCTCAACGAATACAGAGGGAACTCCATACGCTGTTACAAAACCGACAACGACTTCAGCGCATTTGTTTTCCTTGCCGCATTGGGGATCCGTTTGAGGTGAACGTCAACAGGCGCTAGCCGACCAAAAAAAATCATGTTTCACTAGACGGGACCTATTCTGTTCAGTAGAATTACTCAACGCGCAAGGTCAAAAAAATTTTGCGTGCTTCAAGGCGGTACCTTTTTTGTGGAGGAGGAAGGTCGCTCTTGTCCGAAATACACAGTGGAGGAAACAAAATATGAGAGCTTTAAGAGATATAGGTCCCATTGCAGTTGCTGCATTTGTCGGGATCGTAACTCCTGCAATCGCTGCTGAAGACGTCGTTAAGATCGGAGCTCCGCTTGAACTCAGTGGAAAATATGTTGTGTATGGCGAGCAAGGTAGGCGTGGCATTGAGATGGCTCTCGACGCCTTTGGTCCAACGGCCGCTGGCAAGAAAATTGAAATCGTTTTCCGCGACGTTCAGAGTAACAACCAGTCAACTGTTACCGCAGTGACCGAATTGGTTGAGCAAGAAGGCGTTGATTTTATGATTGGCCCGATTGCCTCGGGGATCGTTTCTGCGAGCGTCCCGCCATGGCGGCAAGGGAAGCCACTCTGGATTGTTCCCGGGTCTTCATCAACTGCTGTTGAAAACGAAGTTCTTGGTGAGGATATGTTTTTCCACACCTATCCATGGGGCTATCTTTATCATCAAAGCACCGCCGAGGGTCTAGGTAAAGTACTTGGTGAAAGCAAGCGCCTCGCAATTGTCTATTCTGATGGCTCTTATGGCCGCTCGCACCTTCCTTCAGCGAAAAAGTACTATTCGGACGCCGGTTTCGAAATCGTGTCAGAAGAATTGGTACGGGAAGGTACTTCGGACATGAACCCGGTCTTGCAGCTCGTTCGTCGTACGAAGCCGGACGTTCTGTTGGGGCTTGTTCAGACATCTGATGCGATCCAGCTCGCCAAACAAATTGAGATTGCGCAACTGGATATTCCGTATCTTGTCGGGACTGTTTATCCGCAGATCCCGGACTGGGTAAACGCTGTAGGGCCCGCTGCAGACAGATGGATTGGTGTTACTACCTATTTGCCTGGCTTGGAAACAGACGGTGACCCGAACTATCCTAAGCTGTTTCCCGGTATCAAGGAGTGGGAAGCGCTCTTCCGTGAGCGATACAATCATGAGCCGGAATTTTTGGACGTCACCTGCTACACTTCTGCCATGATGCTGTTTCTTGCGATCGAGAAGGCGCAAAGTACTGAAAAGGAGAAAGTTGCTGCGGAGCTTAAAGATCTTGGCGTTCATACGATGCTCGGCAGTTCGAAGTTTGAACCAAGTGACGGTGGCGCAGTAAATCAGGCGTTTTCGAAAACACTTGTTTTCCAGCGTCAGGGCGACGGATATTCCGTTCTGTATCCCGAAGAGTTGGCGACCGGAGAAGTGTTGCCGAGGGAATAAATTCACCAATGAGCGGGGGCGTCATCTTAAAAGCCCTCGCTCAACGGGTAATTTTTTTCGCCATATCTCTGGTGCATAGGGATCAGGAGTAGCGCACGATGTCACTTTTCTTTCAATTCATCCTCGATGCAATATTGCTCGGAGGTTTTTACGCCTTGATGGCCGTTGGTTTGGCATTGGGTTTGGGCGTTACGCGAATTACCAATTTTGCACATGGCGAGTTCATCATGTTTGGCGCTTATGCAGCGTTTTTTGCAGTTGGTTTTTTTGGAATTGATCCAATTTTAATACTTCCCCTGATTGCGATTATTGTCGCTTTTTTTGGGGCGGGGCTTTTCAAGCTCGTCGCAAGACGAGCCCTTGCAGCTCCCCGCATAAACCAAATTCTTCTGATGTTCGGGATAAGTCTTGTCTTGCAGAATCTCGCAGTGCTTGTCTTTACCGGCAACCCCCGTTCAGTCAGCACGCCCTATTCGCTTGACGCAACCGAGTTTTTCGACGTTTGGATTCCTCATGGTCGAGTTGTCACTTTTGTGGTCGCAGCAGCCCTGATCGTTGGGCTCATTGTTTGGTTAAAGCGTTCGGAACTTGGCAGGGCAACAATGGCGGTCGCCCAGAATGAGAAAGCTGCCACCCTAATGGGTATTAATGTTAACTTTGTCTACTTATTGGCTTTCGGAATCAACGCTGGTTTGGCTGGCGCCACAGGCGTCGCTATCAGCTTCCTGCTGACGATAACCCCCTTCATGGGTTTCCACATTTTGGTGAAAGGATTTGCGATCGTAATTTTGGGTGGATTAGGGAGCATTTGGGGCGCGGTAATCGGAGCATTTCTCCTGGCTCTCGCCGAGACTGGAGTTTCCTACTATGTGCCAAATGGAATCGGCTGGGCGGAAGGTGTCGCCTTCATTGTCCTTCTGATTGTGCTGATCATTCGGCCGCGTGGCATTCTGGGCCAAAAATTCGAAGAGGCGCACTGAACGATGTCCATGAGCACTTTAAAATACGTAGTATTCGTCGTTTTGGCGCTGATCCTTATTCCGCTCCCTTTCTACTCAACTCCAGTGATCGTGGACTGGAGCCTCCGATTAGCGAGTTTGATGATGTTGAGCATAAGCTGGAACCTAGCAGCCAGTGCTGGCCTGGTTTCCTTGGGCCACTCCATCTTTTGGGGGCTGGGTACCTATGTAGCCATTCTTGCCTCTAATAAGATCGGTCTGGGATTTGCGGCTACAATCATACCAGTGATCGCTATTGGTATGCTTGTCGGAGCCATCTTGGCTGTCATAACCGGGCGCCTGCGTGGTTTCTTCTTCGCAATTTCCACACTTGCCGTGTCTGAAGGACTCCGTGTCATTGCGGTCATGACCCCGGAACTAACAGGCGGTGGAGAAGGAATTTATATCCAGCAAAACTTGCGGCCGGAATCTCCTGTCATCGCAAGTTTTGCGGTTTGCTGCGCTTTTGCGGTTTTTGCAATTTCTTGGGCGGTAGTACGATCACGTTATCACTATGCATTCCGCGCAATGCGCAACAACGAAGCTGCGTCTGAGATGTTCGGCATCAACTCACGTCGGTTCCGTGTCGGCATATTGGCATTGGCAGGTGGCATGGCGTCGCTGGCCGGCGGCATCAACGCATGGTTTGGCGGGTTCGCCGATCCCGGTATCGCCTTCGATCTGCATATTACAATTCTAGCGCAGGTGGCACCTATTCTTGGTGGAATTTACACCCTCATGGGCCCGGTAATCGGCGCATTGGCAACACTCGTAATATCTGAAGGAACTCGTATCTGGTTTGGTTCTGCCGGCTTAAGCATTGTCATATATGGCCTGATCCTGTGCCTCTGCATTCTCTATCTTCCCAACGGCATTTGGCATCAGCTTACCAAGCTCAAACAGAAGAAAGTCGGGCGCGAAACGCTGCTGGCGAAGGAGAAGCAATGACTGCGCTGATTGAATTAAAGGACCTGCACGCAGGTTATGACCAGTCTGCCGTGCTCAACGGTCTCGATATAACTGTGGGTAAAGGTGAGGTGGTTGCGATACTTGGCGTCAATGGTGCTGGAAAAACCACTACCATGAATGTCATCACGGGGTTGGTCGCGCCGACGAGCGGAGAAATTCTCTTTCAAGGGCGTAACCTCCTTGAAATCCCGGCCTATCGCAGGGTCGAGGCAGGTATATGCCTCTCACCAGAAGGTCGGCAGGTTTTTCCTAACTTGAGTGTCGAAGACAACCTGATTTTGGGGTCGTTTTGTCCGCGTTCGCGGCCGCGGCGTGCGCAAGCCTTGGCAGAAGTCTATGAACTGTTTCCCCGTCTTGTTGACCGCCGAAAACAAAGTGCGGGGCTGTTGTCAGGTGGGGAACAGCAAATGCTTGCCATCGGGCGCGCCATGATGGGTTGTCCATCCCTACTGTTGTTGGATGAACCATCATTGGGTCTGGCACCACGCCTTGTTCATTTGGTTTTCGATGCGATCGCTAAGATCGCGGAATCCGGCATCAGTATTTTGATTGTAGAGCAAAATAGTCAAGCTGCATTGAGTGTTGCGCAGCGTGGATATGTCATTGTCCATGGTGAGGTATTTGCTGAAGCACCTGTTGGTGAACTCATGAATATGGAAAGCGTGAAAACGGCATTTCTTGGCTCGACCGCACGCAAGCCAAGAACAGAGAAGGGTAGTGCTTCGAATGCTTAAAATTCGCGGTTTAAAAAAAAATTTCGGTGGCCTGATGGCGATCAAGGACCTGAACCTGGATTTGGACAAGGGACAGTTGTTGGGTGTTATTGGGCCCAATGGGGCAGGCAAAACCACGTTGCTCAATCTTATTACGGGATACCTGACACCAACATCCGGAACTGTGTCGCTCAAAGATAAAGACATAACGGGTCTCAAGCCATTTGAGATCTGCCATCTCGGTGTGGCCCGGACATTTCAAGTCGTGCAACCATTCACCGAGATGACAGTCATGGATAATGTTGTCACGGGCGCGCTTTTTTCCGACAAAAAGAGCCTCTCAGTTGTAGAGGCTCGTGAGCGTTGTATAGATCCGCTTCAGAAAGTCGGTTTGCTCGAAAAGCAGGATCAACTTGCTGGAACGTTGACGCTAGGTGAAAAGAAGAAACTTGAGCTCGCCCGTGCATTGGCAACCAGTCCGAACTTGCTTTTTCTCGATGAAGTAATGGCGGGGCTGACTCGCGGCGAAGTCGAAGAAATGATGGACGTTTTGACGGAGGTCAGTCGATCTGGCGTGACCATCCTGATGATCGAACATCTGGTGCACGTAATTTTGGCGCTGGCCGATCACGTTTTCGTTCTCAATTTTGGAGAAGAGTTGTTCCAGGGTTCTCCCGATGAAGTCATGTCCCATCCGGAAGTCATAGAATCCTATCTCGGACGTCCGCTAGAGCAATCTAAATAAAGGTTTGCAAAGGTAAATTTCCCAGAAAGAACGTAACCGCGCCATTGGGACCGCCTGCCTGACCTTGGCGTCCTGCTCTAAGACACGTGTTTAGCGACGTCGCTTGCGACGTGTCTTATGGGGGATCAGCGATGCGGGGCGAAATTCTGGGGATTGAGCGGCGGCGACTTTGGCGTGATGAGGACAAGCTCGAGATGGTCCTGTCGGTTGGGGTTGGCGGGGCGACAGTGACGCAGGTGGCGCAACGCCACGAGGTGACCCGGCAGCAGATTTACAAATGGCGGCATGAGCTGAAGAAGAAGGGTCTGTGGTCGCCTGATGCCGGAGCGCTTTTCTTTCCGTTGGACATGCCAGTGACGGCTGCTGAGGCGCTTCCAGCGACCGCGGTTGAATTGCGGCTGCGGGGTGGGCGTAGTTTGCACTTTGACAGCACTGTGGACCCGGTGCGCTGATCTCCCTGATCCGCGCGGTGGACGCCGCATGATCGGGCCTGGGACTGGCGTGCGTGTGTATCTGGCCTGCGGTGTCACGGACATGCGCAAGGGGATCGCGGGGCTGGCGGCATTGGCGCAAGACGTCCTGCATCAGAAGCCCGCCAGTGGCGCAGTGTTTGCATTCCGTGGGCGCCGGGGGGACCGGATCAAGTTGCTCTATTGGGATGGCCAGGGGTTTTGCCTCTACTACAAGGTGCTTGAGCGCGGACGCTTTCCTTGGCCGAGTGCTGCGAATGGGTCGATACGGCTGACCTCTGCGCAGCTCGCGATGCTCTGGGAGGGAATCGACTGGCGGCGTCCGAATTGGGGCTCTCCCCCGGCGCGTGTCGGGTGATTTTGTTCCTGTTTGGCGTTATTTATATGGTGCTTTGGCCTGACTTTTGGTAGTCAGTTGCATGTCAATTATTGTCGAAAATCTGCCTGATGATCCCGCCGAATTGAAGGCGATGATTGCGGTATTGCAGGCAGAAAACGCCAAGATATCGGCCACGTTGCGCGTCCATGATCAGTTGGTTCAGGCGCTTCGTTTGCGGATCGCCAAGTTACAGAAACTGGCCTTCGGTAAGTCCTCGGAAAAGGTTGAGCGCGAGATCGAGCAGTTGGAACTGGCGCTCGAAGACCTGCTGGTAGCGGTGGCTGAGGAAGATGATGCGCCCATCGACGAAGGGCAGGATGAACCGTCACCGGAAGCTGCCGATGCACCCGCTTTGCGCCGCCGCCCGCGTGTCTCGGACGTGACCCCGCGCGAGCGCCGCGAACTGGACCCCGGTGCCTGCTGCCCTGATTGCGGTGGTGATGGGACGTGGGGCTGAGAGGAACAGTATCCCCTCATAAGGGCTGTTTTTCTTCGAGGCATCGATAGATGGTCGCGGGATGGACGTTGAAGGTCCTTGCGACGGCGGCTACGGACTGGCCGCTCTTGACGAGATCGCAGGCAATTTCTTTTTGATCCGGCCTCAACTTTGAGGGGCGACCGAAGGCAACGCCGCGCGTTTGAGCGGCTTCACGGCCCTCTTGTGTTCGGGTCAAGATGAGCGACCTCTCGAACTCAGCGATGCCGCCGAAGACGGTCATGATCATCTTGCCTGCGGGTGTGGTCGTGTCCGCCCAGGGTTCGTCAAGGGATTGTAATCCTGCATTTTTCTCGTTCAGGGCTTCCGCAATACGCAGGAGCTCGGCTGTTGATCGTGCCAAGCGGTCGAGCTTGGTGACAACGAGCACATCATCTTTCCGCAACTGGCTCAGTAGCTTTTCGAGTTGAGGCCGTTTTTTGGCAGCGCCGGAGATTTTCTCTTCGAAGAGGATCTCACAACCCGCCGCTTTGAGCCGAGATCTCTGGATTTCGAGCTCCTGATCCTTCGTGGAAACCCTCGCGTAACCGATCTTCATGCGACCCGTTCCCGAGTTGTGCGAATCATATTGCAAAACTTGCCATTTTCGCACATATGTTTTGCGAAGGATTTATCCTGTATTTTCCGTGCGGCTGATCGGGGTCGCAAAACTTGAGAGTTTCGCACACCATGCCCACCCGATTTCTGACGAGCGCACAACGAGCGCGATTTGCTCGATTGCCGGAATCCCTGTCTGAAGACGACTTGGCGAAGACCTTCACGCTGGACGGGCCTGATCTGGACGTCATCCGCAATCTTCGGACGGCCAAGAACCGGCTTGGATATGCTGTGCTGTTGACCAGTGCTCGATATGTGGGTGCTTTTCCCGCGTCTCAGCAAGACGTGCCGCCGGTCATCGCAAACTACTTGCGAGCCCAACTTGCTATTGATGCGCAGGTTTCCATGGATCCCTATTTCAGCGCCCCCAAGACCGTTGAACGGCATATTCGCTCCATCCGTGAACGATACAGGTTCGTCTATTTTGCCGATAGCCCACAGTTGCGAATGCGGCTGACCCGATGGCTCTACTTGGAATGCTGGATGGGAAACGACAGGCCCGGAGCGCTGGTTCTGCAAGCCGCCGACTGGCTGGTATCGTACAACGTCATTTTGCCGGGCCTTTCGATACTGGAGCGGCTTGTTGGTCGCATACGGGACCGTGCCACAACCCGGATTTGGACACGTATTGTGGATGGTCTGAGTGAGGCACAACGCAACCAGATCGCCAGCTTGCTTGCCCACGATGCTGACCGCCTCAGCAGATTGGGGATTTTGCGTGCCAGCCCTCTGAAGCGACGCCAATCCGACCTCTGGGCACATCTCGATCGGTTGGATGGCGTGCGAGATTTCGACATTGGTCTGACACCCCCAAAAGGCGTGCCCGCGACACAGCTGGAGCGCTTGGCGCGTGTGGCCCGGCGCGCCAAGCCATCTGCGATCGCGGCTTTGAAAGAACCGAGGCGCACCGCAACCGTGGCCGCGTTGTTGTTTACTCTCGAAGCGGCGGCTCAGGACGATGCCATCGAACTCGGCGATGCCCTGATTGCTGACCTGTTTAGAGACGCCGAGTTGGCACAGACCACGGGGCGGCAGGCGCATCAGCAGGCTCTCGACGAGGCTATTGTCCTGCTGCGCGACCTGGCAGGGCTCGTGAGGGATGACGCAAACGATAGCCTGCCTCACAGCGTTTGGCGCAATATGGTTCACAGCCGGATACCCGAGCAAAGCATCGATCGCGCAATAATGGCGGTTGATACCCTGGCCAAACCCTCCAGTGGAAAGCCCTACGCCGAGCTTGCGTCCGGTTGGCGCCGGGCGCGCAAACTGTTCTCCTCGATCACATCCCGCATCGATATGGCTGCAAGCCCGGGCGGTGCCGATGTGGCCGATGCGATGGCATGGCTCAAAGATCAGCCAGATTGGTCCAAAATGACGCTGAAAAATGCCCCCATTGGGGTCATTTCCAAAGCTTGGAAACCCCATGTCCTCAATGAGGACGGCGAACCAGAGGACGCGCGAGCCTATGTTTTTGCCACCATCGATGCGTGGCGTAGCGCCATAAAACGACGCGATGTCTATGCCAGTCCAGGCATTCGCTATGCCGATCCCCGGCTTGGCATGCTGGAAGGCACACCCTGGCAGGGAGCCAAAGGGGTCGTATGCCGTAGTTTGAACCGATCGCTGGACGGCACCGCTGAGGTCAATCAACTCGTGGATGCCTTGGATGCAACATTCAAGCATGTTGCAAATCGGGCGGATCAGAACCCGGATCTGCGCTTCGAAACGGTGCAAGGTAAAGGACGTATCGCCCTGCCTAAACTCGACCGTATGATGGAGCCGGACACCCTGATCCAATTGCGTAGCGATGTCCGGGACCGCATGCCAAAGGGGGCGATCCCGGACATCCTGCTGGAGGTTATGCAACGAACGAGGTTCGCTGATGCCTTCACCCACTTGAGCGAGCGGCCCGCGCAAGTGGATAATTTCCAGATCAGTCTGTGCGCCGCACTCGTTGCCCAAGGCTGTAACATCGGATTTGAGCCGATCATTCGCAACGACCATCCTGCCTTGAGGCGGAGCCGATTGTCCTGGATCAGTCAAAATTTCATCCGGTCCGAGACGCTCGCGGCAGCGAACGCCAAGATCGTATCGGCGCATGCAGAACTGCCCATCACGCAATGCTGGGGGGATGGACAAGCGGCCTCGGCAGATGGATTGCGGTTCATCGTTCCCAAGACAGCCATCCATGCCGGACCAAATGCTCGGTATTTCGGGCAAGGGCGTGGCATTACCTGGTACAATATGCTGTCTGACCAATATTCTGGTCTCGGTGCCATGGTCGTTCCCGGCACCCTGCGTGACAGCCTCGCCATTTTGGCACTGCTCCTGGAGCAGGAAACAGAGCTCGATCCCATACAAGTCATGACCGATACTGCCGCATACTCCGATGCAATCTTTGGGCTGTTCTGGCTCCTGGGATACCAGTTCTGTCCTCGCTTGGCGGATATCGGTGGCACCCGGATCTGGCGCGCAGACAAAGACGTAAATTACGGCCCTTTGGGCGATATCGCAGAGGGTAAAATCAACACACGCATCATTATCGAAAACTGGGAAGATCTCATCCGCCTCGCAGGCTCCCTCAAACTGGGCCACTTGAAAGCCGAAAGCGTCATGCGCATCCTGCAGGTGCGAGACCGGCCAACCACCCTCGCAAAAGCCCTCGTACAGCTCGGACGCCTGATAAAGACGTTGCATGTCCTGAACTACGTCGACGATGCAGAGTTCCGCAGGCGCATCCTGATCCAGCTGAACCGGCAGGAATTCAGCCACAAGCTGGCGCGAAAAATCTATCACGGCGATCGCGGCGAAGTCCGCAACGCTTTGCGACAGGGCCAAGAAGAACAACTCGGCGCGCTTGGTCTGATCCTCAACGCTGTTACTCATTGGAACGCAATCTACATGCAGGAGGCCATCACACAAATCGAGGAACAGGGCGCGTTTGTTGCCCCCAACGATATAGCCCGTATGTCTCCCGTGCTCTGGCGGCATATCAACTTCCTTGGGCGCTATGAAATCACCCTGCCAGAAAGCGTCGCACAGGGCGGCCTGCGGCCACTCCGAGATCCTAGTTCCGAATGGGACTTTTGAAAAGATAATTCAGCCCTTATGAGGGCATACTGTTCCCCTCAGCCCCACGTCCCTTTGTCTTGGATGCTCTGGAGCAGAGCGCTCTACGAGCGACGTCCTGCTGATAGCCTGATCCACCACTGCGACAGTCATACGATTGGTGCCAGTTATCGGGTGATCTGACCCTCACAGCGACCGACCCGACGTGTGTCTTCCCCTAGACCTGTCGGTTATCCGGGAACGCCTTGCGGCGAGCTTGTCTCAAAGGTGCTGCCGTAACCCAAGTTTACTTTCAATCAATGTCTATGCCAAAGTAAAATTGACAACACGTCTGTAGGAGGCGTCTTCAGGTGGCGATGCCCAGCTGCGCGCGCATGGCGGCATCGACAGGGCGCGGCTTTCCAATCGGGTTGCCGATAAATGGCCGCAAGCCGGAAAACACCATCGGCGATCCCAGCAGAGGCCATTGCAGCCCATCGGCGCTATGATGCCATTGGAACAAGCCACGCGCCTGCGTCTGAGGATGATCTACCATTTCGGCAATCGTGTGGACCGGCGCGGCAAGGCATCCCTCTTGGGCCAACAGGGCGACCGCCTCGTCGCGGGTCATCCCGGCCCAATCCCGGCCTTCGACCGAATCGCAGTTGCGTTCGGCACAGACATAGCCATCGGCGCATTCCAGCATCGGGTTCCGGGTCATCGGCGCTTCGGAAAATTTCCACAAGGGGGCCGTCATCCAGACCGCGACATCCTGCATCGACACGTCGATGAAATCGCCCTTGCCGGTCCGCTGTCTGTTTCGCAATGCCGCAAGCACAAAAAAGAGCCCCACCTGGCCGCCCATGAAGTCACAGGCGGAAACGCCTGATTTCAGCGGCGTGCCGTCAAAGGCATTGGCGTGCATCAGCCCGGCCATGGCCTGAACCACGGTGTCGAAGGCTGGTCTTTCCTGATAAGCGGATTCCGCCCCAAAGCCTGAAATCGCGCAATAGATCAGGCGTGGATTGATGTCTGACAGCTCCGGCCAGCCGAACCCGAGTCGGTCGAGCGAGCCGGGTTTGAGATTTTCCAGCAAGACATCGGCGCTGGCGAGCAGATCGGTAAAGACCTTCCGGCCCTGCTCCGATTTCAAGTTGAGCGCAAGGCTGGTCTTGCCGGAATTGCTCATCACGAAAAAGATGCTGAGATCGCCGTTATGAGGCAGCCAGCTGCGGGCGGCGTCGCCTTCGGGAGGCTCGATCTTGATCACCTCGGCCCCGAGCGTCGCCAGGTGCCGACTGGATAGAGGCGCGGTGGTGTATTGCCCGATCTCCAGGACCCGCAGGCCCGCAAGTGGCAATTCTGTCGCATCGGGTGTGTTACCGACACCGTCTGTTACAGCGGAAATGGTGTCCAGATCGGCGGCCTCGGTTTCGCCGCGCCGTGGAACATGGTCGGCGAGGTGGCCATGCCCCGACTGCGCCCGCAGCAGAGTGCCCGGAACTCGGGCCGTTCCCCCGGTGGCCCGGTCTGGAATGTCGCGGATCATGCCGCGCAGTTTCAGGTTGGGGTCGTTGGCGGCATCCTCCATCCGAAGGATCGGTCCGCAGGCGACATTGGCCGCCATCAGAAGCTCGGTCGCGGTGGCGACGCTGTGTTGCCCGATCCAGTCCTGCACGATCCGGTTCACCTCGTCGCGATTTTCCATCCGGCCTGGCAGATCGGCAAACTTCGGATCGTCGGTCAGCTCGGGCTGATCCATCAGGTCGCAAAGTCGCCGCCAGGGCGGGTTCGAGGCTGAGCAAAGCAGAACCCACCCGTCCGAGGCCTGATACGCATTCCAGGGTGCGCACATCGCATGTTGGTTGCCTACCCGCATCGGAACCTTGCCGCCGAAATGCGCCGGCAGGAACGTGGCGAGCGAGTTCACGCCGCTGTCATAAAGCGCCATGTCGATGCGCTGCCCCCCCCCCCCGGAGCGGTCACGCGCCGCCAGCGCCGCAACGATCGCGGCTGCGCCATAGGAGCCGGTCGAATACTCCAGCAAGGGCACCTGCAACGCTACCGGGGGTCCGTCCGCGAAGCCGGTTGTGTGGGCCACGCCACAGATGGATTGCACCATCGCATCGTCAAAGGCCTGGCCGGTCATCGGGCCACCATGCCCGAAGGCGGTGAAATCGCAAAGGATCTTCCCCGCGCCGACAGCCTGGGCAATCTCATCAACCCAGACGCTGTCGGTATCGCTGGACAGCAGCACCACGTCGCAGGCACCGATCAGCGCTGCGACCCGATCACGATCAGCGTCGGTGTCCATCGCCACGCTTTGCTTTCCCGCCGCATACAGCGCACGGTTGGCCCATTTCCCGCTCTTACCCGCCTGATCCTCGGGTGGTTCGATGAAAAACAGGTGTGCCCCGGCTTCGGCCAACAGCGATCCGCACAAGCCGACCGAAATCCGGCTGCCGATTTCGACGACGCGGATACCGCTGAGGAATTTCGCCGAATTCGATGGATTTGGCTCGGTCATGGATACACCTGTCTTTGTCCAGTCATTTCAGCGGCGGAGGGCAACCGGTGAGGGCCAGATTGTCCGCTCCCACTTCGGCCACGCGCGTGTCGACGGCGACAGGCGTGCGCGACAGCGCATAGGGCGCCGCGATTACACAATTGCCGCCCTTGTCGGCCCGTTCAAAAACCATCAGCCCGTCGCGTTTAGCGACGTCCAACGCATAGACCTCGTCAAGTTCCAGCATCGGCAGGGCGCGCACCGACACTTCCGCCAGCGCGGCGCAAAGCGCGGCCGATGTCTGTCCGCTCGGCTCTACCCCGCTCAATTGCCGGTCGAGTTCGCTTCGGGAATCCAGCGCAACAACCCAGCCGTCAGCCGTCTGCACGATACAGTGATCGGGCAAGACCGGATCACCGTCTGGCCAGCCGATACAACCCAACCAGGCCACTGTGTCAAACATCGAGATATCCAGCACCGACCCGCGACCGGTGTTTTGTGCTTTGCGCAATGCGGCCAGAATCTCCAGCGGTGCCAGATGCGCCGCCCCCAAATCGGCGATTGATACCCCGCCTTTTGCCGGACCGCCGACCGAAGCAATGCGGTCGATCACTCCGGCCTCGGCCTGGATCACTGTGTCGAGCGCGGGTCGCGCCGACCCGTTCATCCCGTAGCCTGAAATGCCGCAATAGACGAGGCGTGGGTTGAGGTCGTGCAGCCGCCGCGCGCCCAACCCCATCCGTTCCATCGCACCGGCCTTGAGATTGAACAGCACCACATCGGCGGTTTTGACAAGATCGAGAAACGCCGCCTCGCCATGCCTGGACCGCAGGTCGAGAACCACCGATTTCTTGCCTGCGTTATAATTGGCAAAATAGCAGCTGATCCCGTCGACAAACGGTTGCCAGAGGCGTGAATCCTCGCCCCCGGATCCTTCGACCTTGATCACCTCGGCCCCGAGATTGGCCAGAAACCGCCCCGCCAGCGGCCCGGCAGTATAGGGCCCGACCTCCAGAACGCGGATACCGTCGAGAGGGCACTCCGGCGGGCCTTCGGCGCCGGTGCCGCGCGGTGCAGGTCCGGCTGGTGCCGCCATGCGGCGACAAGGAACCGGTGTGCCCGCACGTGCCACTTCCGCTGTCGTGGCCACAGTGCCTGATGGAATGGCGCAGGCCTGAAGGGCCGCCAGAGCCTGTTCGGTCGTCACGGTGCGCGACCATTCCGAAATCACCCGATCCACCTTTTCCACGACCGATATGCGCGCGGCCGCCGTAGCGAATTCCGGGTCTTCGGCCAGCTCGGGCCGGCTGATCACCTCTGTCAGGTCCAGCCAATTCTGATTGCTTGTGGTGCACAAGATGACCCAGCCATTCGATGTGGGATAGGCGTTCCAGGGTGCCACCAGCGGGTGGCGGCAGCCATTGCGAAAGCCCCGCGTGCGACCCGAGAGGACATTGCCCAGAAAAGTGCCAGTTAGGGTGAAGCTGGTTTCGAAGACCGAGATGTCCAGAACCTGCCCGCCGCCGCCGGCCTCCTTCACCCGCAGCGCGGCCAGTGCTGCGGTTGCAGCGTTCAGCCCGGTGAACAATTCCAGAATGGGCAGATCGACGATGCAGGGCGTGCCGTCAGTGCCGCCCGTTGTCGCCAGCGAACCGCCGATCGCCTGCATCTCAATCTCGCCTGGATCGGCCAGCGGCGGATCCTTGGCGGCGTTTCCAAAGGCCGAGACGAGACAGATCAACTGCTGCTCGGCGTTGAGCCCCGCGAAATCGGCCACTGCCTTGCCGTTTTCGCGGATTTCCGGGGTAACGATCACAATATCGGCCTTGTCGGCAATTCCCTGCCAGCGCGCACCGAACTCGGGATCGCCGCGGTCCAGCCGTATCATTTCCGCCGATGGATTGGCGAACGGATGATTGCGCCAGGAGGCGGGTTCATTGGGCAGCGGATCGCCATCAACCGCCACGCGGACAAGCTCCGCGCCCAGATCGGCCATACGCCCGGCACACACGCTGCCAGCCAGCCTGCCGACCCGTTCGACAACTCTTATCCCCTCAAGTGCCATCCGATCCGTCAAAAAATTTCCCCACAATCAGCGGAACGCGTCGATTCCAGCCAACTCGCGCCCCTGTATCAGCGCCAGAATCCCGTTTGCGCCGTCCGGAATTGGCAGCATGCGCACGTCGCGGTACAGCTGCTCCAGCCCGGTTTCATCGGCCACTCCCATTGCGCCGTGAACCTGCATCGACTCGGATATCGCCTGTTCGCAGGCCGTCGTCGCGTAACGTTTGGCCATCGCCGATGTACCGTTGGCCCGTTCGCCGTTATCCATCGCGTTGAGCGCAGAGTAGCATAGCAGGCGGCTGGTGACGACGGCGGTTTCGATATCGGCAAGCTGCTTCTGCACAAGCTGGTGGCCGCCGATATATTTGCCAAACTGCTTGCGCACGCCGCCATATACCACTGCCGCATCCAGGGCCTTCTGCGCCAGATGCACCGCCGCCAGCCCGACTAGTGGGCGGTTGCCGTTCCATGTGAGCGTGAGCAACCGGGCCGCATCCCCGGACGCTCCCAGAGAATTCACCGCCGGGACCCGGCAATTGTCATATAGAACCTCGCCCAGATGCCCCTGGCGCAGGCCCAGACAGGGAATTTCCCGCGCGACCACACCGGCGCGCTCGCGCTCGACCACAACGCGACGTAGCCGGGAGTTGCCCCGTTCGTCTTTGCCTTCGGAACAGGTGGTATTGATGATGTCGGCAATTCCAGCATTGCTGATCCAGATCTTGGCCCCGTTGATCACCAGATCGTCGCCATCGGCTTCCACCCGAGTCTGCACTTCGCGGGGGTTCGATCCGGCATTGGGCTCTGTCGTGGCGGTACAGCAGATCTTTGTGCCGTCCAGAATACCCGGCAGGAAAAGGTCTTTTTGTTCCTGCGTGCTCTCGGCGTAGATCCGCGCTGCGGTACATTCTTGTGCCAAAATCGAAATTGATATGACCGGCGGCAGTATTTCGAACATCAGCCCGTAATCCAGCATGCTCAACCCGGCACCGCCGTGTTCCTCCGGAAGGCGCGGAGCCATCAGCCCCATCTGTGCGAGCGCACCGTATATCTCCAGCATCGCCTGCTTGGGCAAGGGCTTTGTGGGGTCGTGACGGGCCAGAACCGGCTCGACGTCGCGTTCGACCATCGCCTGACAGGATTCCCGGATAAGTTGCTGTTCTGAAGTGAACTTGAAGTCCATTATATTCTCTCTTTCATGGCATGACGAAGCCGCCATTGACGCTGATGACCTGCCCGGTCACCCAAGATGCGTGGTTACTGGCCAGATAGGCGATCATGCTGGCGTGATCCTGCGGCTGTCCGATCCTGCCCGCCGGATACATGCGCAGAACCTTTTTGACCCGCGCGGCATAACGTTCCTCACCGATCGTTTCCTTGGTCTGAGCTTCGCGGGCCTGACGCAGCTCTGTATCTGTGGCCCCAGGCGAAACCACGTTCAACGTGACGCCGGAGGGGCCGACCTCTTGCGCCACGGATTTGACCAGGGCGATCACACCGCCCTTGGCCGCAGCGTAATAGGACAGCCGCGCCTGGCCGACCCGTGCTGAGTCAGAGGCCATGCAGATGATGCGGCCAAAGCCACGTTCCGTCATGCCGGGAAGGACAGTGTGCAGAACATTCATCGGGCCATAGAGGCAGACGTTGATAAGTCTTTGCCAGTCCTTCGGGCCGGATTCCAAGAACAGCTTGTCATCCAGCACTGCGGCGGAAATCACGACGATATCCGGCGAGCCCAGTTTCTCTGTCACTTCTGCTACCATAGACTCGACGCTGTCCAGCGCACTGATATCGGCCTGGACGCCCAGCCTTTCGCCCTCAGCCCCCTGCAGCCGCTCGGCCGCCGCGATCGCCGCCTCGCCATTGATATCGGCTACGGCGACCTTGGCCCCAGAGTTTCTGAGTTCCGATGCAGTGGCAAATCCGATGCCCTGAGCCGCCCCTACGACCAGGGCTACTTTTCCGCCAAACTCAATCTTCATGATTCTCTCCCGTATTGTCAGGCGACTCCATCCGATCCTCCCATGTGCGGGCTTCTGACAGGCCCGGAACGGGCAATAACGTCAAACCCGAATATTCCGATGGACGAGACACATTTCATTAATTAGACTTACGCTAGGTGAGATGTCAAACGCGATGTTCGGCTCGCTTGCGATCCCAGCGTCGACTGGTGGAACGCGCTCGGCAGCGGCGGCATTTCCTGGCACCGACAGGCGATATGAGCACAGTGATGAACGCAACGACAACTATTCAGGAGGCGAAACAGCCAGACCCGTGACGAATTCACAGACACAAACCCGCCAGAGATCGCCACTTTCAGAACATCTACTGGGCAGTTCCGACACCACAGCAGACCTGCCGCTGGCCGGCGCCCTGATCGCCGATTTCAGCAGGCTTTTGCCAGGTCCATGGTGCACCCAGTTTCTTTCGGATATGGGGGCGACGGTGATCAAGATCGAACGTCCCGGCGCAGGCGACATGAGCCGTGCCAACGCGCCGCTGTTCAAGACCGGAAGCGTCTATTTCAACAGCGTCAACGGCGGCAAACACAGCCTTACGCTGGATCTGTCCAAGCAGGACGGTCGGGCGATTGCACACCGGCTTATTGAAGAGGCCGATGTGGTGGTCGAATCGTT
Source organism: Roseovarius sp. MBR-51 (assembly GCF_053628575.1). Classification (NCBI taxonomy): domain Bacteria; kingdom Pseudomonadati; phylum Pseudomonadota; class Alphaproteobacteria; order Rhodobacterales; family Roseobacteraceae; genus Roseovarius; species Roseovarius sp. MBR-51. Next base: position 21,047 of record NZ_JBRJGQ010000025.1, read on the forward strand.
CCGGCCCGGTGTGGCGAAGAATCTGGGTATCGATTATGATACCGTCAGCGGGCTGAACCCCGGCATTGTCTATTGTTCGATCTCAGGCTTTGGCCAGAGCGGTCCGCTGTCTCACATTTCTGGCCACGATCTTGTCATCCAGGCGCTGTCTGGCTTTGCTGGGCTCTCGGCGCAGTCGGACAAGGCACCGGAGGTGCCCGGGTTTCAGGCGGCCGACTATGCCGGGGCGACTATGGCGGTAATCGGCATTCTGGGTGGTTTGCTGAAACGGCGCGAGACCGGCCTGGGAAGCAATCTCGACATTGCGATGTTCGACAGCCTGTTTTCCATGTGCAACATTTCGCAAACCGGATCAATGTCGCGGGATGTCGGAAATACAGGCACGCCGATGATCGAAGTCTGGGGCGGCAACCCTCGCTATGACACCTATCTGACCGCCGACAACAAGGCGGTAGCGGTGGCGCTTCTGGAAAAACGGCTCTGGGTCAATTTCTGCAATGCGATCGACCGGCCAGACCTGATCGACCACGACGAAAGCCCCGAAGACAGGCATTCAGACCACGGCGACAAGGCCGCTGCCTATCGCGCCGCCATTGCGGAAACCTGCGCCGCCAAGAACCGCGACGACCTGATCGACGAGATGACCCGCAAGGGTGTTCCGATCACTCCGGTCTATTCACCCGACGAGGCGCTGAGTTCAGAGAATGTCGCCGGGCGCGGGCTGATCGAATATGTTGAACACCCGACCGATGGCAATATCCCCCAGATCGTCAACCCGCTGGCGGCTTCGGGCCTGGCCGTCAAATGCCGCGCGGCGGCGCCCGAGGTGGGTGACGCCACCGATGCCGTTCTGTCCGGCCTCGGCTTCGATCCCGAAACCATAGCCCGGTTTCATAAAGATAGAATAACCTGACCCATGACCAGACATACGAATGCCGAAATCGTCAGCCGTTATGTCGCCACCACCCTCGACCGGCCCCTGCCTGAGGATGTGCTGGAGGCGGCGCGGATGTGCCTGGCCGACTGGATCGGCGTTCTGGTCGGTGCACATGACCAGGGCGCGGGGCGCGCAGTGCGCGACATGGCCTCGGGCTGGCGCGCGCCGGGCAAGGCGCCGGTGTTTCAGGGCAGAACGCAATCGCCGCTTGCCTCCGCGTTGGTCAACGGAACCTTCGCGCACTGCCTGGATTATGACGACACGCATCTGGGTTGTCTAGCACATCTCAGCGCACCAACCTGGGCCGCGACCCTGGCCATGGCCTGCGAGCTCGGGCACAGCGACATGGACGCCCTGCGCGCCTTTGTCACCGGCTTTGAAACCGGCGCACGTCTGGGTGGCAGCGATTTCGGCGAGACCATCAACAAGCGTGGCTTTCATTCCACATCCGTGCTGGGCCGGTTCTCAGCGGCAGCCTCGGCCAGCGTCCTGATGGGGTTGAATGAAGCCCAGGTCGCCAATGCGATGGGTGTCGCGGCCACCACCGCCGGAGGTCTGGTGGCCTCCTTCGGGACCATGTCAAAACCGTTCCACGCTGGAAAAGCCGGGATGGACGGGCTCTTGGCCGCACAAATGGGTGCGGCGGGGTTCGAGGCGAGCAAGGCGTTGATCGAACCCGAGGGCGACACGCTGGCCCCCGCGTTTGTTCAGGACGGCGCGGCTGGGATCCCAGTGCTGGATTTCGATGAGAACTGGGAGATTCACAATAACACGTTCAAGCCCTATGCGGCCTGTCTTCTGGTGCATCCAACCGTGGAAAGCGCGCGCAACATTCACGCGCAGGCGGGCAGTCGCAAGGTTCAGAGCGCCCGCGCGCGGATAAATCCGATGGTGCTGCGTTTCGCCGCCAAGACCCAGGTGAACAAACCTTTAGAAGGTAAATTCTCGGTCGCTTATTGCGCTGCCCTGGGGCTTTGCGGGTTCGATGCTTCGGAGCAGGACTTCACTGCCGAACGCCTCGCTGACCCCGCAGTGCAGGCGATGTTTCCCAAGGTCGAGGTGATCACCGATGACAGCCTGACCAGCACCGCGGCCAGCATGTCCGTGTGTTTCGACGACGGCACCGAACTCACTGTCGACACACCGCTGGCACGCGGCAACCCCGGCAATCCGATCGGCTGGGACGGGATGCACCGCAAGTTCATGTCGCTGGCAGAGCCTGTCTACGGCAGTCGGGCCAAGGATCTGTTCGAACTTGCCCGAACCGCCGGTAGCGGCGACACGCTGCCGCAAATTTCGGCCATATTGGCCGAAGAACGGCCAGCGGGCTAATCGCCTGCCCGCCCGGAATGGCTACCGGCCGGACCGACGTATGGGAGAAGACCGAGCCCAGGGTCGTATAACACATGGTTCTCTTTTGTGGTTGCCGCCCGTAATGCAAGAAGTTTTTGACCCTATTGGCGTGTGATCGAGCGCACACTTTTGTCAGGCACTCGAAGTGCGGCACTTCCAAAAGCCGCGGGCCGTGATGGTGATCAGCGGATCGGGTCCAAATCTAATTGCCGAGCTTTACGCTCGCAGAGAACCACTGGTTTTCCCAATCCGGATCTGTTCGATCGTATTGCCCATTCAGGTCGTTGTCTTCTCACACTCCGTCGGCACCGTTGCTAACGCTTCGACATGAAGCATCATGCCGTGCTCGCCAGCACCGGATCTCTGTAGTCTTCATTCTTCGTCAGCATCGCCCAGATCTGTCGGGCCATCTTGTTAGCCAGCGCGATCGCGACCAGCATCTTGGGCTTGCGAGCCAACATGCGTGACAGCCAGCTGCCCTCCACAATGCTTCGCTGTCCAAGCCAGTTCAGTCGCGACATTGCCCCAATGATCAGTAGCCGTCGGATATCAGCCTGGCCGGCCTTGGTCATGCGACCCAAGCGCTCCTTTCCTCCTGAGGAATGCTGCCTCGGCACCAGACCCAACCAAGCCGCAAAGTCGCGTCCGGTTTTGAATTGAGCCATGTCGGGCCCGAAGGCTTCCACCGCGACGGCCGTCAGCGGTCCCACACCCGGCATGGTCTGGAGCCGTCGCGCCCGGTCCGACTGGGCGGCCAGCGTCTTTAGTTTAGCGGTCCGTTCGATGATACGCGCTGTTTTCTCTGCAATCTGCGCCAGTAGGTCCTGACACTCCTCCCGGATCAACACTGGCAAGTCGGAGGCCTCATCCTCCACGAGCGCTGTCATGCGATCGAGGTAGCGTATTCCCGCGGGAAATACGTGGCCGTGCTCATCACACTACGCGACTCCCGCCCGCAGTCGTTTCCTGATGGCTAATTTGTTGCCGAAGATCGGTATGTCCTCGTCTGCTCTGAGACGACGGCGCAGCTCGTCAAAACCGGTTCTGAACCACGACTTTGAACAGTAGCCGTGCTTTTTCCGGGCGGGGTATTTTGACCCCATGAGCTTGGATGCTGTGTGACAGGCCATGGCGAGGGCGATTGCGGCGATGCCGATCAGAAGGCTCAACCTTTTGGAGAGCTTCATCCTCGTGTCCTCCAGGTTGAGCCCCTTTGTCTTGCTGTCGGCGAACATGCATTCAATGAACCAGCGCCACCGATAGTATCGCAGGATGCGCGAACCGCGGAGCGGCTCGGAACAGGCGACGATCAGCAACTGGTTCTGTCGCAAGAAATCTATTGACCCGAGAACGGGCGATTGCTGGACGCAATTATGCTGCAAGCGCCGCAAATTGCTGAAAGCCGGTGGCCCC
>NZ_JBRJGQ010000026.1:0-24164 GCF_053628575.1 Roseovarius sp. MBR-51
TCATGATTATCCAAAGTGGAAACCCGAAAATGAATCATCAGAACAACAGGTTGAAATCCCGAACTCCGCATAACGGTGACGCGGCATATTATGTTTTATCCGGAACTCCGGATAAAACATAATCGCGCGGCGTCAAGGCACCCTCGACGAGTTCATCCTCCGGGTCCATTGTCTCAAGTCGGCGTTTCAGCAGGCTCTCACCTGTCGAGACAACCTGGATGACGCAAGCCTTGCCCGCTGCCAGATCGTCCTTGATCGCGCGGATGATGGTCGGGGCTTTCATGCCCATCAGGAGATGGTTGAAGAAGCGCTGTTTCGTGCTCTCGAAGCGGGACTTGGCTGAGGCGCGTGCGGCCGAGGCATTGGTCTCGCCCGAGGCGTCGTTGACGCCGGTCGCAGTCAACGCCGCCTCGAGATTGTGGTGGATCGTCCGAAACGCACCCGCATAGGCGTCGTAGATCTCGATCTGGGCCGGGGTGAGCGCGTGCTCGAGCACGTCATACTCCACGCCATCAAAGCTGAGGGCACGCGCTGTGTAAAGCCCGAGCGTCTTGAGATCGCGCGCGACCACCTCCATGGCGGCGACACCGCCAGCTTCCATCGCCGACACAAAGCTCTCGCGGCTTGGGAAGGGGTATTCGGGGCCCTGCCCCCAGAGCCCCAGCCGCGCGGCATAGGCGAGGTTGTGAACGCTCGTGGCACCCGTGGCCGAGATGTAGAAGACGCGAGCGCGGGGTGCTGCCAGTTGCAGCCGCAGCCCGGCAAGGCCCTGCTGGGAGGGTTTGACCCCCCTGCCCTGCTCGGACCCGGCCGCGTTCTGCATGGCGTGGGCTTCATCAAAAGCCAGCACACCGTCGAAGTCTTCGCCCATCCAGTCGAGGATCTGGCTCAGTCGCGTGGTGCCGCATTTGCCCGCGGACCGCAGCGTGGCGTAGGTGACAAAGAGGATGGCGTCGCCCATCGGGATGGACTGGTCCGGTTTCCATTTGGAGAGCGGCTGGATGTCGGCTGGCGAGCCGCCGAGATCGGTCCAGTCGCGGATCGCGTCCTCGATAAGCGTTGCGGATTTGGAGACCCAGATCGCCTTTCTGCGACCGGCCAGCCAGTTCACGAGAATGAGCCCCGCGCATTCGCGCCCCTTGCCGCAACCGGTGCCGTCGCCGAGGAAATAGCCAAGGCGATAGGCACGTGCATCCGGGTCATCATCGGCGCGCGTCAGCTTGGTCTGGTCGTCATCGATGGTAAACCGACCGGGCAGATCACACCCATGGGCATCATGTGCCATGACGATGGTCTCGAGCTGCGCCTCGGACAGATGTCCCTCCTCGATCAACCGTGCGGGCAGGCGCAAGTCATCACTGCCCGTGTTTGAGGGCATGGGCGGGGCAACCGAGGCCATGGCGATGCTTTCAACGAGCGGCGTGGGATGTTCCTGCGCACCCGCGATCTCGATCCGCTGCGGACGGTAGCGCGCATAGATATCCGAGATGGGCGTGTTGTCGCGCGGGATATCAAGGCTCGTGAAAACTAGCGGGACAACGGCATTGGCCCGGGGTTTGGAGGCGGCGACAGGCGCAGCGGCGGTCTTGCGCGGAGCAGAGGATGGAACGGTCGGCCGCCCGTTAGGGATCGCCGCTGCCTGTTGTACGGGGCGCATCTCGGTCCGGGTTGAGGCCACAGCATCAACATATGCCAAGGCTTCATCCAGATCCCGCACAGGGACGCGGATCATTTCGCCGCCCTCCTGCACCTTGTCGAAGACCATCAGCTGGGTTTCGACAGAGGTGCCGAGCTTGCGGTAGACCTGCCCCGGCATCGTCAGCGCCAATCGTGGCGTCAGGAGACCGCAGGCGCGGGACCAATGCGCGGCATCGCGTTCGGGCGTGAACCCCGGCGGCATGATCGCCACCAGGCGCCCACCTGGTGCCAGGCGCTTTGCAGCCGCAATGAGATGTTTGGCAGCGATGTGCTTGTCGCGGGATCGGTCGACCGAGGAGGCGAAGGGCGGATTCATCACCACGACGTCGGGTAGAACCGGCGTCTGAAGCAGATCGTCGATATGCTCGCCGTCATGGCCCGTCACATCGCCACCAAAGACCGCGCGCAAAAGGCTCTGGCGAAAGGGGTCGATCTCGTTGAGCACAAGGGTGGCACCGGCCCGGGCGGCGAAAGCTGCTAGGGCACCGGTGCCAGCCGAGGGCTCCAGCACGGTCTCGCCCTTGCGGATCGCCGCAGCCCGCAAGACCAGCGCCGCAAATGGCAACGGCGTGGAGAACTGCTGCAACCGGATTTGCTGCTCCGACCGGCGCGTTTCCGTCAGCAGCCGCGAGGCAAGCAGCCTTGCAGCGGCGATGTCACCTGCCACGCCGTCCCCACGCAGCAGCACCTGGACAGCCGCGGCCTGCATCAGGTCATAGGCCATGCGCCAGTCCCAGGCACCGCCGGCATCGCTGCCATGAAACGTCTCGCGCATGATGCGCGCCAGCGCTGAACTGCGCAGGGGTTGGTGGACGATCTCCGCGCAGATCTGCGCGAGGGCAGAGGTGAGGTTAGCGTCGGATTCAACAGGATTGGGGAGCGTTGAGAGAGGCTTGGACATGGAGAATTCCTTTGGATCAGGGTCTGAGTTCCAAAGGACAAAAAGCCCGCTCTACACTTTGAAGGCGTAGAGCGGGCAATTTCTTAGCGGGGGGCCTGCACCCCGATCATGGCCACTGCTGCGCAGCATGAAGAACGCGCAAAATGGTCACCATCTCAGGGCCTTCAACATAAACCACGATGTAGTTTGGCCGAACAACCATCTCCCGGGTCCCATCGACACGGCCCGCACGATACATTTGAGGGCGGTCTGGAAGAAGGGACGTCTTGTGTTCAATCTCGTCTTTGAGAACTTGGGCGGCATCCGGGTTGTCGTCAGAGATGTAGTCAATGATTGCCAGCAAGTCGGCTATGGCCGTGGCTTTCCACTCAAGATTTGGCAAGGCGCTTCCCGTCAATCAATGCCTGGGCGTCTTGCATCGCCTTGGCATGGGGCGTTGTGGGCCTTGGATCGTCCAGCGCTTCCTGTACCTTCGCCCTGAACCAGGCGTCATAGGCATCCGGATCAGCAGTCAATCCGGCAGGCAAGCCGCCTTCTGCGGCCACGCGGGTCAGAAGAATACGCACCGCGTCGGAGAGCGTCAGACCGACGCCCGCAAGTGCGTCAGAAGCTTGTGCTTTCAGCTGATCGTCAACACGGACATGAAGCATGGATGTTTGGGCAGGCATGGATGGTCCTCCAGTTGATGGGCGTGATGTATCTCATTTGAGATACGAATTCAAGTCGGCAGTATGCGCGCGCGTGGTCCCGTGGTGTTGTCTCAGCGGGAAACTCAGCCACCCTGCCCCGCGAGATACTCCGCCAGCACAGGACTGGCCGCGACTTTCGCGGAGCTGAGCAGCTCCGAGCCCGCAAGCGAGGCCTTCGACAGGCGTATGAGCCCACCGGTTTCCTCGATGCGGTAGCAGCGGCGTTTCTGCCGGCCCCGCCTGTAGTGCGTCGCGGTGACGATCTGGCATGTACTGTGATGCTATGGTCATGGGGGCCTCCTTTGAAAAGTTGAAACACTTTTCTCAAAGCAGGCTTTTTCTTTTCCTATTGGTGAAGTGACCAAGGCAAAACCTACCGAGCTTGAACAGAATCCACCGGACAGGAGAAAGCACTTTTATCTGATTAAGCAGATCAATTTTAAGCAATCAGGATAAATCGCGCGGCGCATGGCATTGGCGTTTCTCGTTGGCAATCGAAATGCGCTTCTAGCCATGCCCATTTCTGAACGGGGCTGCTCTTGAGGTGTAGAGTTATTCCAGCGTCTCCAGCACGACGTCGAAGGTGCCTGTCACCGAAACGCCCTGTGATAGGTCGATATCGTTCCCATAGTTGTCCGAGGGGCCAAGCATGGCTTCAAAGCTGCCGGTCAGGCTTAGTGATGTTCCATCGAAGGCATGGCTATCGACGATAACGGTCAATCCGCCGCGCTCCTCCTCGCGGGCAAAAAGCGTTCCGACGGATTTTCGGTTCTCGTAAAGAACCATGTCCATCTCGGGCACGCTTGGCTGCCAACCGGAAGCCTCGAAGCTCAGGCTTATCAACGCGGGCTCTTCGCCGTTGTCACTGAAGTCGCGTGCGTAAATATTGATGGATGGCCAGCTTTCACTACCGCTCCAGTCGCTCTGTTCAGCCCAGACCGGAATTGTCCGCTCTTGGTCTGCGACGATCAGTGTCACCGTTCCCAAGCTTTGCGCATAGTTGGCTGTGGCAAGGGTAGTGGCCAGACAGGTTGCCAGGACGAGGTGGGGTCTAAAGGTCATGCCGGGTCTCCAGATGTTTCATTGAAAAATCAGATTTGTTGGTGGCGTAGCCAGTCATTGATTTCGTCGGCGATCCTGCCCGGCCCTTCACCGGAGACACCCCAACCCGACAGCGGAATCCGGGTCGCAGGGCGGGTGTTCCGAAAGACCAGCATCACCTTCGAGGTGGTGCGGCTTTCCGCAGAGGTATTGCTGCGGTCAAGCTCCGCGCTGTCCAGCGCCTCCAGAGGATAGTCGTCCGAACGCGCGCGAAACCGCGACTCGCGGCCGATCGTGACCAGCCCTTTCTGTTTGTCGAGTATGAGGACGGTACGCTCGGACAACGCGACATAGCCAAGGTAGAAGGCCCCGTTGAGGCCCACAAGCAGGATCAGGCCCGTCAGGACCTCACCGCCAAGCAGGTTCACCAATCCGAACAGTGTGACCGGAACAACAGGGGCCATCATGAACCACAGGATGAAGCGCGGAATCGCCAGTTCGACCTCGAAGCGGTCGGGAGTATTGGTTCGGGCCATCATGGCTGGCCTCCGCGTTGTCCGTCGTCAAGCCAGTAGGTGATGAGCTTGGCCATGCGGATGACGTCTTCGGTGTCCGCCCGGCCCAACGGGATCAAGGTTTCGCTGATGCCGTCACCTTCAGAGCCGACAAGGTAGAGTTCAATGGTTTCCTGGTTTGTCTGCTTGCCATAGCGGATGCGTGTTTCTGCCCGGTGCACGTTCGACAGCCGGAGGTTCTGTTCCTGGCGGCCCTTGAGACCGGTCACGCGCAGGCGAGCCTGATCGGTGGGCCGCTCAAGGCGGAGTTGCGTAAGTTGAACAGTCTCGTGAAGGATCATCCAACCAATAAACCCGGTCACGGCCAAAACCAAGACACCGGTTCCGATGGCCCCGTCGGCCATCGCGGCAAGGGCCATCGCAACCGCAAGCAGGATACCGCCCAAAGTGATGGTTGCACGGCGTGTCGGGCGGTTCTCGATTTCGAGCACCGAGTCACTCTGTTCCACCACGCGTAAGGGATCGGCCAGCAGCGAGGACAGATTCATGGCAGTCCCAGATCGGTCTCTATCCGGCCAGTCACCATTTCGCAGATCGCCGGGGCATCGCTGCGGCACAGCATCGCTTCAAAGCCCGCCTCCATCCTGCCCGCGCCGTCGAGGCTCAGCATTTCGATCGACAGCTTCGGCGTGACAGTTGCGCTTTCGCTTTTCCAGACGGGGCCTGCGGCGCTTTCGGGACTGATGTCGATGGTGATGCCGACAGGCGTTACATCTATCGCGGGTTCACCCTGAAAGATGAGACCGATATAGACATCACCATCGCCCATTGCATGCGTGTCTATCATGATCAGCGGGCCGATATTGTTCACCTGCACCATCGCTGCGCCGTCGTCCGTTGTCAGAACCTGCCATGACAGGTCCGCCCCTTCAAACCGTGCGGTGACTGTGCCGATAGAGTCGAGGGCAAATGTCGGAGCCGCCATCAATGAAAGAACAAGGGCAAGGATCTGTTTCATGCTGCTCATCTCTTTGTCAGGCTTACTTCACGGGCGCCCCTCCCTGAGTTCCATTTTGTTCCGATCGCGTCCGTTTCCGACAAGAAGCTGATGATGCCATCCGCGCGCCGTGTGCCGCTACCGATTTGCCAGGAAAACTGCGGAGCAAGGTCGATGTCACAACCCAGCACATAGGCCCATTCGGTCAGCTCCGGTTCGATCGCGAACATCTCTCGTGGCATAGCTCTCTGCGCAGTGAAATCGTAACGCAATTCCCTGTTGCCGCCCCGCACCGGCACCAGTTCGGTCTGCATCCCGTCACTGCTAAGGTAAAGCCGATTGCGCATGCGGTCATAGATAATCTCGGCTTCGTTCCCATGAACGCCCATCGTCATTCCGATGCCCTTTGATATCTCAGTCCCGCTTCCTTCCAGCATTGGCCCGATCCGCCGCAGGTCGAGCCGCTCCGAACCGCGCGGGGTCTCCGAACAGATCTCATCTTGAATAGCGGTGTTATGCTGGGCCAGCGCCGGATTGGTCAGCGCGATCAACAAGGCGGATAGTATTGCTCGGATCATCATTGGACCCTCCCTTGAAGCCCCAAAGATGCCAACGACGCATCCGGAACAAAACGAGCGGGCGCACATTGGCCCTCTGCGCAGCTGCCAATTGTCAGGGTGCGCCTGGTAAGTTCGGGACTGCAATCGATGACGGTGCCATTGCCCAACCCGGCAAAGGTGACCATGCCAGCTTGCTGTGTGAACGCGCCCGAGGGGCCGAGCGCGGGGATCGGCAGATCGTAGCTGGTTGAAGTGCCGAGGGCTGGTTCCTCAATCGTGATGCGACGTTTGTGAGCCGATATGTCTTCCGGGTAGGTGACCGTAAATCCGACGATGCAGGAACCGCTGCGATCCTGTTTGACAGGGGCAAAACTGACGAACCTGGCGGAAGGTTCGTCAAAGGAAGCTTGATCCGTCGGCATGCAGGCTGCCAGCAGGCCGACGGCTGTCAGGAACGCGACGATACGAGTCATTCAGTGCCTCCGATGGTGAATTGGGTGCGCGTAAGGATGCGGCCAGATGCGCCTACGCGGTAGCGCAGCTCATAGGTGCCCTCCACGTCGGGCGCCTTCAGTTTCGCCGGAGATCCCCATCGCGTTTGCGTCGCGGTGATCCGCGCATCGTCGGGCGATCCGATCTCGGCCAGAACGATCTCGTCCTTTGGTCCGCCGGGGCCGGTCCAGTCAACTTCGAACCTCTCACCGAGCGGGACGCCGACGGGTGCTGCGATGCCGGCCTCGGTTGCGTTAAGCGAGATCTGGCGCGTCACAAGGATGCGCTGCGGCTCATATTGCTCGTAGCGCAGCTCGAACAGGCCGGTTTCGTCGGGAAGATGCAGTGTCGCAGGGGTGCCGCGCCGGGTCAGCGTCACCGCCAGTATATCGCCCGCTACCGCTTCGGGCCTTGCGAGAGTGATGCGATCGCCATCGGCATCAGGTCCAGTCCAGTCCACATCCAGCGTGCCGCCTGCCGGTACGGTCCCGGGCGCATCAAGCGACGCCTCGGGACGATCCTCGATCAGCGGCACAGCGACGCGCTGTACCATGTCAGGACTGACAGTCAAAAGCATTTCGCCGGTATGCCCTGGTGCCGTGGCGGCAATGCCATATTCCGCTGGCGGCAGAGCAATGTCGAAAGGATCGCGTCCTTCACCTTCCGCGACAAGCTGGCCATCGGCATCGGTGATCCGCCAGTCGGCGGCACCTAGCGGCGCGGACGTCTCGGCGGACACGGCGAAAAGCGACATATCCACTGTGATCGCAACAGGTTCAGTGAGTGTCACCTGCGCTAGGGCAGCCGCCAGTTCCGCCCCGGTCGCAGCTTCCAGAAGAAGCCCGCCCGTCTGGTCGGGAACACAAGCCAGGGCCTGCACCTCGCCCGGTGTCATTCCAAAGCCTACAACATGCGCGCGCAGGTCGATGCCCTCGGCTGCAAACTGCGCCGCAAGCGCACAAGGATCGCCGCCGCAATTCTCCAGCCCGTCGGTAATCAGTACGATATCTGCTGACTCGGCGGTTGGCGGGATCTGAAAGCGGGCGACCCGCAGCGCGTCGGTGAGAGGTGTCATCCCCTGTGGGGTAAGCCCCACGATGAGGTTGGCCTGTCCAGCACCGATATGCTGGCCCATTGGCGTGACCACCTCGATATCGCTGCAATCTCCCCGGCGATTGTGACCATAAGCAACGATCGCGTAGGGCGCATCAGGCTTACGATCGACGAAGTAGTTGCCCATGACATCGCGGGCCACTTCTATGCGGCTCAGATCGCCTTCGAGACGGTTCCACATCGAACCGGAGGCGTCGAACACGACCACTGTTGCGGTATCCGCCAAGAGCGGAGTTGCGCCGGACAGCAGTGCTGCAAGGATTGTCACGCGCATCAATCGGCCTCCTGTAGTTGGTTGAGGCACGGCGCATAGCGCTCGGCCCACCCATCGCCAATAACGATAAGATCGCCGCCCATTCGGGTCATCAGCAGTGTCCGTTCGCGCCAATCCTGCCCTTCACCACGGCAGTTGGCCCAGTAAAGCGTTGCGCCTTCCCAACCTTCGACAGCCTGTGGATCAGTCAGACGGCAACTTGATTCATAGTAAGTCAGTCGATCGCCTTGGATCGTCACACGCTGGTCGCTGACGGGCGCGGTACAATCGAAGCCGTCATAGACACCATCAACCGGGGTTGCACAAAGTGGGGTGGTCAAAAAGATCAGTGCAAGGCTGAGGCGCCACATATCAGTCCAATTCCTTCATTCGGGCGTTAAAGCTGAATGTCACCGGCAAGGTCTCTTGCGCAGGGCCGCCGCTTACCTCGCCGGTGACGGTGCCCGCGACGGCGATCACGCCATCGGTTGCATCAACCGTGTCAAGCTTTAGCGAAAGGCCGCTCTCGTCGCCTGACCAGTTGCGACCCATCTCGCGCGCAAAGGCAATTTCCACTGTCACTTCCGCAAGATCAGGCAGTTCTCCGTTGAAAGTTAGGATCAGCGTCACCGGCCCCTCGGCCCCGTCGACTTGCGTGGCAAGAAGGGACGCATCGAGATAGGTTCCTATGATGGTTGCGTCCGAAAAGTCATGCGAGACTGTCAGTTCAAGCGGCGCATCCCCCAGACTTCCGGTAACAAACCCTGCCTGATCCTGCGCTGACGCACTACCTGCCATAAGCCCCAGAACGAGGCATAACGCATCCATGAAACGTGGTGTGGTTCGCAACTTCTATCCCCTGTCCGGAATTTCGGCAGCTTAAACCCGTCCGAAGGATTGCGCCCCGTTCGTTTGGAGTGGGCACGATGCGATTTTGCATGCTATCCTTCGATCGGTTTTGGATTTCCTCAAGAAAAATGGCCAATGATAGCCCTGAAACGTCTGCTCTTTGGTTCAGTTCTGATAGCGCTTGGTGCGTCAGGGGCGGTTGCGCAAGAGGTGCTGTTGACATTGACCGGTGACGTCGCCGGCGGAGAGGTCAAGCTCACACGCGCAGATCTCGACGCGCTGGAGTGGCACGAGATCGCGACTTCAACCACCGTGACCGATGGCCAGCCTGTATTCCGGGGTGTGTTGATGCGCGATATCCTCGATCGTGCTGAGGCAAATGGCGACACGGTGATGGCGCGCGCGCTCAACGACTACGTGATCGACATCCCGATGGATGATTTCCACGAGTTCGACGTGATCGCGGCGCTTTACATGGACGGCATTGCACTCACACCGCGTGACAAAGGGCCGGTCTGGATTGTGTACCCACGTGACGATCACGGCGTGCTGGCCGATATCCGCTATGACATGCGCTGGGTCTGGCAACTCAACGCGCTGCATGTGCAATGAACCGATTGGGCGCGCGCTGGCGCTATAGCGGCCTCGGCGCCCTGATTGTTGTCTGTCTGGGGCTGCTGGTTATTGCAGCCTCCAACATCATACGCATCGAAAGGCAAATGCAGATTTCGGCAACCCAGAATATGACCTGGATCTTCGGCCAGACCCAGATCGAGGCGCAGTCTCTCTCTGCCGCCCTTTCAAACGATGCGAACTCCGACGTGGTGCTGCTGCGTTATGACCTTCTGGTCTCGCGCTTGAATCTCCTGCGTGACGGGCCCCAATGGCGTTTCCTTAGCGAGGCCGGACTTGCAGAGGGGTTGATGGGTTGGCGGGACGGCTTGCTCAGGCTCGATCCTGCTGAGGGGGGCGACCAGGCAGCGTTGAAGGCGCATGTTTCTGCTTTGTCGACGGCGCTGCGCCAGAAGGCGAGCCAAGTCATGTCCCGGGAGTGGCAGGTGCGGTCCGAGCGTCTGGATCAGTTGAGCAAGCTGCACCTTCTGGCGCTGGCTGCGATTATCGGGGCTCTGATTTCGGGCGCTGCACTCGCCGTTTTGCTTGTCGACCGCGAAAGACGCCTGATGCAGGCGCGGTTAGACCGGCTCCGCGCCGAGCGGTTACAACGCGACCTGATCCACGAACGTGCCGCTTCAGAAGGCTATCGGCGGTTCGCAGACCTGATCGCACACCAGGTGCGGACGCCACTTGCGGTCATCGACAGCGCGATGCATCGCCTGACCCGGTCCGGCAAACCGCCCGCGCCCGAGGTGATCCGCACCAAGGCGGATGTGTCGCGGCAGGCGGTGGCGCGCCTTGTCCGTTTGACCGACACTGCACTTATGATGGCGCGGGTCGACCGGGGTGCGGTTGCGCCCGAACTGGCTTGTCACGATCTTGACAGAATTGCCGCGACCGTCATCGAGGATCTGCATGCGGGCAACCGCGTCACGCTTCGGACCGGCAACCATCCCGTCACTGCAATCTGCGATCCCGTCCTGACAAGCGAGATACTGTCAAACCTGCTGAGCAATGCCTTGCTCTATTCACCGCGCCATAGCGAGATTGACGTGAGGCCGCTTCAAAACGGCGAACTCGCCATATGCGACGTTTGCGACCAGGGGGCAGGTATGACACCGGAAGAAATGGCCGCCGCTTTCGAGAATTTCGTGCGCGGTGCGCGGCATCGCGATCTGCCGGGATCGGGTCTGGGGCTGCCGCTGGCGCGCCATCTTGCACGCCTTCAGGGCGGCGATCTGATGCTGAAACCGCTTGAGGGCGGTGGGCTGACCGCGCGGTTGAGCCTGCCGGCCAAGGTGGTGACATGACCGCCCCGCTGATCCTATGCATCGAGGACGAACCTTCGTTGCGCGATGACATCGCTGCCGAGCTGCGCGAGGCGAGCTATCAGGTGATTGCGGTGGGCGACGCACGGGACGCTCTGATGCAGCTGGACAGCCGACGCCCTGACCTTATCCTGTGCGACATCGTCATGCCCGGTATGGACGGCCACGCCCTGCTGGCGCGTTTACGGGCCACCCGGCCCAATTTGAATGACATTCCCTTCGTGTTCCTGACCGCGTTGTCCTCGCGCGAACAGATGATCGAGGGACGCCGGGCCGGTGCGGACGACTACCTGACAAAACCGATTGATTACGATCTTCTGCGTGCCATGATCGCTTCGCGGCTCGACCAGGTGGCGCGATTGCGGTCGTCCAGCCGCGATGGGCCCGGCACGGCGGTGCTGGATCGGCTGGCTGTCGGCGTGGTCCTGCTGGGAAAGAATGGCGGCGTGCGCCATGCCAATTACGCGGCGCAAGTCCTGGCGCGACAGGCCAAGATCGATCTTGGCCCTCGCATCGGCGTCGAGGGCGAGGATGGCCGCAACCTTATGGCACTGGCCCGACAGGTCGCCTCTGGCCAAGTGGCCGAGGCGGCGCTCATGCTCGAAACGGAGGGACGCCGCCTTATGGTACTGGGGCGGCCCCTTGGACAGGTCGCCGGAAAAGACGGCATCGCAGCCATGCTCACCATCTCCGATCCCGCGCATCAGCAGGCGCTGGATGCCGAGACGCTGCGCCAGCTGTTCGACCTCACGCCGACCGAGGCCTGTGTCGCTCGTCTGATCGCTGAAGGGCTGCGGCGCGATCAGGTGGCGGAACGGCTTGATGTGTCGTCCACCACCGTCGCGTTCCACCTGCGCAACATCTTTGACAAGACGGGGATCCGCCGTCAGGCCGACCTGTTGGGACTTGTTCGGTCAATACCGATGGTGTGGACCGACCCGTAAGACCTTAACAACGCTTGCTAGAAACCAACCAAATAGAAAGAAGACAGCGGCCATGACCAAGATATTCCTTCTTTTCTTAGCCTGCATCGCCGCCATTGCCACCGCAGGCCATGCAGAAACCCAGAAAGAGCGTACTGTCGCCGCGATCGAAGCTGCCGGGTGCACCATCGACGACACGAACATCAACGCGGTTCTCAACGGCCTCGGGCTCAGCGACGAGGCTTTCCGCGTGATCGGCGAAGAGCTTGTCGCCGAAGGCCTCGCCGATGTGTCCCAAATCGGAATATTCCGCCTGACCACGCCGGCGTGCACAGCGACCGCCAGAACACAGACCGCACGTGCTGTCGCGGCGATCGAGGCTGCCGGTTGTGTCGTCGACCGTTCAAACATCAACGAGATACTTGACGGTTTGGGACTGGCTGATGACGACTTTCGAGCCATCGGCGAGGCCTTGATCGCAGAAGGTCAGGCGCAAGTATCCGATGCCGGCGCATTCCAGCTGACGACACCGAATTGCAGTTAAGGAGGACGCATCATGAAATCATTCCCGTCACAAACCTTGTCGCTTCTGGCATTCGCCTTGCCATTTCTTGCCCTTCCGGCCCATGCGTGGAAGGTTGAGGAAATCGGCAAGATCACGGCCACCTTTGATGACGAAACCTTCGAGCGTTCAACTGTCATTGTGACCGATGGTGATCTGGTATCGCCGACGGCCAACTTATTTCTGACCCTCAACAATTTTTCCTCGCTGACCCTGATGACGGAAGACGGCAATTTCGTCGTTGAAGCCAATTTCAGGTCGCACACGCCCGGACCGGAGACGGCACCTATTTCAACCAGCGTGACCTATGCCCAACCCAATGGAAACATGCAGTTCTGGCTGTCTGAGGGCGCGCCAGAGCCGTTGGAAGTGACTTTCGCGACGTTATCGGTAGAGGGCGACGAAGGTCATGCCGCTGGCAGTTTCCGGGGTGTTCTCTGCTTTGCTGATGGCCTCGGGGAAGAGGTCGACCCTGACAACTGCCGCCCGATCGAGGGCGCGTTCGACACACCGTTCTTTGTCGAAGAATGACGGTCGCGAAAAGTTGCAGAAGGAGGACGACATGAAAAATATATTGTGCGTTTTTGGCATGGTGATGGCTACTCCGGCACTTGCGGAAGAGCCGCCGCTCTGTGGTACGTCAAGTGCAGGTAACTGGGAGCAAATTCAGGAAGTGTTCACCGGTGACTGGCTGATCGAGCATCAGGCGGACTACGTCCTTATGGGTGGCATGATCCTGCCATTCCCGGGTGATGGCGAGGTTGAGACGATCACGATCTTTCAGCTAGGCGATACGTTGCAGGCCACCCACCCCGAGGCGCAGGAACCGCTTGTCCTGCGGCCGGCAGAAGAGCCGCCCTGGGTCGTAGATATCGATAACCCCGAGATCCCGAGCCGCTCCGCTCTCCCGAGGATGTGGCTTTGGCCGCAGGGTGTTCCCAGCTCGAGTTACCAAGGTTGATCGGCACGTCGACCGCTGTGATCGACGGCGTGACGATGGAGTTTACCTACCGGATGATGGCGGTAGACTGGGCGACCCTTTACGGGATCATGCAGATCGATTCAGTCGTTCAGGGCATGCCGATCGAAGCGCGCCGCACGGTATGGATGCGCCTGTCCGGGTGATGATCCGCGCTTCAACCTGAATGTTGCGAAGGCAGAGGAAGTGCCGGCCTCGGAGAACGCGCTCCTAGCGCCTTGGGTCAAAGCCGCAGGAAATTACATGCCCCCGGGCAAGTCGACGATTGTCATTATGGCGACGTCTATGCGCCTTTATCACGCCATCCCTTCGCTCTCCGCTGCGTTTGTGCTTTCAGGCATTGCCTTTGCCTTCAGCTCGCGGAACTTCTGCGACATTTGATCCAGCCTGGCATCCCATTGCGGATCTGGGCTTTGACCTTCGACCTTGCGGAAATAGGCTTGCAACAAACACGCCACGGCGAGTGGTTCGAGTAGGGCCTGTTTCACGGACCATGCCAGAATGAAGGCAACCACAATGCCTATTCCTGACAGGCCGCCGGGATAAAGGTTGCTGATGAGTGCTGCGGGGGCCAGCATCACAAAGAAGACAATTGCCGTCAGCCCGTAAACAAACAAAGTTATCCAGGCTGCGTTCTTGAGCATCGGACGGTAATTCTGCGCATACAAGACAAGTGCAGTGCGCGCCGACCCCCAAGGATCGCTAGCACGGGTGCGCATTCCGTGCGCGAGTATGACTTCGTCGATGAAGCCCACTGCGATATTCAGAAAAGCATGAAGGATCGTGACAAGCTGCCCTACCCCGGGGATTGGCAGCAGGGTGAAAACACCGCGGATCAGGCCAGTAATGGCGCGCAGCACGCCCTTGACCAGTTGGTCGATGGCAAAGAGCACGCTTGCCTCGCTGAACCTTTCGCGCACCATTGCTTGCGCATGCCCGATCTGGCTGCGGCCTTCGGGCATTGGTCGGTTGTCGATCAGCTCAACCATGACGGCGATATGGCCAGCCTTGACGATGTAGAGAATGTATTCGCGCAACCAGTACATGACGATCGACACGATTGCGAAGCCAGTCACGCCTCCAAAAAAAGTTGCCGAGGTCCGAAACCCGTCATCGCCAAGTGCGCCAATGCCCCAACCGAGACCTGCACCAGTTCCGGTAACAAGAACATAGGCCAGCGCTGCTCCGAAGTAGACCGCCATACGCAAAATCACAAAGGGTAATGTCTGCACCATCAACCCCAAGCTGCGGCGAAACGAAAAATCCCACATTCTCAGTCCTCATGCATGTTTCTGTAGTCAGTATTCCGCGCCCAATGTGGCATGGAAAAACGAGAGCCCGCCCCCTTCGTTTGACGGGGTTATCGGAGATATGCAGAAGTTCGGCCCGAGATATGGTCCTGAGCGGCTTTGATGCTAAGAAATCGTTGCAAAATCTCGGAGCGTGGCGTCGTAACCGGAAATGCCGCACGGTTCACGGCTAGCCTTCTACTGGCCGCTTAAAGATCTGGCGCCGCTTCAAGGGAAGTTTCGAACCGCTTGTCCGCCGCCGCTGCTTCCTTCAAGAGCGCGTCGAAATTGTCAGGTGGGTTGCCGTCTTCCAGCATCCCTTTGAACGTCGCATAGACATCCGTCTTGCTGCCATAGGCGCGCAGGGTCTTGTCGTCGTTCACCCAGGCCACCACGATGACCTTCGCATCGCTGTTGAAGCGGTAGAACAACCGATACTGCTGGAAGAATTTCGCCCGGAACCAGTGCTTGCGGTGATCCCCGAGCGTGCCGCCTTGCCGGAAGGCTGCGGCACCCGGATCTGCCGGTATGGCCTCGGTGACCAGCTTGAAGATGGCGGCCAGCCGTTTCGTCGGGTTTTTCTTGCGCCAGGTCTTTGGATCGCGTGCCTTACGCGCCTCGACCTCCAAGGTCAGCCCTTCGAGCTGGTCCAGAAAGAGCGGATGCGCATAAATCGACCATCCGTTTACGACAAGGGGCGCTTGGGCGGGCTCGCTATCGCCGCTCATTCATCCTCGAGCGATAGCGGTGCATCGAGATCGACGTCAACATCTCCGACCAGTGCTGCAAGACGGTCATGCAAAGCCCCATCGAACGCCCGAATGCGGTCCGGATGCGCCTTGATATCGGCCTCGACAAAATCGAGAAAGGCGCCGAGCACGGGATCTTCCTCGTCGCGGCGCACGGGCTCGATATAGACCCTGCCACTCGGCTCGGTGCAGTAGCGAATCTGGTCGCCCTTGCCCAGCTTGAGCTGTTTGCGCACACCCGCCGGCACGGTCGTCTGATACCGATCCGTGAGCTTCGAGACATCTTGTGCGAGGGCTGTCATGGCAGTCTCCTGAAAGAAAAGGTTCTATTCTGCCCGCGATAGGTAATGCATTTGCATTGCCTTGTCAAGAAAAGCCGCAGGATCTGCTGTCGCCGGGCAGGTCGATGAACGGTCAGGCGCAGACCTATTCTCGCCCCGCCAGGAACTCCGCCAGCACAGGACTGGCCGCGACTTTCGCAGAGCTGAGCAGCTCCGAGCCCGCAAGCGAGGCCTTTGACAGGCGTACGAGCCCACCGGTTTCCTCGATGCGGTAGCAGCGGCGTTTCTGCCGACCCCGCCTGTAGTGCGTCGCGGTGACGATCTGGCATGTACTGCCATCGGTCAGGGTCACAGGCGCGGCGAGCTTGATCCTGTCGCCCTCCTCGTAGTCCGGGATCGCAGCCCAGTCCCGGCAACGCTGACGCCAGTCCTGGGCGTAGCTGTCTGGGTCTTTCAGCTCGGACAGCAGGGCCAACAGGCTCAGTGGTGCGCGAGATTCGACTGGTCCTGCGCTTTCCTCCATGTCTTTGTATCCCCAACAGCCGTCGTCATATCGGGTGAGGAAGACAGCTCCGAAGGTGATCGAGCCATCAGCATCTGTGACATAGGTCGTGTCCTCGACAGGGGTGCCGTCAAGATTGGTGACCTTTGCCGCCGCATACCAAGTGGAGCCGACCTTGCAGGCTTTCACCAGTTCGGTTTTGCGCCTGTCGCCATGAGAGGTGCAGAGCCGGGCAATCTCCGCTTTCTCATCCGCGTAGGTTTTGACGCGGCGGTCGGTGTAGAAGAGCCATCCCATCAGGCCGCCCTCCGATCATCGAGTTCCATCAGCGCATCGAGCGGCACGCGGTAGGGCTGCATGGCGTCGAAATCCTCGCAATTGCCGCAGTTCTGCACGATCGCGAAGGTGTCGCAGGCGTCCTTGAGGATGACCCGGAAGGTGCCGCCGAGGCCTGAGGGCACTTCGTAGGTCCCGCCGATCAAATAGTCCGAGGCCCGGCGTTTGAGGACGCAGATGCTGTGGCCATCGGTGGCGAGCCGGATGGCCCCCCGCCCCCGGTCGATGAGCACCTGCACCTCATCCAGGATGTCGGTGTAGAACTGGCCGGTCAGATCGCGAAACGCCATGCGGCGCTGCGCCATCCAGTCGGTGTCCCGAAACGGGTTCATGCCTTCGGCGAAGGCGAAGGACGGATCGGCCTGTTCGGTGGTGACGATGCGGGTGGTCGTGCCATCGATGCCGTTTGAGCGCAGATGCACACCATTGCCGACGATGAGGATCAGGGCGGGCCTGTCCACGGGTCCGTTCCAGTTGGGCAGGAAGGTTTTGCAGGCGCGCGCATGGGCGATTTGCGCCGCGACAGCGGACGCAGGGAACTTGAGAATAGCCATGGGGATGTCTTTCTGTTCGGTTTGGAAGGGTCGACCCGCGCGGGTGGCATGATCCACGCGCGGGTCGCGTGAGGACTCAGGCCGCTTGCGGGACCTCGCTGTCAGGCTCCGGGGTTTCCGCAGCGGGCTCCGCCTCATCACAGGCGACACCGGCGGTCTGCATCATGGGCGGGCACCAGGCGGCCACGGCAGCGCGCTGCGCGTCCGTGAGTGTGGCGAAGGGTTCGGCGAAGAGCTTGTCACAAAAGGCGACGATCTCCTTCTTGCTCGACGAGGCGAGCGTCACCGCCTCCTGGGCGAGACCCAGATCCTCGCCGAGGATCTTCAGGAGCCAAGCCTTCTTGAAGCGGTTGAAGAGCGCCGCGTTCGGCGTCCAGTGGGCGCGGATGTCGGGCATGATCTCGATCTCGAACGCATGCATCAGGCTATCGCGCTGGCGGTCCCGCGCGAAGCAGGACTGCGTGGTGCTGGCGGTTGCAAAGGCCACGAGCTTGGCCTTCTCGCCTGCCTCCAGCGCGCGAAACGCCGCGAACTGATCGGCGGGCGCGCGGGTGTCATCGAGCCAGGACAGATCAAGCGCATCATGTGCCTCCGCCACCTGCTCGAGCGAGGTCTCGTCGATCTCGTCCATCTTGGCATGGCTGCGGTATTCCTTGCGGGCATCGATCTTGATCGCCTGCGTGACACTCATGCCGCTGGCCAGAACGTCACTGACCAGCTTGAAGAGCGTCAGATCGAGCGTGGCCTCCGGATGCAGCGCCATCGCGGCGCCAAGGGCCATGGCCCGCTCTGTCTTGAGGTCCTCGGCCAGCGAGGCCGGGTAGGTGATTTCGCCGGCGTCTGGGGCCTCCTCCCCGGTCGGGCTAGCCGAGGAGCCGCGCGCGCCCTCCTTTTTGACGGTGTCTTCCGGGCGGACGAGGCCAACATGGAGGGTCACCTGCCCGCCCGACCAGGACGCGATCACCCCAGACCGCGCGAGGTCCTCGGCGCTGTAGGCTTCCTGCAGATCGCGCGCTTCCTCTTCCAAAGCGTCCACACGTTCGTAGAGGGCATTGTAGGCGTCCTCCTCGAGCCCTTCATCCTCCATCTCGAGCTGCAGTTTCTCGAGTTCTGCGGTGATCTCATCGATGCGCTTCCGGGCAGCCTCATCCGGATCGATCGGGCCGGGATAAACGCGGCCGTAGTCGGCCATGGTCGCGTAATCATAGCGCACCATCGCATCGGCCCAGGCAAAGCCCAGCCTCATACGGGTCTCTTCGGCAGCGGCACCGAGCTTCTCGAGCAAGATGGTCTCGACCAGAGCCGCATCCTCAAGCACGGAATGCTCATCCAGCAGATCGGCTGCGACGGTGCCGCCGCGCGCCTCGTAGTCTTCGCGCACGAAAGCCCCGATATCGTCGCTGACCTGCACGCCGCGGGACTTGAGGGCCTGTCGGACAGTATAGGCCTGCAGATAGCCGCCGTCCTTCGTGAGCGCCTCGAAGACCTCGCGCTGCGCCTCCTGGCTCGGGTGCTCGGCGAAGGCCTTCATCGTGTCGAGCGTGATCACCTTGCCCCGGGCTGCGGCGCGGATGTCGGGGTGGATAAGGCCATAGCGCAACCGGCCTTTCACGGCCGCCACCGTGGCGCCGAAGGTCTTTGCGATGGTCTCGGGCGTCTGGCCGTCGACCTCCATCATCCGGGCGAAGGCCTCGAACTCGTCGATGGCATTCATCGGTGCCTGGGTGATGTTCTCGGCCAGCGACAGTGCAGTGGTAACGTCGCAGTCTTCCGGCACGAGGCGGCAGTCCACCTTGGTCTTCGCCGTGAACCCCTTGGTGGCCTTGTCGGCGATCAGCTCCTTCAGGGCTGCATGGCGCCGCCCACCGGCGAGGACAGCATATTTGCCGTCAAGCTTCTGAACCAGAAGCGGCTGGAGCAGGCCCAGCACAGCGATACTGGCCTTCAGATGGGCGATGTTCTCAGGATCATAGGTTTCCGGCGCGTTGCTGCGCACATTGGCTGGATGCGGGACCAGATCGCCGATGGCGACGGTGAGAGGGGCAAAGCTTGTGGTCATGGGATATCCTTCCAGGTGGGTGAGGTGTGGCCCGCGCCTTCATGCGCGTGACCAATCCCCGGCTTCAGGGATCACCACGACAAAAGGCCCGCTTCCGTAATGGGGCGGGCCTCTGTCAAGGGTTTCGGGCAAGTCAAAAATCCCGGCGAAGATCTCATTCCTCACCAAGTTTAAGACACAAATTCAAAAGCTTACTTTTCCTTTTTCACTGCAACCGCACATCAGGACTGAGGGACACCCCCTACCCGGGCTTCGTTCTTCCGTCCGTAGTCAGCCTCATAGCTGCCACTCTATGCCTGGTCCAAATCTGGTCCTGGGTGCCCATCTTTCCCGCGTATTCAGCATTTGCTGATAACTTGCGGGCCTTCGGCATCTCCAGGAACCTCGTCCCGGCAAGGGACCTCGACGTACCTGTCATGAGGCGCAGCTCAACCCTCCGCTCTGAATTGTCCTTGAAGCTTCCCGCTCATGCAGTCGCGCCGGAGTTCCGCGTGTAGCGGAACGGCGTGCCGTCTATCCACATGCGGTGCAAGACGACGCCAATGCGTCGAGCAAGTGCAATCATGGACCTCTTCGCTCCACGCCTGTGCGCTACTTTAAGTGCCCAAGATTGCAGCCAGTTCGGGGCACCACGGTGCATCAGGATCATCGCTGCCTGATACAACGCGGTTCGAAGCCCGCGATCACCGGCTCGCGTGATTTGTCCAACGATGTCCATCTCTCCGGATTGCGTGCGCCTTGGCGTAAGCCCCGCCCACGGTCCGACATCCTTCGACCGCGCAAAGCGGGTCGGATCATCAATCGCAGATTTGACTGTCAGAGCGACGATCGGACCGACACCCGGCATCGTCATCATCAAACGGCAAACATCGTCGTGTTTTGCCAGACCCGCGATTTTGGCATCCAAGTCAGCCAACTCGGCGCGCAACTGGGAACGCGCGCGCAGAAGAGCCTCAGTCGACGCGGACAGGATCTCATTCTGCTCAACCAGTTCCCTCACCCGGGCCTCGTACCTAATCCGGGTGACATGCCCCAGCTTCATGCCAAAGTTTCGCAGAACACCCCGCATCGAAAGCTCAAGGTTGATGATGGCCTGCTGAACTGACTTGCGCGCCGTCAGCAACGCGCGGATTTCCTGGGAGGACACAGATTTGCGGTGCACGGGCCTGTACCATCCCATTTGAAGCAAGCGCGCAATGCCCTGGGCATCGCGCCTGTCGGTCTTGATCGGCATGGCTTTCAAGGCTGCCTTCACCAATCGTGTTTCCATCATGACCACGTCAAAGCCAGCTTCTTCCATTCCCTTGCTCAGCCATTGGGACAAAGGTCCGGCTTCGAGCCCGATCGCATCGATCGAATATGACAATGACGCTATTGCACGTACCAATGCCTCAGGCTCGCTCTCCGCCTGTAATTCTTCAACGATCCTCCCCTGTGGCCCCAGCACACAAATCGCAGTGCTTGCCAGAGATACATCCAATCCGATAAATACATTCATGTTGTTGCCCTTCTATTCTTAGGAATTGAGGCGCATGGAAACATACGACCTCGTAGACGCGCTGCAGGCGCATCAAGGGCAACGGCACTTCAGATCATGCTGACAAACAAGCGAAACGTGCTCGATTCGCCGAAAGCCCCATTACGGCATCTTTCCCTTTGAGGGGTCAGTGGGCCTTCATCGCCTGGAGTATCAGGAGGGGGTGTCCCCTGCCCTACCAGTCGCGCGCCAGCATGATGGTCAGCACGCGCATGGTGGTGGCGGGATTGTCCGGGGTCTCAGCCCCGTAGCGGAAATCCGAGTCTGCTTCATAGAGATCGATTTTCCAGAACACGGTCTCGCCCCGGATCTCGACCGCCCCGAAATCGTGCCATCCCTCGGGATCATTCTCAGGCTCGAATGTATCGAACGCACCAGTCGCCTTCACCGCCTCGGCCATGAAGCCGTCATCGGTCTCCATGAGCGAACGGGTCACATGCATGCGGCCTTGGATGGGCTGCGCGGGCGGCACTCCGAGGCATGCGAGCTTGCGAAACGCGTCGTTCTGCGCCGCGATCACGGTCGGATTCGGACGGTCTGGCTGGGGTTGAAGGGTCATGGGCATGGGGATCTCCTTTGAGAAGTTGAAACACCCTTCCCAAAGCCCGCTTTCTCTTTTCCGCCGGTCGGAAGGACCCGTCCAAACCTGCCCGAACCAAACAGTTCCAATAGTCCGCTCAGCGGGACAAAGTGTCAGTCCGCCAGATCCGACCTAATGGCAACTATCCATTGCACCGTCACACAACTTTCAATCCGGAATAGGTCATCGCGCCCGTCTGATCGTGTTTCGTGGAAAGTCCACTCATCCCCGCGAGGTAAGCCACACTCCGACCAGCGTGATCGCCAGCCCGACGAACATGGCCATGGTCAAGGATTCCCCGAACAGCGACCAAGCCCAGAGCATGGTGACTGGCGGGCTCAAGTAGATGGCGGCACTGACCTTGGCGGCAGGGAACAGCCGCAGGCTGGTGTAATAGACCGCATAGGCCAGGAAGGTTCCGATCAGGACCAGCCACGCCATCCCAATGGCAAAACCACGGGTCAGGGGCGGCGCCAGCCCATCGCCAATCGCCAGCGAGCAAAGACCAAACAGCACAGCGCCGGTCAGGCTGTGAATGCACAGGCTCTGGTGGATCGGCATCGCCAGCGATTTCGATCCTCGGATCAGCACCGAGGCGAATGCAAAGACCAGCATGGACCCAACGGTCAGCCCGTAGGCCCAGAGCGGTGCCGCCCCCAGTCCGAGGCTGTCCACAGACACAATCAGAACGCCAGCGATGGCGATTGCAGTGCCCAGCCATTGTCGCTGCGTCAGCCTCTCACCGAGGACGGGCTGCGACAGGACCGCGACGGCGAGGGGCAGCAGGTCCGCGATCAGCGCCACGAGCCCGGTCGGCACGCGCTGCTCGATCGCCAACGCAAAGCCGCCAAGGTATAGGAAAACCGCCATCACGCCGAACCACATTTGCGACAGCACGGCACGACGGCGCAGCGGTGGTCCGAAGGCCAGTGCAAATGGCAAGAGGATCACTCCTGAGAGCAGCGTGCGCCAGAACAGCAGCAAGGCGACGCTGGCTTCCTGGTTGGCGTAGCGGATGCCGACGAAGCCCGAACTCCAGCCCAAGATTAGCAGCGCCGCAAGGCAGGGCCACAGCAACGGATGGCGATGGGCAGCGGGGCTGGGCAGGGCAAGATCGGTCATCGGGCGCTCGGGAATATTATCATGTACCCCGCCTTAGCGTCTTTCCGACGAGGCTACACATGACAAATCAAGATTGATCGATGACAATACCAACAGATAAGTAATACTTCCTTGCCGCGCAATGAATGAGCCGTCATGTTCAAGGCTGAACGTCAAGGATACCGACATGGCCGATTTGAAATCTCGCCGTCTTGAGATCGACGCGCTCAGGGTGTTGCGCGCGATCCGGCAGCATGGTGGCGTCACCCGCGCGGCTGAGGCACTCGGGCTTACGCAATCGGCAGTCAGCCATAAGACGAAGCGTCTCGAGGAAAGTCTCGATTGCGCGCTCCTCGCCCGCAGGGCTGGCGGCCCGATGTTCACGGCGGCGGGCGAAGAACTTCTGGGCTATGCTGAGCGCATCCTGGCCCTGCACGACGAGGCGCTGCTCAGCCTGACACGAACGGACCTTTCCGGACGTATCAGGCTCGGGCTGACCGAAGACACAGCGCTTACGGACCTGTCGCGCGTCCTCGGGCGCTTCCGGCGCTTGCATCCGCAGGTGGCAGTGCGCACACGGGTCCGCATGAGCCTCGTGCTGCGTGAGTTGTTGGAGCGCGGTGAGATCGATGCCGCGATCATGCAGGTCTTCGACCATGAGGTGCGCCCGACTGACGTCGTGGTGTTCAGGGAGGGGCTGCACTGGGTGAAGGCGCCGGATCTCACGCTTCCCGAGCATGGGCCGATCCCGTTCTTGTCGTTCGATGAAGAGTGCTTCTACCGTCGCTGGGCGCTGGACGTTGGGCAGGATGATGGTGACCTGCTGGAGACGGTCTTCGAATGCTCCAGCGCTGCGGGCATCGCCACCGGCGTCAGCGCCGGTCTGGGCGTGGCGCTGCTGAGCGCGCGGCACCTGACGCCAGAGATGCAGATCATCGACGACCGCCTGCCCACGCCGCCCGCATTGAGCTATGTCGTTCGCCGAGCGCGCCGAGCGCGCAACCCTGCGCTGGACAACTTGATAGCCGGGATTGAGTCAGACATTGGACGAAAGGGCAGCTTGGCCCTGGCTGTCTGATCCTTGTCGCCGAGATAATCTCCAGATCAATGCCTCCTATGAATGTCCCAAATTGCTGCAAACGATTTGGACTTCGCTTGCATCGCAGCAGTTCAAGCACTTTATAGCATCGGCTAAAATGGGCTCACAGCTGCCATTTTCTGCTTTGCTGCAAAGCATAGGTCAAGCGGCCTCGGCGCTGCCCCCTGCCCTGCCGGCCTCCGATCTGGCGATCAGATAGTCGCAGGCCCGCTGCGCGTCCGCGGCGTGCCGGAAGATCGCGCCCTTGTCCGACCGAAGAACGCGCAACCAGTTGTGGAGGTAGGCGGCATTCATCTCGAGCGTATGCGCCGTGAAGCCGAGCGTCTGCCCCAGAAACACCGAGGTCAGTTCCGCGACGATCTCCTCGCGCGCATAGGACGTGTTGCCAAACTTCGAGAACCCGAAGTCACGGTTCAGCCGATGCGGGGCTTTCGTGGCATGGATCTTATGCCGATGTCGGCATAAGACCCATAATGCCGCGCTTCGGATTATGCCGCGCTTGTTCAGGCGAAGTCTTGTTTCCTGCGGTTTTTGTCGTTTTGCTGCTGCATAAGACTATAGT
>NZ_JBRJGQ010000027.1:0-23584 GCF_053628575.1 Roseovarius sp. MBR-51
GCGGCTTTACTGCGACCTTGCCCGCCAAGGCAGGTCAACCAGCCCTTGAACTGCACTTTGGCGCACGGCGCATCAAAGGAGGCGAGTTGCTGATCTGTGAATCAGCATGCAAAAGTGACCCACTTGGGTGGGTTATGATCATCTAAAATTGACCCACCTGCATTGTTAACATCCGTGCGTTTTGGCGCGGAGGAAGAGCAGGTGTTACTGATGGAAACGGCAATGAAGGTCCGTGGCTGGATCTTGGGCGATGGCCGCAGCATCCGGGCTGTGGCGCGCGAGACTGGGATCTCACGGACGACGATCAAGAAGTATCTGAAGGACCCGGAGCAACCGCAGTATCGGGAACGGCAACTACGCGTTGGCCACAAGCTGAACGCGCAATTCGAGGCGCGCCTCAGGGAGTTTTTCAAGCACGATCTGCAGCTTCGCCGCCGTGAGCGTCGCACCGCGAAGAAGCTTTATGAGGCGCTTGTTGCGGAGGGTTACACGGGCTCCTATTCACCGGTTCAGCGCTTTGTCGGCGGGCTCAAGAAGTCATCGGGAACCGATACGAGTGATGCATTCATTCCGCTGTATTTCGCGCCGGGAGATGCGCTTCAGTTCGACTGGAGCGAGGAAAATGTCATGTTGGGCGGCGTCGAGCACAAGGTTCATGTCGCTCATTTCCGTCTGTGCCACAGCCGCAAGCCTTTCGTCGTGGCCTATCTGAATGAGAAGCAGGAGATGGTGCTGGATGCCTTCGTGCGGGCGCTCGCATTCTTCGGCGGTGTCGCGCGCCGGGTGATCATCGACAACCCCAAAACCATGGTGACCTATGTCTCGCGATCAAAGGACCGGGTCTTTCATCCACGCTTTCTGGCCTTGATGAACCATTATGTCATCGAACCTGTCGCCTGCACTCCAGCTTCGGGTTGGGAGAAAGGTCAGGTCGAGAACCAGGTCCAGTTTCTGCGAGGCGAGCTGTTCTGTCCAAGGCTTGCCTTTGACGATCTGGATGCGCTGAATGCCTGGCTGCGGCTGCGCTGCGAGGAACTGGCAAACCGTCGGCATCCCGATCAGCAGGATCGCACGATTGCCAACGTTTTTGCGGATGAGAAGATCGTGTTGCGCCCGCTGGGTCGCCCCTTTGATGGCTATGTCGAAAAAGCTGTGCGGGTCAGATCTACATGCTTGGTCCAATATGATAGCAATCGCTACAGTGTGCCGTGCGAACATGCAGGGCGCCACGTCTCATTGCGGGCCTATGCCGATCGGATCGTCGCGGTCGTGTGCAACGAGGTCATCGCCGAGCATAAACGCCGCTTCACGCGCAATATCAGCTATTTTGAACCGTGGCACTATGTGCCGTTGCTTGATCGCAAGCCCGGCGCCCTGCGGGATGGCGCCCCCTTTGTCGGCTGGGAACTGCCCAAGGCGATGGAACAGATCAAGGATCACTACATGCGCGGATGCGGCGGCGACCGGGAGTTTGTCGACCTGCTGCTGCTGGCACTTGAGCATGGCATTGACGTGGTCGAGACGGCTTGCGACATGGCTTTGGAACAGCACACCCTGCGCTTGCCCGCGATCATCAACCTGGTCAATCAGTTGCTGGAACCTACGATCCCGCCGCTGGAGGACACCCATACCTACCCGCAGCTGACCCTGCGGCCCGAGGCCGATTGCAAGCGATATGAGGCGCTGTGTGACGCCGGGAAGGCGGCCGCATGAACGCCCTCATCGACCAGTTTGCAGCCCTCAGACTCCATGGGATGGCGGCCTGCGCGGCAGACTTGCTGTCCGCCCGCACGCCGCCCAGCCTGACGACAGCGTTGAAGACCTTGATCGACGCGGAAACCCAGGAACGCCGCGTGCGATCCATTCAATATCAGATGCGCATTGCCAAATTCCCCCATCACAAGGACTTTGCCACCTTTGATTATGGCGCTGCGACTGTCACCAAAGCGCAGATCGACCCGTTCTGCTCTGGCCAGTTCACCAAGGACGCGCACAACATCATTCTTGTTGGCGGAACCGGCACCGGCAAAACGCATATCTCGATCGCCTTGGGAACCAACCTGGTCAATCAGGGCAAGCGGGTTCGGTTCTATAACGCCGTCGATCTGATCAATGCCCTGATCGCGGAGCAGGCTGAGGGAAACACCGGGAAGATCATCAAGCAACTGACAGCGCTGGATTGCGTGATCATCGACGAGCTTGGCTATATTCCGTTTCCAAAGTCCGGCGGGTCGCTGCTGTTTCATCTGATCAGCAAACTGTATGAAACCACCAGTGTCATCATCACGACCAACCTTGAGTTCGGCGAGTGGGTGTCTGTATTCGGTGACGCCAAGATGACGACTGCCCTGCTTGATCGCGTCACGCACCACTGCAGCATCATCGAGACCGGGAACACATCTTTCCGCTTCGCCCAAAGCAAATCCCGCAACAAAACCTGAACCTGAAAAAAGCAAAGCCCACAGACGAGCCTGCTATTTGAAGGCCGCTCGCCTGTGGGCTTTGCCACCTCAGGGGAGGGTCATTCTTAAATGATCAAACCGGGTCAGTTTTGAATGCACATTGACACTTTCATTAAGATTCAAGATTCAAAAGATTCAGAGCAGCCAGTTTTGCGCATTAAATTCAGAACCTTGCAGAATACGTGACGCAAAAACTCCGCGCCGTTTTGGCGGCTTGCGTCTCGAACGTGCCGGGCAATCTCGACAGGTACCTCGGAGCTGTAAACACCACGCACGACAGACAGAAAGACAGCTTTATTGCCCCAGAGTTTCTGTTCGGCAGTGACCGCCCCTGCAGACGCCCGTTGGGTGCATCGTGGGCCGTGTGGGTCAGGAGCGCGACGTTCGTATCGATCAGCACCAGCCGCGTTGGCCAGTTTCAGCCCCGAAGACAGCGAATGCCTACCGCGCCCCAACGGGACAATCGGGGAGAAATTCGCCGACGGAGCAGACCGGAGATTTTGGAAATAAGTGCAAGTGTGGGGGCCTTTTCGGCCCTGCGCGTCTTTTTGCGGACGCGCAGGGCCGAAAAGGCCCCCTCGAAAAATGAGGGATGTCGGCGCGCCAGAACCCCTTCAGCACAGGAGAGCAAAGATGCTCGACGTTAGCACATCCCCCGCCCTCGCCATCTGGCAGGATCATCTCTCGCCCGGTGATCTTGTGATTTTCCAGTTTCGGGTGTCCGGAAGCGCCCAGCATGCGGTGCCGAGACCGCGTCTCGTGATCGATATCAAGATAGTCCAACTTTTCGTCCGCACCCCCTCGGTCCTCGAGGCGGTACGTCTGGCAATGGACCTGGCGCGGCGGGCGGCACACTTAAATGCCCTCGCACCGAAACTGCGCGCCAAGGGAGCGGGGGAGGCAGTCGAAATGTTCCTGACCCGCGATGCGGTGGTGCCCTCGGCCCAGCCTTTGCCGGATCGCGCGGCGCGGCGTCTCTGCGACCGGTTAGTGGACCTCGGCGCGGTGCGCGAACTCACCGGCCGCGATACCTTCCGGCTCTACGGGGTTTAGGGATGGCGAAGGATCGCTCCGAACCCGAACTTGACCGCGAACTCGCCGACCTGCCGCCGGAACTGCGCTGGCGGGAATGGATGCGCCGGATCGAAGCGGTGCTCTTTGCCTCGGCCTCGCCGGTGCCGCGCGACGATCTGGCGCGCGTGGTGGGGCAGGGGGCCTCGGTCGACCTGCTTATCGAGGACTTGTCGGCCGACCTCGAAGGCCGTGCCTTCGAGATTGCCCAAGTCGCCGGGGGGTGGGTGTTCCGGACGTGGACCGCCTACGCGCCCGCGATCCGTGCTGCGGCGGACGTCGGGGATCAGCTGCTGGATCTGAGCGAGTTCGACATCGCAGTTCTGACCGCCATCGCCTACCACCAACCGATCACCCGCGACGGGCTCAAGGATATCTTCGGCAAGGAGATCAGCCGTGATCTGATCGGTCGCCTGCATGCGCGCGACCTGATCGGGACCGGGCCAAGGTCACCTCGGCGCGGCGCGCCCTATACCTTCGTGACCACGGAGCAGTTCCTCGTCGCCTTCGGGTTGGAGAGCCTGCGTGATCTTCCCGATAAAGAGCAGCTGGAGGATGCGGGGGTTGTGGGTGAAGCACCACAAGTCGATTTTGGGTAACCAGTTGCCGATGTTGTTTGGCCTTAAGGCTCTGTGAGAGCAATGTTTTTAACCCATAGATTTCATATCTTGCCGGTCGCCATTGCCGATGTCTGATGTCAGCTCCGCCGGTTTTCTTATCGTTTCATCTGCTGTGCAACGATTCATCTGGGGACCCAGAAATATTCATAATTTCAATGTGGTAATCGTTTCGTCATCATGACGAAATCCGCTTTTGCTTTCAGGCGGCTCTATCGTTGCAAAAGTCGTGAAACGAAAACTTGCGCCGAGGAAAAATGTAGGTGTATCAATGTCCTAATCGTTTCACACTTGCGGGATATCGTTTCATGGCCTTGTCGGATCAAGACATTCTCGACTTTGTAGCCCAGAACCCCGGCGCCGGACGCGATGCCATCCGGAAGGGCGTCGCGCAGGATGTAAGCGAAACCACCATATGGCGTCTTTTGCGGCGCATGGTGGAGGAAGGTCGTCTCGAGGTATCCGGCAAGGGCAGGGCGACGGGATACAGGATTGCCGGTGAAGCGGTCGTCCGGGCGCATTTGTCGACGCCGTATAACAGGCGAACGCCGGTGTCCTATCGACCGGAGTTTCTCGACGCATACGTACCGGGCAAGACCTGGTATCTGTCTCTGTCGGACCGCGAAAGACTGTTGGAGGCTGGCCGTCCGCAGGGCGGCGCAATTCCGGCCGGAACATACGCACGCCGGATCCTTGAACAGCTTCTGGTCGATCTCAGCTGGGCGTCGTCCAGGATGGAGGGTAACACCTACGATATTTTGCAGACCGAGCGACTGATCAGGTTTGGCGAAGAAGCTGCGGGAAAGGATCGAAAAGAAGCCCTAATGATCCTAAACCATAAGGAAGCCATCCAGTATGTGGTCGACAATCTCGATGAGATCGGGCTTCGGCGTCCTGATCTGTTCGCGATCCATGCACTGCTCTCAGATGGTCTTCTGGCGGACCCGGCGATGTCGGGCCGATTGCGAGCGATGCCGGTCGGGATCTCGCACTCGAGCTATCGACCGCTCGACGATGCGGTCACGATCGCAGAGGAGTTCGATATTCTGCTGCACAAGGCTGCGCAGATCACCGATCCGTTCGAGCAGTCCTTCTTTCTCCTCGTTCACATCCCGTATCTCCAGGCTTTTGCCGACGTCAACAAGCGGACCTCGCGCGTGGCCTCGAACATCCCACTTCTGAAGTCGGACCTTGCGCCGATGTCATTCACGAAGATGGACGACAGCGATTATATCGACGGGCTAATCGGGGTCTATGAATTGAACAACGTCGCACTGCTGCGCGAGGTCTACATGGACGCGTACTTGGCTTCCGCCGAAAAGTACCGAATTCTCCGCGCTGAGGTGGAAAGCCCGGAAAAAGCAGCCCTTGCCTATCGGGAATTTGTTCGCGCCGCAGTCCGGCGTTGCGTTCTCGAATTCAAGGAGTTCCGAAACGATGCGGTTGATGAGATGGCTTTGGCTGCTGGCGTACCCGATGCTGATCGAGTGGATGTTGTCGCTTACGTCCGTGAGCAGATCGCGGGGCTCCATGAAGGCAACGTAATCCGGTACCGGCTGAAACCAGATGACCTGGAAGGAGTGAACCTGCGCTAGATCGTCGATTGAACCGGACCGAAGAACGTCGACGCATCAAGAGCGCATTCAATCATTGCGATAGTCGTTGCAATGATGTGCATCCAAAATAGTGTGGTTCGGAGGGGAGTGGGCAAAAGTTGGGGGTTGAGCGGCCGTCTCCTGGTTTGAAACGGACAATTGACCATCGAGAACGGCTGCTCTGGTAACGGCGACATTGTGCGCCCCTCTCGGTGACCATCGCATCCTGCGGCTCTTGCCCATCCGCGCGTTGCCAATGTCGTCGACACATCCCTCCGCCCGAGACGATGAAATCGAAAACCCATTGCGATGTCGCCAGCCGTAGTTGGTGAGGAGCATCCCAATTATTTGCCAAGTACGTGTAGAGTTCTTGACAACGTGCTTTGACTCTCGCGGCCGCCACCCTGACTGTCGCATCTTCCGTTGTGGCCCTGCCGGAATCAATAATCAATAGTTTCAGGCGAGTACCCGCGGTCATGATTTTCCCATGCCACAAGCACCATCGAAGTGTTTCCGCTGGGCGTTTGAATAGTTCCGGAAATCCCGGAAAATTCTCCGTCTGCAAAAGCCCTTTGACGGCATTTTTGATATGCTGAAGACGCATCGAAATATGCCACCAGTCAAGGATATGGCGCACGCGCCCATCAACGGCAGCACGGACCAGATTTGGCCGCGCGGGCTCTCCATCGGAGATGACGTTGACCGGCCGCTGCCCGTCCCAGCCGAGCGCGTGTAGGTCCTGCCTGAGCTTTCCACTTAGTGACGGCCCCGCTTGCGCGACAAGGCCAAAGCGACGGCACATATCGGGACTTTCGACCTTACCCACCACCACATCAAGGTGCCGCTTCAGGTATTCTGGCCGACAACGGATATGGGCCCCGTCTAGAAACACGGTCAGCGGGGGCGATTGCGCATCTTCATCTACACCGATTTGCGCGGGTTCACGGTCAATGAAGTTCTGCGCGACTCGGCTTAGGCGGTGCGCACCGTTGTGTTAATCTGCTTGGCGCAGGGCAAAAACGTTTCAATGATCCGCGCGGCTTCCCGAAAAGAGTGGCGCGACCCGAGTTCGGCCTGAAGGCGGCGTAATTCTGGCGTCGTGCGGTCGGGGAAGAAGTAGGACACCGGGGACAATGTGCGTCCGCAGTTTTCCTCCGCCAAAGCATCGCATTTGCACTGGCGGAAACGCGGAGCTCGCAGCCGAGACCGTCCGAATATCGTATCGAAAATCCGGGTACGATAATCGTGAACAGCCCGCCCAGACCCACAATCCGGGCAAGCGCGGCTTATGATGCATACTTCCTCGACCTGATCGGATAGCAAGGCTTTTTGAATTTGCCTCAGGATCACCTTGGCGTCCTCAAGCAACAATCCGAGCGCTCCCGCTTGCGTCAACAGATATGGGCGCGACACCCATCCAAGCCGATGCGTTCGCTTCGTGCCATCGTCGAAGGTCGTTTCCACAGAAATCTGAACATCCATCACCGCTCTCCCTTAAAAGAACTCAGGATAGCACAGTCCAGTGACCCCCAGCTTTTGCCCACTCCCTCCGAAACCGCAGAATCTGATTAATTAGGGTACAGTGACAGAAATGCAGCCTTCTTCTGGCACAAAAGACTGTCGAGGATTCAGAGCTTTTTGCAACGGTTGAAGAGGTGTAGCCAGAAGGTGATTACGCCGTGTTACCGCAGGAAGCCCCGGAACCGTCGCAAGGCGAAGGCGAACATCGCCGACCCGATCACCGCCAGCGCCAGCAATTGCGGCCAGACCACCGCAAGCCCCGCGCCACGAAACAACACCGCCTGTGCAAGCGCGATGAAATGGGTATTGGGCGCCGCCAGCATCACGTATTGCACCACCTCGGGCATTGATTCCCGCGGGGTCATCCCACCCGACAGGATTTCCAGCGGCAGCAGCACCAGAAGCAGCAGCATGGCGAATTGCGGCATCGAGCCCGAGATCGTTGCCAAAAGGATTCCCAGCGAGGTGGTGGCGAACAGGTGCAGCGCCGCGCCCACCAGGAACAGCGTCACCGATCCCGCCACCGGCACCCCCAGAACCCCCTGAACCATGAAGGTCAGCGACAGCCCCGCCGCCAGCAGCACCACACCGCCCATGCTGAGCACCTTGCTGGTCATGATTTCGATCGCGCTGACCGGCATGACCAGAAGGTGCTCGACCGTGCCATGCTCACGCTCGCGGATCAGCGCGGCCCCCGACAGGATGATCGACAGCATGGTCACCGCGCTGATCACCGCCGTCAGCGCGCCAAACCAGCGAGGGTCCAGGGACGGGTTGAAGCGCGCGCGCAGCGCAAGATCGACCGGCACCACGGCCTCCTGTCCGGTCCAAGCGGTGATTTCCTGATCGACGATCGCCTGGACATAGCCCGCGCCGGTGAAGGCCTGGCTGACCCGTGTCGCATCGACGTTGAGCTGCAACTCGGGGCGTGCTCCCGCGAGCAGGTCGCCCTGAAAATCAGGCGGGATGACCAGCGAGAACGTATCTATGCCCGCATCCATGCGCGCGTCCATCTCGGCCATGTCGATCTGGTCGGGCGTCACGAAATAGGGCGGCAGGAACGCATCCGCAATCCGCCGGGACAGGGGCGAGGCATCCTCATCCACGATACCGATCGTGGCGCGGTTCAGCGTCTCGGGCATGGCGGTGGCGTGGGTGTAGATGTCAAGGGTGAAGGCATAGAACACCAGCGCGAGAAGCAGCGGATCGCGCAACAGCCCGCGAAGTTCCTTGACCGCAAGATACAGAACATGCCGCGCTCGCATCGCTCAGGCCGCCTGCTTGCGCACGAAAAATGCTCCAAGCACCACAAGCACCGGCACCAGCAGAAGCATCGGCAGGAAGGATCCGGCCAGATCGCCAAAGTCCAGCGCCTTGGCAAAGACCCCGCGCGAGATGGAGACGAAATGGCTCGTCGGGAAAACCTCGCCGATCACGCGACCCATGCCTTCTAGCGATGAGACCGGGTCGATGATGCCGCCGTATTGCGTGGCCGGGATCAGGGTGGCCAGCGAGGTAAAGAACAGCGCGGCGACCTGGCTGCGGGTGAAGGCCGAGATCAGCAGGCCAAGCCCCGTGGACAGGGTGACATAGACCAGCGCCCCCGCCGACAGCGCCAGAAGGCTGCCTTTGACCGGGACTCCGAAGACAAACACCGCCAGCAACAGCAGCAGTAGAAAGTTGATAAAGCCCAGAACGATATAGGGCACCTGCTTGCCCAGCAGGAATTCCAGTCGCAAGGCCGGGGTGACATAGAGGTTCACGATGGAGCCTGTCTCTTTCTCGCGCGCGACGGACAGGACGGCAAGCATCGCCGGGATCAGCATCAGCAGGAGCGGGATCACCGCGGGCACCATGGCCGCCAGGCTTTCGACATCGGGGTTGTAGCGATAGCGCATTTCCAGGCTGTAGCTGCCGGCGAGAGCGTCTTCGCCATAGACCTGTCGCAGCTGTTCGGTCAGCCAGTGAACGTGCATCCCCTGAACATAGCCGCGAACCGTGTCCGCACGCATCGGCATGGCACCATCGAACCAGGCCCCAATCTCAACGGGGCGTCCGCGTTCGACATCCGCCGCAAAACCCGGCGGGATTTCCAGTGCCAGGCTGATTTCGCCCGCGCGCATCCGCCGGTCAATGTCGGCGTGGTCGACAAGCGGCGGCTGTTCGTCGAAGTAGCGCGACCCGGCCAGATTGTTGACATAGGACTGGCTTGCGATGGTCTGGTCAAAGTCGAGCACCGCGAATTTGAGATCCTCCACATCCATCGAAATGCCGTATCCGAGCACGACCATCAGGATCACGCTGCCGACGCTTGCCAATGTCAGGCGGATCGGATCACGGCGCAGTTCCAGCGACTCGCGCCAGGAAAAACTCAGCAGCCGGGCAAGGCTGAAGCGTCCTTGTCGCCGCTGTGGCGCGGATGACCCCTCGGCACCGAGATCCACCTGATCCGTGGGCGCAGGATTGCCGCGCTCGCCCTGCGCCCGTTCAAGGTGATGGATAAAGGCATCGTCCAGCGTCGCCGCACCGGCCGCTTCGCGGATGGCTTCGGGCGTGTCGCTGACAAGCACGCGGCCTTCATGCATCAGCGAAATCCTGTCGCAGCGCGTGGCCTCGGACATGTAGTGGGTGGAGATGAAGATCGTCACGCCGTCCTTTCGGGACAGATCCACCAGCGCCTGCCAGAAGGTGTCGCGCGCCACCGGATCGACGCCCGAGGTTGGCTCGTCCAGGATCAGAACCTCCGGGCGGTGGATCAGCGCCACGGCCAGCGACAGCCTCTGACGGATCCCGAGCGGCAGTCGCAGCGGCAAGCTGTCGAGAACCTCCACCAGATCGAACCGTTGCGCAAGCTCGTCGATCCGCGGCGCGATCTCGGCGGGTGCCATGTCGAAAAGCCGCGCGTGAAGATCAAGGTTCTGACGAACCGTCAGCTCGGAATAGAGCGAGAAGGATTGCGTCATGTAGCCGATGCGCTTGCGCGTGGCCATGTCGCGTGCATCGACGGTTCGGCCGTCGATCCGCGTGGTTCCTTCGGCAGGTTCCACCAGCCCGGTCAGCGCCTTCATCGTCGTTGTCTTGCCGCACCCGTTTGACCCGAGAAAGCCGAATATCTCACCTTTCTTGATGCGAAAGCTCACGTTCTTGACCGCTTCGAAGTCTCCGAACCGGACCGTCAGGTTTTCGGCCTCGACAACGTAGCCGTCGCGTCCTGCGGGGTCACGCGGCGGGACGATCAGATCGTGGTGCCGGGCGCGCATTTCCTTGGGAAGAAGCGCTATGAAGGCCTCGTCAAGGTTGGCGGCCACGGTGCGGTTCAGGATCTCGTCGGGACTGCCGGTGGCAAGCACCCTGCCGTCGTCCATCGCGACCAGGTGATCGAACCCGGCGGCCTCCTCCAGATAGGCACTGGCGACGATCAGGCTCATGC
The DNA here is from genome assembly GCF_053628575.1 of Roseovarius sp. MBR-51. Lineage (NCBI taxonomy): Bacteria > Pseudomonadati > Pseudomonadota > Alphaproteobacteria > Rhodobacterales > Roseobacteraceae > Roseovarius > Roseovarius sp. MBR-51. The sequence goes on from NZ_JBRJGQ010000027.1 coordinate 10,697, forward strand.
CCGGTCGCGTCGCGCGGATACGCGCGATCAGGGCCCAGAACTCGCGCCGCGACAGCGGATCGACGCCCGTTGTCGGCTCGTCCAGGATCAGCAGATCGGGGTCGTGGATCAGCGCGCAGCACAGGCCCAGCTTCTGTTTCATGCCGCCCGAGAGCTTGGCCGCCGGGCGGTCGGCAAAGGGCGCGAGACCGGTCGCCTCCAACAGATCGGCAATCCGCCTGTCGCGCTCGCCCCGGCTCTCGCCGAACAGCCGCCCGAAGAAGTCCACATTCTCGCGCACGGACAGCGTGGGATATAGATTGCGCCCCAGCCCCTGCGGCATATAGGCTATCTGCGGGCAGATCCGGGCACGGTGGCCCGCGCGACGCATGTCGCCCTCCAGAACATCGAGTTGGCCTTCCTGCATCTTTCTCGCTCCGGCGATCAGAGCGAGAAGGCTGGATTTACCCACCCCGTCGGGTCCGATCAGGCCGACGATGCAGCCCGCCGGCAGGTCGACCGAGATCGCGTCAAGCGCCCGGACCTTGCCGTAGAGAAGCGAGAGCCCCTCTGCCCGCACCACCGACCGGGAATGCGTCATTCCAACACCCTGCCGTCAGCAACCTCCGGCCAGGGTAGCGCGGGATCGAGCCGAACCCAGGCAACGCCGGGCAGACCGGTCTTGATGTAATCAAGATACCTCTCCAGCAACTCCGGCGCGATCCGGGCGCGGACCCGGAACATCAGCTTCTCGCGTTCGATCTCGGTCTCGACCGTTTTCGGGGTGAATTGTGCAACGTCCGACACAAAGGAGACCTTGGCGGGGATGACGATGCCCGGTGCCGCGTCGAGGATCAGGCGGGCGTCGGTCCCCAGTCCGGCACGTCCCGCCGCAGCGGTCTGCAGGAAGAACGTCATGTAGACGTCGTTGAGATCGATCATGTTGATCACGCGCCCGCCTGCGCCCAACACTTCGCCCGCCTGTGCAACGATGTATTGCACCCGGCCGGGCCGGGGCGCTTTCAGCGTGCTGTCCTCGATCTGCACGTCGAGCGCTTCGATCGTCGCCGTTGCCGCCGCCACCGCTGCTTCGGCCCCGATCACTGCCGCTTCGGCTGAGGTCACTCCGATCCGCGCCGCTGCAAGCCGCGCCTCGGCAGAGGCGACCGCGGCCTCGGCGCCAAGCGCGTTCGAGCGGTCGATATCGAGTTGCCGCTCGGACGCGATACTGTTTTCCGCAAGCGTCTCCGAGCGGGCGAACTGGCGCTGCGCGGCATCGAGGGCCGATTCCTGCTGCGCCAGAACCGCCTCGGCCGCGCGCACTTCGGCCTGACGCTGCTGGATCATCAGTCGAGCGTTCTCGACCGCGATCTCGGCACGGCGCAGTTCCGCCTCGGCCTGACGGCGGTTGGCTTTCAACTGACGCGTGTCAAGCTCGGCCAGTGGTTGCCCCTTCTCGACGAGCTCGCCCTCCCGCACCAGAATCGTCTCAATCCGTCCGGGAAGCTTCGAGGCCACATCGATCTCGACCGCTTCGACGCGCCCGTTGCCGCGGGCGAACCCCTCGGGGACGGCGCCTTTGCCGCTGCCCTGCCAGGCCAGGAAACCCAATATCGCCGCGGCCAGGACAATCGCTGCGAAGAGAAGGTATCTGGTGTTTTTCATGTCGGGCCCGATTGCTGTTGTGAGACGGATTTTCGTGAACTCATTGATCGGTCAAAGATTTCGAGACTAAACATCATGCTTGCGATCTTGTAAACGCGTCAATCGGCCCGTCTTGGGCGATTGGACAGGTCTTGCCCTTCGGCCCTGCCTTGGAACTTTCCCGTGCCCGCAACGGATGCTGTTCGGGTCATCCCGCTAGAGAACGACGTTGTCGACCCGCCCGGGTTTCCCGCACGCAAACTCATAAGACAGGCGCAAAAGCCCCAGAACGGTGTCGATTTCCGTTTTCTCCCCTGGCGCGTGGACTCCCCTGGCGCGTGGACCATGACCGCAGTTGTAGGGATCATGCCCGCCGCCCCCGTGAGGAATGAAAAGGGTTGGCATGCGGGTCATGTCTGTCTGTCCGTCTGTCCGGGTTTGCAGGACATCTCCGGGTGCCGTTTGACAATTTCGGAATAGTTGATCTATGACGCATATTAAAGTAGGCACCGAAAAGTAACCGATCTTGAGGCGCGTGAACACCGATGCCCAAGACCCCGCCACAGTGTCCAATGGACTCGATCCTGCGTCTGCTCATGGGGCCGTGGACGACCTATATCATCTAGGTCCTGACCGATAAGGGGCCGCAAAGGTTCGGTGCGCTGAAACGTGCCGAGCCCGGAATAACCCTGATGCTGACTGAACGCCTGCGGATGCTTCAAGGTGCCGGAGTCATCTGGCGCGAACAGGCGGAGACAATTCCGCCCGCAGTCACCTATGGCTTGACGTCGCGTGGCAACGATCTGCGAGGCGTTCTGGACACACTGGGACATATCGCGGAACGATGGAAGGATGAGGGTGTTTTTGTAGACGATGAATTAGGGGCTATTTGAATGTACCAACCCGGCAAATGCGCGGATGAGCAAGCTTTGAGTATGGTCTGACAATTGACACAACGTGTTCGATATCACGGTTTCGCATCAGGTGATTGGCATGAGGCAGAGTAAAGCTGCCGATGTTATACGCGGAGCCAAGACCGTCTTTCTGAGATGTGGCTTCGAAGGCACCAGCGTCGATGCAATTGCCGAAGAAGCCAAGGTGTCCAAGGCGACGCTTTACGCCCATTCCCCGAGCAAGAACATGCTTTTTCTGCGTGTTGTGCAAGCCGAATGTGACAGGCTCTCGGCCGAGATTTCCCGACCGCTTCTTTCAAGCGGCGACGAACCGCGAGTTATTCTGAAAGAACTCTCGCGGCGCATGATCCGACTGGTGTTGGATGATGACTACATTCGCCTTTTGCGTACTTGCATCGGCGCCGTTGCGGTACTGCCCGAGGCAGGCGAAATATATATGGAAGCAGGACCCAGGCGGGCCACCAGAATTGTCGGGCAAGTCCTTCAAGGTCTGCACGAGGCGAGATCATTGAAAGTGCACGACGCTCAAAGCGCTGCAAGTCAGTTTATTCATCTTTCAGTCTCCGGCATCATCATGCCGCGACTGTTAGCCGTCGACCAGCCGATCGATGCATCTGAGCATTCCGAAAGGGCGGTTGACGCGTTTCTTGGGATCTACGCAGCGAGTGGTGCCTAGCACAAGGGGGCTAAACGCACGCATCCACGTGGTTTTGCAAACGCGGCAGCGCCCCTCTACAAAGCAGTCTTGCCCAAACCTTGACCTTCATGCTGCCACGGACTACCTCCCATCGCAGTATAAACCGACCGGACGGTACAGTTGTGAATGACCAAAGGCAGCCAGCGGGATCCAGAAACGCGTCTCCGAAAATTCTCGAGGCGGCACGCGCGATCGCTGCGCGTGAGGGGGCGGGAAAGATAACGATCGAGGCGGTCGCAAAGGAAGCGGGCCTCAGCAAGGGCGGCGTGCTTTACAACTTTCCGACGAAGAGAGCTTTGCTTTCCGGGCTTTTGGATCAGATGTTGGCCGCGCACCGAGAGTTGCTCGCGAATGTGCCGGAAGGGCACCCGGGCCGCACTCTGCGCGGGCATCTGGAAACTTTTTTGCAATCTCAAGACGTGGACGATGACCTGTCCATGGCAATACTCGCGGCCGCAGCATCGGATCCGCGGCTGCTCGATCCGCTGCGGACAGAACTGACCGACGACCTTGAGCGCATCCTGACCGATGCGAAGGGCTCTCGGGATGGCCGAGTATTGCTTCGCCGTTTACACCTGAGCCCCATTAAAAATGGGGGTTTACCAAGGGAGTTAGGGCAAAGCATGTCTTATGTTAATTTGGTCCGGTTAGTCGATTTCCATTGCCAAATCGATCTTTGTACGAACATGCAGGCGAAATATTCACGTAGTGAGGTCGCGCAGTGCCTCACACTCGCGGTCATGACAACACCCGCACAGAATGCCCGGGAGTTGAGCGCGCGTGAAGAGGCTCCTGTGACGGAACCTTTCTGACGAGCGTAATCAGGTGCATCAGCCGCCGAAACCCCTGGGGCAGATCTCACCAAAAAAGGAACACAGACCGCAGAATGTTCCGTTACTGAAATGCATTTCGAAAATGTAGACGGAGGCCATGGAAACGTGCTAGACAGAACGGGTCAACAGTGGAAGAATTGGGAGTTGAGGCACTTTGAAACCATTGCCGGGACTAAATTTCCTTTATGTTGAAGGATATTTTGGGGAAGAAAAATTTGACAACGAGTAGAACATCCAGAGTCACTGCGTCAGCCTGTGTCATGGTTCTGGCGGTCGGCGTTACGGCTTCGGCAGTGGACGCAAAGACGCTGCGATTTACCACTCAGCTTCCGGCGAAGAATCTTGCAACGCAGAACGCTGTTCAGTTCGCGCAATGCTCTGCGGACGGTTCGGATAGCGAGTTTTACGATTGCGGGCAGTTGTATCGTGACAAGGAGGTTCCCCAGACGGCGTCTTTGGGCACCATCGACACGAGCATGACCACGACCGCGCGTTTGGCTGGCGTCATCCCGGCATTGGCCATGTGTCTGCCTACGGCCTTCTGATGGCGCATGGCTGAGCCAGACAGCGCCACCCGCCGCATCAGTGTTGTGCGGCACAGAGCAGATTGCTGCCCGGCCCGGCGAGTGGCGTGATAGACCAGAACGTTCAGACCGGAAGCGGACGGTGGCAGGTCCATATCGTTTTCGTGCTTATCGCTACCACCTTTGTCGGCGCGGTGTCGGCTGCGAGCGGCTATCTGGTCCCTGCCCTAGCGGTTGCCACCAAGGAAACACTTGGCGTTAGCGCGGCCTTCATCGGGTATCAGGTTGCGCTCGTGTTCGGCGTTGGCGGTTTGTCCTCACTGATTGCCGGCGGCGTTGTCAGCAGGTTCGGTCCTTGCCGCGTGTTGCAAGCGGGGCTGACCTTGAGCGGAGTCGGATGCCTTCTGTACACGGTTCCCAACACGATTGTGGTGACGGCCGGATCGGTTTTGATCGGCTTTTGCTACGGCATGTCGCATCCGGCGTCCTCGGTTCTGTTGTCTCGTTTCGGGAGCCAAGAACGCTTGAACTTCCTCTTTTCCTTCCGTCAGTCGAGCACGGCCCTCGGGGCCGTTATCGCGGGGGTTCTGGGGCCAGTGCTTGCAAGCATACTGGTATGGCAATGGGCCTTTTATGGGTTGGCGATTTTTTCCATCCTTTTAGCCATAGCAATAAACCATCTGCGGCCTCACTGGGATGACCAGGCGGATCCGAAGACGCCCATTTCCGCGCCCTGGGCCGGACTGCGGCTGATCATCCTGAACAGGAAGCTCCTCACACTTTGCCTCACAGGCTTCTGCCTCAGCGTGGTACAGGTCGGCGTGCTGGCTTTCTTGGTGCTCTTCGTTGTAGAGGATGTGGGCCTTACGATGACACAGGGCGGTTTGGCCTTGTCGTTGATCAATATTCTGGCTGTCGGCAGTCGCATCTTCTGGGGATGGCAGGCCGACCGAACGCGGAATTCCCTGATGGTGGTGACTGCCATGGGGGCTCTCACAACACTCACGGTCCTGGTCTTTTCAGCAGCTGATTCGCAATGGCCGCAGTGGCTGGTTTTTTGCACGATGTCCGTACTCGGACTTGCGACGTTTGGCTGGTCGGGAATTGTCATCGCAAATGTCGTCAGGCGGGCGGATCAGAATAAGATTGCGGAAACGATGGGTGGCACGCTCGGCTTTTTCTTTTCCGGGGCATGGGTGGGCCCGAGCGTAGGATCGCTTATTTTGCAGTTCACCGGAAGTTTCAGTTATGTATTCTTGTTTCTGGCCGTGATGGCGTTTATTGCGACCGTAATGGCCGGGTTTGTGGCGTTTCGGAACGACTGAGGCTGGCCTTCGCTAAACCAGAACCCTTTTCATAAGGGATAGTGGAAGGTAGGAAAGAAATGTCAATTCGATCAGTTGTCCGGGCCTTCGCGGTTTTTGATTGCTTCAGCGAGCACAGCAAGAACCTCACGTTGCACCAGATCAGCCAGAAACTCGACCTGCCGAAGTCCACGGTCTTCAGGCTGCTCAATACGCTGGTGGAAATCGGCTATATTCATCATCTTGATGACCAAAGCTATTGCATGTCTCTCAAGGTTTTCCGGCTTGGAAATCTGGTTCCTACCACACTCGGAATCCGCGACGTGGCCCGGCCGGAACTGCGCGCGTTGTTGGAGGCGTTCGGTGAAACGGTTTCGTTGAGCTTGCTGGACGGTAACGAACGCTTGGTCTTGGACGTGATGGAGAGCTCATCACGGCTGCGCTCAATCGTACGCGTTGGCGAGGTTGTCAAACTCAACAGTGGTGCGGTTGGTCGCGTATTCATGGCATTTCAGCCAAAACTGAATATCGCAGACGCATTGAGAGATACACCTGCACCGGACAATTTTGACCGGGAGCTGGAGGATATCCGCGCCGCCGGTTATGCTTGGTCTGCGGGGACACGACTAGAGGGTGCCGCGGGCATCGCTGCGCCTGTCTTCGACATTAATGGAGAATGCAACTACTGCATTTCGGTTGCCGGTCCTGAGGTCCGGATCCTCGACAAGAGAGACGAGATTGCCGACCACCTGATGGCCAGTGCCCGACGGCTGTCGCGCCACTTGGGTAATTCCTGATCGCACGACCCGACGACATCAAGATTTCACTATAACGGCCATTTATTCGAGCGATACATCGCGCGATGTACCTCAGTTGCGTGCTTTTCAACCAAATTCTCATTTTTGGAACGCATTTCAAAATTTCATAGACTCGTGAGTCCAAGGATGATACTCATGCCTGTAACCAGCCGGGTTTCTTTGAGGATCGCATGATCCGTCGGAGAAAACCGGACGGACGCACGATGTGAACGACATGAGCGGAGCAGCATGACCGGCACTTTCAAGACTCCCTTTACGTTCGAGACAATGAAGGTGGAACTGGTGGAAGATCACCTTCTTGTGGTGACTTTCGACCGCCCCGAGGCTGGCAATTCCACCAACACGCAGATGGGGCGCGAATTGCTGGAGTTGTGGACCGGGCTCTATATCGACCAGCAGAAGGTTCGCTGCATAGTGCTGACTGGTGCCGGCGACAAGATCTTCAACGCCGGTGGCGATCTGAAAGAACGCAACAACATGACCGATGAACAATGGCAACAGCAGCATGCCCTGTTCGAGAAATGCCGCATCGCGCTACTCGATTGCCCGGTGCCGGTCATCGCAGCTGTAAACGGGGCGGCCTTTGGTGGCGGTCTGGAAACTGTTGTGACCTGCGATTTCGCCTATGCTGCCCGTCGCGCGCGTTTCGCGCTGACCGAGATCAAGCTGGGGATTATTCCCGGCGGCATGGGTACCCAGAACCTGCCGCGCGCAGTTGGTATCCGCAGGGCTAAGGAAATTATCCTGACCGGCAAACCCTTCAGCGCCGAAGAGGCATGTGACTGGGGCGTGGTCAATAAGGTCTGCGACGATGACAAGCTGATGGAAGAGGTGCTGGATACCGCACGCACCATCTGCAACAATGCGCCGCTGGCGATCTATCAGGCTAAAAAGTCGATGAACGTGGCCACGCAAGTTGATTTGAAAAACGGTTATGCCTTTGAAATCGAAGCCTATAACCGGCTGGTCACAACAGAGGACCGGCTGGAAGGCGTGCGCGCGTTCAACGAAAAGCGCAAAGCAAATTTTAAGGGAAAATAGGCCATGACAGAGCGAGAAACCGATGTCGTGTGCCGCGAGGTCGGCCTGCGCGACGGGATTCAAAGCCTGAAGACTTTTGTGCCCACATCGGAAAAGATCCGCTGGATCCGCAAAGAAGCGGCGGCGGGCATGCCAAACATGCAGGTCTGTTCCTTTGTCCCGCCCAAGCTGTTGCCGCAGTTTTCCGACGCCGCCAAAGTGGCTACCGCCGCGCTAGAGGTGAACGGGCTATGGGTTTCGGCGTTGACGCCCAATCTGAAAGGCGCCGAGGTCGCCCTGAAGGTTGGGGTACATGAGATTGACTTCATGAACTCGGTTTCTGAGAGCCACAGCCTGTCAAACGGACGGCGCAGCACCGAACAGGCCTTTGCCGAATTTGAGCGTGTGCGCGATCTGCGCGACAGCCAACCGGGAGGCAAGAGGTTCAAACTGGCGGCCGGTTTCGCCACCTCCTTCGGCTGTTCGATCGAAGGCTATGTGCCGCAAAAGAACGTGCTGAAGGCGGTCGAGCGTTTCGTCGGGGCGGGTGTCGATGAGGTGATGATCGCCGACACCGTAGGATACGGAAACCCCCGCGATGTGAAGCAGCTGTTCAGCCGGATCATCGCGGAGTTTGGCGATGATGTTCTGGTGGGCGCGCATTTTCACGACACGCGCGGGCTGGGCCTGGCCAATGTCTATGCCGCGCTCGAAGCCGGATGCCGCCGTTTCGATGCCTCGCTGGCCGGGCTTGGCGGTTGCCCCTTCGCCCCAAACGCCACCGGAAATATCGTGATGGAAGACCTTGTGTTCCTGCTTGAGGGTGCGGGGCTGAACACCGGGATCGACCTGGAAAAGTTGCTTCCGGTGCGGGAAATCATCGCTCGGAACCTTCCCGACGAGCCGCTTCACGGAACATATGAAAAGGCTGGAGCGCCGAAGGGGTTCCCCTTTGCGTCGGCAGCCTGAAGTCGCAGTGCAGGAGCAAGCGATGAGCGAAATGACCATAGAGTTCGATCTGGGTGACGATTATCCCGAGTTGCGGGAGGGCGTAGCAAAAGTCTGCAAGAATTACCCGCCATCCTATTGGGAACACCTGGAAAACCAGCCCCCATCGGGCAGCTATCCGAGCGAATTCGTCAATGCGCTGACCGAGACCGGCTTTCTTTCGGCCCTTATCCCGACCGAATATGGCGGGCTGGGCCTGCCAGTGCGGGGTGGGGCGGCGATCCTCGAAACCATCCATGCTGAGGGCTGCACCGCCGGCCCGTGCCACGCGCAGATGTACACGATGGGCACCGTTTTGCGCCACGGCAGTGCCGAGCAGAAACAGAAGTACCTGCCCAAGATCGCCAAGGGCGAATTGCGGCTGCAAGCCTTTGGTGTGACCGAACCGACGACCGGATCGGACACCACTCAGCTCAAGACCCGGGCCGAAAAGGTTGACGGCGGTTATCTCATCAAGGGCCAGAAGGTCTGGATCAGCCGCGCCGCGCATTCCGACCTGATGCTGCTTTTGGCGCGAACAACGCCTGCCGATCAGGTTGAAAAGCGCGCACAGGGTGTTTCCGTATTCCTGGTCGATATGGCAAAGGCCAAGGAAAACGGCATGGTGATCAAGCCGATTGACGCGATGATCAATCATAACACCACCGAAATCTTCTTCGATGACGTCTGGATTCCCGAAGACAGCCTGGTTGGCGAAGAGGGCAAAGGCTTCCGCTATATTCTCGACGGGATGAATGCCGAGCGGTGCCTGGTTTCGAGCGAGACCATCGGCAATGGGCGCTATCTGCTCGATCTCACGATCAAGCACGCTAACGAGCGCAACCTTTTTGGCAAGGCGCTGTCGTCCAACCAGGCGATACAGTTTGCGATCGTCCAGGCCTATGCCCAGCTTGAGACTGCGGACCTGATGGTGCGCAAGGCTGCGGCGATGTTCGACGCGGGAATGAAATGCGGTGCCGAGGCGAACATGAGCAAGATTCTCTCGGGCGAGGCGGTCTGGGCCTGTGCGCAGGTGGCGCTAAATGTCTTTGGCGCCGCCGGTCTGGCGAAATCCTCATCGATCCAGCGGAAGTGGCGTGAATCCCGCACCGCGCGCAATTCGCCCATTTCGCCGAACATGGTTCTGAACTTCGTTGGCCAGCATGTGCTTGGCCTGCCACGTTCGTATTGATTGCAGGGATGGATTTATGACTGAAACTTTGCTGAAAATGCGGATCGACACCAACGATTACAACGAGTTCCGCGATCCTCTCCGAGCGCTTTGCAGTGATTTTCCGCCGGAATACTGGCGCAAGCTGGAAGACAATCCACCCGATCAGAGATACCCGACGGACTTCGCCGATGCCATCATTTCCTCTGGGTTCTTCGCAGCTCTGATCGAGGAAGATTTCGGCGGTGCCGATCTTCCGCTGCGGGTGGCGGCTGTCATCCTGGAGACGATCCACTCAACCCCTTGCAACGCCTCTTGCGTCCTTGGTCAAATGTTCTTGCCGACCATCCTGGGAAAGCACGGAAGCGAGGCGCAAAAGAACGAATTCCTGCCCCGTATCGCGGCCGGCGAAACCCGGTTTCTGGCGGCGGCGATCAGCGAAGACGAGTCGGGTAGTGACCTGGCCGCGATGCAGACGCGTGCCGAGAAACGCGGAGATCACTGGGTCATCAACGGAACCAAGCACTGGGTCAACAACGCACGCCACACAGATATCATGCTGCTTCTGGCGCGCACCTCCGAAGCGCCCGAGGGCGGCGACCCCTGCGACGGGCTGACAGCTTTCCTGGTGGATATACCGAAAGCCCGGGAAAACGGCATGTCCGCCGAACTGATTGATGCAATGATCAACTCGAACAGTGAAAATCTGGTGTTCAACGACCTGGAGCTGCCTGCCGACGCGGTTATTGGCGAGGCTGGCAAAGGCTATGACTATTACCGCGAACTGGCCGAGATCGAGTGCATTCTCTGTGCGGCCTGTGCTTCGGGGGATTCCGATTTCTTCTCGGAAAAGGCGGTGAGCTATGCCAATGAGCGCATCGTATTCGGCCGTCCAATCAGTTACAATCAGGGCATCCAGTTCCCCATATCCAAAGCCTATGTCGAGGTGCAAGGTGCCAAGTTGATCGGCAACAAGGCGGCTGCGATTTATGACGCCGGGAAGCGGCCCGGGGCCACGGCAAGCATGGCCAAGCATATGGCCTGCGAGGCGGCATGGAATATGGCGGATGCCTGTTTCACCACTCATGGCGGTTTTGCCTTTGCCCGCGAATACGACGTTGAACGCAAATGGCGCGATGTGCGGATCATGCAAATGGCGCCGCAGGGAACGAATATGCTGCTGTCGGATATTGGTGAAAACAATCTGGGGATGCCGCGCTCGTTCTGACGACCTGTCGCGATATCGGCTCAACCATTTCATTCGCAAGGAGTCACACTTTGGACTACAAACTGATCAAGACCGAGAAATCCGGTCCTGCTTTCGTCATCACCCTCAACCGCCCGGACAAGCGTAACGCGATCAGCACGCATGTCATGGACGAATTGATGGCCGCAGCGGCCGAGGCCGAGGATGACAGCAATATGCGCGGCATCATCGTCACAGGTGGCGACGCCTTCTTCTCTGCCGGTGCCGATCTCAACGAAGCTCAGGCGCTGACCTGTCCCGCCGATACGCTGAAATACCTCCGCAAATGGCACCGCACCTGTCGTGCTTTTGAGGAAAACAACCTGCCGACGATCGCAGCGGTCGAAGGGTTTTGCATGACCGGCGGGTTCGAGCTGGCGCTGGCGCTGGATATCCGCATCGCAGCCGAAGGTTCGAGCTTTGCACTCACCTCGGCGCGCATCGGCACGGTGGCCGGTGCGGGCGGCACCCAACGGCTGCCGCGGCTGGTCGGTCCGGCCAATGCGCTCGAGATCATGTTTGACGCCGATCCAGTGGATGCCGAAACAGCCTATCGCATCGGGCTGATCAATAAGCTGGCGCCCAAAGGGAAGGCGCTGGAAATCGCCAAGGAACGGGTCGAACATTATGCGACGCGTGCGCCGCAGAGCCTGGCGTATATCAAGCATACCGTCCACACGGGGCTTCAGATGGATATGACCTCGGCGCTGGATTACGAGAGCTTCCTTGTGTCGACGATCTACGAAACCAAAGACCGCCGCGAGGGCATTGGCGCCTTCCTGGAAAAACGCCAGGCGAAGTTCACCGGGGAATGAGTCGGCGCGGTTCAGACGCGTCTAGAGCGTGTCGCGTTTAATCGGTTTGGTATCCGGCAGCTTTGAAGAAGTTGTAGCATTCTTCATCGCTGAACAGATTGCAGACATGCCCGACGGCCTGCCAAAGGTCATCATAGGTTCGCGCCGCAGCCTTTCTGATCAGCGCCTTGAGCTTTGAGAATGCCATTTCGATGGGATTGAGATCGGGGCTATAGGGCGGCAGAAACAAGAACCACGCACCGATTTCCTGCAACGCTCGGGCGGCACCGGGGCTTCGGTGACTGGACAGGTTGTCCAGGATGACCACGTCGCCGTGTCGAAGTGTTGGCACCAGTTGGGTTGCTACATAGAGATCAAACATTTCGCTGTTCATCGCCCCGCTGATAACCCACGGGGCGTCCAACCGGTCATGGCGAAGGGCTCCGATAAACGTTTGCGTGCGCCAATGTCCGAACGGTGCGTGATCGACCAGGCGTTGCCCGCGCGGGGCCCACCCCGTTGTCTTGGCCATGTTGGTCTTGACCGAGGTCTCGTCGATGAAGGCCAGTCTTTCCAGATGGTTGGCCATGAAGGGCTGGCGCTTTGCGATCCAAATGCGGCGCAGGTCGGCGACATCCTTGCGCTTCTGTTCAAGTGCTTGCAGGTCTTTTTTTGTGTGACAGCCCGAGTCGATGAAGCAGCCGTCCGACCGACGAACGATGCACTCTCAGCCCGTGGTCCGCGGCCAGTTCCGCCGTCAACTCGTCGATCGTCAGATCAGGTTGAGCCGCGATCCGGCCCTGCACCCAATCCTTGACGCCGGTCAGCGGTTCTGTCGCAAAGTTTCCGGGAGTTCTTCCTTGGGTTCTGTCGCAAGAAATCTATTGACCCGAGAACGGGCGATTGCTGGACGCAATTATGCTGCAAGCGCCGCAAATTGCTGAAAGCCGGTGGCCC